>JBNMHA010000034.1:0-23708 GCA_050872545.1 Spirochaetales bacterium | reverse complement strand
GTCAGACCCTAATTCTAGTTTGGAATAAATAAAGCCAAAAAGATACTGAAACAAGCTAAAAAACTGGTTAATATACTATTTTGACATATAGGTCTGACACCAGCGATAACACAGAAAACAGTGCAAATTCCCATGTTAAGCATAGAATGACGTGTTAAACACTAAGGGACAGACCCTAATCCCATTCCGGAATTAGGGTCTGTCCCTTGTGAAAACAAAAACCGCCAAGTCCCAAAAAGAACCGGCGGCTTAAAACTTCTAAACCAATTTAAATTACATGTGACCTACACGAGCTTGTGGAGTTGTCATTTTATCACAGTCTTCTTTTTCTTTTGAAGTATTGTCATCCGCACCTGAATAAAGTTCCCCTGCCACATCAACCATACAAGGATCCCAAGGAGCGCAGTCCATCAATGAACCACCGCCAGTCGTAAGCTGACGAATACCAATTCCACGGGATTCAACATCTGCTTTTGTCATGCCCAAAGTTTTTAACGGAATTGTGTACCAATAACTCATATCAAGATCATTTGTTTCAACAGTAGTATAATTACTAGAAGACATAAGCATTTCTCCAGTTTGAGCAGATGTTTTTCTGTTATCAGTTGGAGTTGATTCAAAATAAATTTTCTTGCTTACAGCGCATTGCCTCATATATTTTATGTCAATTCCTGAAGTTCCAGTTGTTGTACCAGTGTTTACAGAAAGACAATAACCTGCATCATAAGAAAAATAACCGTTATCCGTTACATGAAAAACACCAGGTGTACCAGCACCAACAAATTTTCCATCACCCGCAAATGTTCCATATTTAGAAGAATGATACAACAACCAATCAAAGCCATTTGCATCTTCAAATGCAACACCATCATTTGCTGTTCCCCAAACACGTTTTCCCGAAGCATCCAAATAAGAACCTTTCGCAAGAACAGCAGCTCCTGTATTAATTGCAAGTCCAAGAGGAATATCTCGATTATTCCACCAAGCGTTATCACTTGCAGCGAAATTATGGAACATAAAACTTGCTCGATCAACAATATTTGTAAGTTCAACCATTACATAAAGATTCGTGTCATCATAAGCAGCATACAGTGCGTAAACATCATAAGGAACTTCTTGAAGTCCAGTCCATGTTCTAGGATCATCATAAGCAGCACATTGTGCTATTCGCTCTGCTTCCGTCCAGTCTGACCAGCTGCTTATTGTTTTGTTTGTTCCAACTGCGCCGTTTTTATTCGTCCAGTAGTATTCACTCTGAACTGAACCGCCGCCGCTACCACCGCCACCGGAAGAACTACCTGCTCTTGTTACAGAAATTGTATATGTTTTAGGTGTACCGTCTTCAGCTGTTACATAAATCGTAATTGCTGTCGCACTTCCAGCAGTAAGAGAAACAGTCGATGATGGAGTAATATTTACAGATGCTTTAGAATCTTCAGCTACAGCACTTACCGTAATGCTTGAAACAGAATTTTCTACATTTACAGAGTAACTTGTTGTTGCTGCATTGAACGACAATGAACCTGCACTTAAAGTAATACTGCTGAGATTAGCATTACTGCTTAATATACCGACCTGTTTTGTCAAATTAATTTTATAAGTTTTCGATGTAGCCTTATCTTCTGCGGTTACTATAATAGTTACTGTAGTCGGAGTTCCTTCAACTACAGAAATACTGTCAAGATTAACAGGAATCGATGTAACTGTTGCACCTGCATGATTTTTTTCATAATTTACAGATACAGTTCCGCTATAAGTCGATGGAATTTCCACATTGTAGTTCATAACTGAACTGTTAAATGGCAAGCTTCCACCGGTTACACTTAATGATTTAAGTGTCGCATCTGTTGAAGTTTGACCGTTGGTTGCTCTATAAATTGAAATTGTATAAGTTTGTGCTGTTCCGTCTTCTGCAGTCACTTTTATAGAAACAACTTTAGTTTCACCGGCTGCAAGACTGATATTTTCTAAATCTGACGGAGTAGTTGCTGCTACAGCCTTGTTATCGGACAATGAATATCTTACCGATGTTTTCTCTGTTGAATTAGGCAGCTGAACTTCATAACTCAGTTTATTTTTATCAAATCCAATTGATGCACCATCAACCGAAAGTGATGAAAGGCTGCAATCGCTGCTTCTTATATTTTCAGTGCTGCCACCTCTGTAAATACTAAAAGAATAACGCTTTGTTGTCGTTCTGTCCGCAGACATTACAGTCAACAAAACTTGATTTGTCATTCCAGCTGTCAATGCAACAGCTTTAAGTGAACTTGGACTTGTATAAACTAAAGCATTTGTATTTGACTTTTCATAATCAATACTTACACTTGCCACGCTGTTCGGTACTTTAATATCGCTGTAAATAAACTTTTCCGGGGAAAAACTGAAATTTACATTAGAAATTGTCACTGATTTTAAGTAAGCATTATTGTCAATTACCGATGCGCTGCCGTCTGAAAAAATCCAATGCAGTGTAAGCGTTCCGTTGTCAAAGCCGCTTTTTACTGCCAAGATTTTCAAAGTAATAATATCATCGTTTCTCGGTGATAAATTTTTGCTGCTTAAAGTAAAGCTGCCAGTATATGTTGTACTTGCTGTTGTAGGTTCCGGGCAATCTGTTCCGACTGCAATTTCATAATAAATTACCGCATCCGAAGCATTTGTCGGTGCATAAAGTTCAATATTGTCATTGGCAGTAATTGGCTGACCGTCTGACGGCAAAACTTTTAACGCACTCATCAGTTGATTCGGATTTACCGTAACATTTCTGGTATTATCCTCTGTAGCACATGAGAACATAACTATAAGAATAATCGTAAGAAAAAAGGCATTGATTTTCTTCATCTTATTTGCTCCTATTTTATATTTTTCGCATAAAAAGCAATCAATATGCCAGCCGAGCAAATACTAATTAACAGAAACAACGCCTTTTGCCGCTTAGTGTCCTATAATGTAAAAAATATCCATTACTGCAACAAGCAGCCCCAATCCCATCAACAGCATAAGGGCTACAAAATTTAAAACGTAAACATAACGAATTTTAATCGGTTTGTGCATAATCATTTCAGCTGCACTCATTACAATATAGCCGCCGTCAAGTGCCGGAAGCGGCAGCAAATTAAAAAATGCCAATGCCAGAGAAATATTTGCCAATACAATAAAGAAATTTCTCATTCCCTCCAAAAAGCTGTTGGAAAAACCTGCATCTGCTATGTTTTTCATCAAATAACCGATTTTTATCGGTCCGCCAACCTGCTGTGAAATATCACCTTTTGGTTTTACTATAAGTGCATACGTAGAAAGTGCTGTCATTTTTATCAGCTTGTTGCTTTCCTTAAATCCCTCTCCAAACGCCGCAAACAAATTCTTTCCTTTCACATCTTTGATTTCAAAGTAATAAGGAAGAAAAACATCTTTTTCATCAAAATCGCCAATGTCCACACTCACATCAAATTCAGAATTACTGCGCAGTACTGTCAATGTTCCCGTCATCTTTGTTTCCCAAAGATTCATCAGATAACGTTCCACCGACACTGTAGAAATCAAATCACGCTTTCCGTCTATTGCGGTAATTTTATCTCCGTCCTGCAGATTCAAGAATTTTGCAAGTGCAGATTCTTTTGTTTTATCAAGCCGCGGTTCCTGATAAAAATAAACGCCAAGCAACGGTCGCATTGAATTTTTATCCCACTCCGGCTGCACCTGAAACTTCAAGATTTCACCGTTTCGTTCTACGCCGATATTCAGCTTTGAGCGAGTACCGGCAAGAATCATTTCTTCCGACAAATCGCTGAACGATTCAATTGTATGATTATTTACTGAAATTATTTTATCTCCGGAAAGCAGTCCGGCACTTTTTGCAGGGGAAACTGAAGCTTCTTCACGACCGACATCATCCGACAGCAGTATTTTGTTCGGAATAACAACTTCTTTTCTGGCACCTACAAAAACAAGTGAAAACAGAATAATTGCAAAGATATAATTCATAAAAGGACCTGCAAATGCTACAAGCAAACGCTTAAACGGATATACTCCGAAAAAACTGTCCGAATCTCTTAATTTGCGCAGATTCATTGACTTATAAACAAGATTTATAAAATCTTTGCGTTCCTTACCGGTAGAAAAAGCTTCCGCATTCAAGCAGTATTCAAATTCGTATTTTCCTAACGATTCCAGATACTCCACCGAAACATAAATATTTTTATCGCTCAAATCTTCTTTTCTTACAAAAACGCCACAGTTTTCCTCATAACAATCAAACAAGCATTCTGCATCCGGGCGATTTTCTCTATCCTTTGTAAGATTGTGAAAATCGACCGGCTCAATAGATTTCGGCGGCATTTTTTTGTAGTATTCCACAAGTTTTTCTTCTGATATTTTATTTTTTAATGCATTGGAAAGAAGCGCAAATTTCTCCTTAGTCAAAACTTCCGGCAAATCATCTCTGAGTGCGTCCTGTTTGAACTGGCAAAAGCCTCCCATCGGAATAGCTCCGATTTGGTAAACGGTGTCGCCTTTCTTAAAACCGACAACTTTAGGTCCCATACCGACAGAAAAACATTCCACTTTTACTTTGAACAATTTTGCAACAAGAAAATGTCCCAATTCATGAATAAAAACCAGAAATCCAAATCCCAAAATTGCTAATAATAAAGAAAACAAGCTTATTCTCCTTTTGCAATAATTATTGCCTTTGACGCAATATCACACGAAAGCAAGTCTATTTTTACTAAATCCTCAACATTATTTAATTCATTACTGAAATTTTCTTTTTCCAACAGCTCAATAGATTTTTCCATTGCACTTTCAATCTGCAAAAATGAAATCTTTTCATCCAAAAATTGCATAACAAGATATTCATTAACATTATTAAAAAATGCCGGATAAATTCCGCCTTTTTTCCCGCAGCCAATCGCAAAATCCAACATTCTGAATTTCTTCATGTCAATCGGAAAAAAACTAAGCGTTAATGCTGACAAAAAATTCAGTCGGTTGTAATTATTTTCTATTACATCAGGATATGAAAATGCATTTTGTATCGGAAGTGCCATGTCTTTCGGTCCAAGTTGAGCATAAATCTCACCGTTAATCATTTCCACCATAGAATGAACTAAGGATTGCGGATGAACAACAACATTAATCTTTTCATAAGGCATTGAAAAAAGGTAATGCGCTTCAATTACTTCAAGTCCTTTATTCGCCATTGTAGCCGAGTCTATGGAAATTTTTCGCCCCATATTCCAAGTCGGGTGCTTCAGTGCATCCGCCGGAGTAATTTTTTCCCACTCATTTTTATCCGTATTAAGGAATGGACCACCCGATGCCGTAATGTGAATCCTGCTGATTAAATCATGCGGTTTATCTTTCAATAAAAAGAAAATTGCCGAATGCTCCGAATCAACGGGAATAATTTTGCAGTTATTCTTTGCGGCTTCTTCAAAAAGTAAATTTCCCGCACAAACCACGCTTTCTTTATTTGCTAAAGCCAGTTCTTTACAGTGCTTTATTGTTTTAAACGACAGCACAACACCAGCTTTACCGGCAACGGCATTTAGTACAATATCAGATTCGTCGCTGCAAATATGTTCCATTCCGTCATTGCCGCTGTAAATGGGAATTCCTTCACACATAATAGAAGTTTTGCCCGTTTGATTGAAAAAATATTCACCGTCGGCGCAAACTGCATAATCAGGGCGATATTTTTTTACTATTTCAATGAGGTTATCCAAACGGCTGTTTGCAGAAACAGCTTGAAGATGAAATTTTTCTTTATGATTATCTAAAACCTTTAACGCTGACGTGCCTATTGAACCGGTTACACCTAAAATTTTGATGTTTTTCATTGATTTCAGCCTGCTGTAAATGAGAAATATAGCTGCAATATCACAAAATATACCGGGATTAAAAACAACAGAGTATCAACAGAGTCCAGAACGCCGCCGCGCCCCATTATAATATTCCCGGAATCCTTAATATTCACGCTGCGTTTTACTACAGATTCAACCAAATCGCCTACCGGCACTAAAAAACCGCTTAATATCGGGAAAAGAAAATAAAAAGCAGTAGACATTTGTGAAAGATACTTATGAAACAGCGCGTAATACGCACCGACAAATACAAAAGTTGTTAAAAAACCGCCAATATATCCTGCCAGCGATTTATTAGGACTGGCAGTAATTCCGAGTTTTTTCTTCTTCCCTAATGTCATACCGAAAACGTATGCAAAAATATCATTAACCCATATACAAATTACAAGGTAAATCAGCAACATTGCCGAAAACTGTGTTCCTTCCGTTTTTACGCAATAGAAAATGGGAACATTCGCAACATCAGCAAGCTTATTTACCGGGTCAATATTCAGTAGAAACGGAAACAGGAAAGACGGAATTCCTATATACAGAATTCCGAATAATGTATACGACATCTTCTCAAACGACATTGCCAAATCTTTAGCAAAAATATCGCGTGCATATATAAAGGATAAAAGCGAAATCAAAAATGCAAAAAACAAAGGCAGAGTTTGCGGATAAGAATGAACCGAAAAATAATTATTTGCGTAAATATACGCAAATCCGTAAATTATCAGATTTACAGTCGGAATAAAAAATCTATTTACTTTTATTCCTTTGTTAAAAATAAGCGAATTAATTTCAAAACTTCCGAGATAGGTAATAATAAAGCCAAAAATCAGCACCAAAAGAATATGACTTCTCAACGGAAAAAATAAAGTCCAAAAGACTACAGGAACAGTTATTGTTGTTAAGAGCATTCGTTTAAATAAATTGCTCCGAAAAAATTCTTTCAGCATTTACACTCCTCCAAACCTTCGTTCCCGCAAATAAAAAGATTCTATAGCTTTGTCAATTTCTTCTTTAGTCATATCCGGCCACAACGTATCGGTTACATAAAATTCTGAGTACGCAGCCTGATATAAAAAGTAGTTACTTATGCGAAACTCACCGCTTGTTCGCACAATTAAATCAGGGTCAGGGTAATCTGATGTTAAAAGATACTTGCGTATTTCATTTTCATCAGTACCGGCAACTTTATCTACTAACATTCTGTTTACAGCTTGTACAATATCATACTGACCGGAATAATTAAATACAAGCAAAACTGTAACCGAGTTAAAATCTTTACTGCACTTTTCTATTTCCTCTATTGCTTTGCAAACTTCCCCGGGAATCCCATTTTTATCACCGATATGTATAATACGGATTTGGTTATCAATATAGAATTGAAAATCATTTTTGAAATGATCAATAATCAATTTCATCAAAAAAGAAACTTCATCTGCCGGTCGCTTCCAGTTCTCTTTTGAAAAAGTATAGAGAGATACAAACGGAATTCCGTGACTTTTTGCATGAAGAATTACTTCTTTTGCCTTTTTCACACCTTCTTTATGACCAAACGTTCTGGGCAACAAACGTTTCTTCGCCCATCGCCCATTACCGTCCATAATAAAAGAAATATGTTCCAGTTTTTTCTCTTTAGAACTCAAGGATTTCTTTTTCCTTTTTTTCAAAAATTTTTGTTATTTCATCAATACATTTATCTGTAAGTTTTTGAATGTCATCAAGACCCTTTTTTTCTTGATCTTCAGCAATTTCATGGTCTTTTAACAATTTCTTTATATGCTCATTCGCATCACGGCGCAAATTTCTGACTGCAACTTTTGCCTGTTCCGCAATTTGTTTTGCTGTTTTAGCCAGTTCTACACGTGTTTCTTTTGTCAGCGGCGCAATTGTAATACGGATAATATTTCCGTCGTTATTTGGATTAAAGCCTAATTCAGCTTTAAGAATTGCTTTCTCTATAGGCGCAAGCATATTTTTTTCCCACGGAGAAATTGTGATTAAACGAGCTTCCGGCACACTGATTTGAGCAACTTGATTAACCGGAGTAGGAGTTCCGTAATAATCAACCATAACTTTATCAAAAACAGCAGTTGATGCTCTTCCTGTTCTTACTTTTTTTAATTCTTCTTCATATGCTGCAATTGCTTTGGCAGCTTTATCATTAAACTGATTTTTTACACCGTCCAACATAGATTACTCCCTTATTTATTCGACAATCGTTCCTATCTGCTCGCCTCGGCAAATAGCCTCCAGATTGCCTTTCTTTGTCATATCATAAACAAGAAGTTTCATTTTGTTTTTTTCAAGCAATTGAATCGCTGTCAAATCCAAAACTTCTAACTTATTTTCAATAATTTCATTATATGAGATTCTCTCATAACGCTTTGCATCCGCATGTTTCATTGGGTCACAACTATAAACACCGTCAACTTTCGTCGCTTTTGCCAAAAAGTCTGCTTTTATCTGCAAACTTCGCAGTGCCGCAGTCATATCTGTAGAAAAATACGGACTGCCGATTCCACCGGCAAAAACAACAACTCCGCCGTTTTTAAAGTTATTTTCAACTGCATCTGCATTAAAAAGGGGCGCAACCCCATCAATCTGAACGCCAGATTGCAGAATTGCATTCACCCCATTGCCTCTTAAACGCTCTGTAAGCGCAAGAGCATTAATTACCGTCGCCATCATTCCCATACTATCACCAAGCAGGCGATCATAATTGCGAATATTCAAATCCGGCGTTGCACCACGAAAAATATTTCCTCCGCCGATAACAAAACCAAGCTCTGACTTCGTATTTTTTACGGCTCCGGCAATTTCTGAACATATAGCATCAACTACAGTCCAATCAATACCGGCTTGGAGAGATCCTTTCAGAACCTCTCCGGATAATTTAACCAGTATTCTAGCCAAGATTACTCTCCGACATTAAAACGAATAAAGTTTGCAACTTTTACTTCTGAACCTAAATCTTTAGAAGTATTTGCAACGTACTGCTGAACAGAAATTTTGTCATCTTTAATGTATTTCTGCTCCATTAAACAAATTTCTGACTTATATTTTGCAAGTTTTCCTTTAAGAATATTTTCCAGAATATTTGCAGGTTTATTTTCGCCTTCCATTTGTTTTGCAAATACAGCTTTTTGTTCTTCCAAATCTGAATCCGGAACATCATTTCCTGTTAAATAGATAGGAGCTGAAGCTGCAACATGTAGAGCAACATTTTTCGCCATTTCTGCAAATTCTGCTTTTTCCGCAACAGCTTTGTCTGCCATTTCATAAACAACAACAACTCCGATTTGGTTATTGCCATGAATATAAGTAGAAACATATTGATTATCAGCTACTTCAAGGCATCTTAATTTTTTAACATTAACGTTTTCTTTTGTAATCTGAGCGATGTGCTGCAAATCTTCTTTGTAATCATCAGGATTTTCAGAACCTCTGTCGATGATTTTACCTACAAGTTCGTTACAAGCGTCTTTGAACTGAGCATTGTTTGCTACAAAGTCTGTTTCACAAGCGACTAAAGCAATCGCAACTTTTCCATCTTTTGCCGCAACATAAACGCCACCTTCTTTTGTTTCACGGTCACTTCTTTTCTTTGCATCAGCTAATCCTTTTTCTCTCAAAATTTTCATAGCTTCATCAAGATTTCCGTTTGATGCTTCCAATGCTTTTTTACAATCAAGCATTCCCGCGTTAGTAATATCTCTTAATTCCTTTACCTGCTGCATTGATACTGCCATTTTTATAACTCCTTATTCTTCTTCTTTTGCTTCACTTTCTTTTTTTTCAGGAACAACACTGTTCATATCAACAGATTCTTCTTCCACAATCACTAATTCTTCATCAGAACCTGAATCCAGACAAGCATTTCCTATAATTTCGCAAAATAAGTTAATAGCACGAATTGCATCATCGTTGCCCGGAATAGGATAATCCACAACATCGGGGTTACAGTTTGTATCAACAACCGCAACTACAGGAATTCCCAATTTCTTAGCTTCTGCAATAGCAATTGTTTCTTTCTTTGAATCGATAATAAAAAGAACGCCCGGAAGTTTCTTCATGCCTTTAATTCCGCCGAGATTTTTTTCCAGCTTTTCTTTTTCTTTCTGCAGCAATTGTTTTTCTTTCTTTGTGATTGATTCAAATGTTCCGTCAACTTCCATTTTTTCAATTTTTGTTAAACGGTTAATTGATTGTTGAATTGTAGAAAAGTTTGTAAGCATTCCGCCTAACCAGCGATTGTTTACATAAAACTGACCGCATCTTTCGGCTTCTCTTTGAACTGCGCCTCTTGCTTGTTTTTTTGTTCCTACAAAAAGAACAGGTTTGCCTTCTTTTGCAACTTTTCTGATAACCTCGTAAGCTTTTTTAACTTCTACAGTTGTTTTTTGAAGGTCGATAATATGAATCCCGTTTCTTTCAGAGAAAATATATCTCTTCATTCTAGGATCCCATCTTTTTGTTTGATGTCCGAAATGTACACCGGACTCAAGTAAACTTTTCATTGTTACTACTGCCAATTCAGTACTCCTTAAAATTAAAAATTTATCATTTTTTTCTGTTTCAGATTTACCGACACTACAGGCAACAGCAAAGCATTGAAAAATCACATAGAGACTCCAAAACTTCGGATACACCATTATTTCTCGTACATATTACCGTTTTCAGTAAATGTCGGATATTTCTGCGTACCGGCTATATAAACCGGAAACCAGATTTACGGAGAAGTCTGTACAACAGCTCTAAAGGCAAACCGACAACGCTGCTGTAAGAACCCTCAATTTTTTCCGCAACACAGGCGAATATCCCCTGAATTGCATAGCCGCCAGCATATCCTTCAAAAAGCCTGTTGTCAAGGTAATAATCAATAAACTCTTTTTCCAGATTGCAAAATTTAACAAATGTTACACTTTCATCTTGAAATTTTACGTTATTCCGCAAATCCAGCAAAGTAACACCGGAATGAACTTCATGTGTTTTACCTGAAAGCTTCAAAATATTGCGCTCGGCTTCAATGCGGTCTTTCGGTTTACCCAAAATTTCTCCGTCAAAATAAACGATTGTATCTACACCGCAAACCCATCTTGCATTATCCGGCAGCTGCGCCGCATTTGCTTTCCCTTCCGAAAGTTTAATAACATAGTCTTTCGCAGAGACAGCAGGCTGCGACGATTCATCAAAATTTTGAGGAACTACGCAAAACGGAATTCCAATACTTTCCAGTAGTTCCTTTCTGCGCGGCGATGATGACGCAAGATACAATAAATCTTTGTTATTATTTGCAATATTTTCCACAGCGACCAACCGTTAATACATTCCGACACAATTATAATAAACGCATTTATTTTCAATCTCATTCAGCATTAACCGATTTTTCTCAATATCAGCCAAAGTATCGAACTCCACAACAAACAAATAATCCCAATTTTTTACACGAGAAGGTCTGGATGAAATTTGCGTCATATTGCAATTGTAATCATTAAAAATTTTCAATATCTCATAAAGTGCACCGGCACGATTCTGTAACGCAAAAAGAATTATCGAATGCTTTCCGTACTTTGACAAAGAATTTTTTCCGACAACAAAAAAACGCGTTTCATTTCCGCAGCTGTCATTAATATTTTCCTTGATAACATTCAGTCCATAAACATCTGACAAAATTTTTGCACCGATTGCGGCAGCTCCGTTTCTTTTCTCGGCTGCAATTTTAGCTCCCACAGCATTGGACAATGCGTCGATCAACTCTGCATTCGGCAAATTTGAATTAAGAAAATCACGACACTGCGCCAAAGACTGCGGATGAGCATAAACCGACTTTATCGCACTGATGCTTGACTCTTTTGACAAAAGGTTTTGGATAATCGGAAGACGAATTTCGTTCAAAACTTTCAATTTACTGCTGATTAATAAATCAAATGTGTCATTAACCATTCCGCCCGTTGAATTTTCTGCCGGCACAACGCAGTAATCGGCTTTATCTTCATTTAAAATTTTATCAGCTTCCGAAATGCGTATAAAATTTTCATTTACCAGCTGCAAATCTTTATTATCACTGCAAAACTGGAGTGCAGCCAAATGAGTAAAAGCTCCTTCCGCTCCAAAAAACGCAACTCTTTTACACGCCATTTTTCATTTCCGAATTCAGAATATAATCAAGTGCCATTGCATATCCTGCTGTTCCAAAACCGACAATTTGCCCGACAGCAACCGGTGCTATATATGAATTTCTGCGATATTCTTCACGTTTATGAATATTTGAAATGTGAACTTCAATCACTTTAGCCTGAACTCCGACGATTGCGTCATGCAGTGCTATGGAAGTATGAGTATAAGCTCCCGGATTAAAAATAATATATTCGATTCCGTTGCCCTTAGATTGCTGAATGAAATCAATCAAATCCCCTTCAGAATTTGATTGATAACAAATAAGCTCCAATTCAAAACCTGAATCGGCAATTTTTTTCCTCAGCAAATTCTCTACATCCTGCAAAGTTTCGCTTCCGTAAATTGCCGGTTCACGCAGTCCCAACAAATTCAGATTCGGTCCATTCAGCAATGCAATTTTCATGCATTCCGTCCGCAGCATTTTTTATATTTCTTGCCACTTCCGCACGGACACAATTCATTTCTTCCTATTTTGGCAGAATTAACAATTGTAGTTCCGCGATTGGCATTCGCAGCCTGCTTCATATTTCCGGAGAATGTACTGTAAGTATCATGCGCCATTGTATATGAAGATTCTGATGTCTGCGGAGCGGAAACAGTTTCTATTTTTATGCGGAAAATCTGATTGATTACACGAGAACTTATTGTGTCAATCAGCGCATCAAACATGTTGCTTCCCTCTATTTTGTATTCAACAAGAGGATTCTTCTGAGAATATGAACGCAAATAAACAGCCTCACGCAGCTGCTCCATGTTTTCAATATGGCTTTGCCACAATCTATCAATCAAGTACAAATACAACTCTTTAAGTTTGCCGTTTAAATAATCATGATTCAAAACTTTATCTTTCTGATCCAATTCCTCTTTTAATATAGAAGCAAGCGCATTTTTCAAATCTTCCGGTGATGTTAGATGTTCGCGCAGCTGCAAATTCAAATCAAGGAAAAATGTTTCTTTCAAATCTTTAAGCAGAACAGTAAAGGCTTCTTTTCCTAAATGTTTAATATTGGCAAAATAATCATCAGCAAAAGAATCGGAATATTCGCACGCACTTTGGTAAACACGTTCAATTATATTTTTATCGGTAAGAAGCTCGTCGCGCTTTTTGTAAATGTAATTTCTTTGAGTATTCATTACATCGTCATAATCAAGTAAATGCTTTCTTATTTCAAAGTTACGCATTTCAACTTTCTTTTGCGCTTTTTCAATTGCACCTGTTATCCATTTATGTTCGATGTTTTCGCCTTCTTCCATTCCCAATTTAGAAAGCATTCCCTGAATACGTTCTCCGCCGAACAAACGCATTAAGTTATCTTCCAACGAGATATAAAAACGGCTCTTTCCGGGGTCACCCTGTCGTCCGGAACGACCGCGCAGCTGGTTGTCTATACGTCGGGACTCATGACGCTCTGTACCAAGAATATACAAACCGCCGATTTTCTTAACTTCTTCATGTTCTTCTATCCAATCATAAACAGATTGCAAAATCTCCTCTGCACTCTTTTTCACTGCACCGGACATTTTTTCAATATCACTCTTCGCTTCTTCAAGCTTCATCTTGTCAATTTTCTCTTTAAATTCCTGCAACAGTGGATGAATTTCTTCCGGAGTTTCTTCGTCATTAATCAGCTCTTCATACAAACTATCAGCTCGTTTATCGCCTCCAAGCTTTATATCCGTACCACGTCCAGCCATATTAGTCGCAATAGTTACCGCGCCGACACGTCCGGCTTCTGCAACAATATCAGCTTCTCGTGCATGATTTTTCGCATTTAATACATTGTGGCGAATATTATGACGCTTTAACATTGCAGACAACTGCTCTGATTTTTCAACACTGATTGTACCTACAAGAATTGGCTGACCTGTTTTGTGAGTATCGATAATATCTTCAACTACAGCTTTGAGTTTTTCACGTTCAGACATATACACACGGTCTGCAAAATCCTGACGCTGAACAGGAACATTTGTAGGAATAACTACGACATCAAGATTATAAATACTTTTAAATTCTCCCGCTTCGGTATCCGCAGTACCAGTCATACCGCCGAGTTTGGAATACATTCTGAAGAAATTCTGAAATGTAATAGACGCGTAAGTTACGGAACGGCGTTGAATTGTAATATTTTCTTTTGCTTCAATAGCTTGGTGCAAACCGTCGGAATAGCGTCTTCCCGGCAAAGCACGTCCTGTATGTTCATCGATAATTTGTACTTCATTATCTTTAACCATATAATCAACATCACGCTGATACATTAACGCCGCACGCAAAGCCTGAAGCACGTAATGCACATACTCAAAATTTTCTTGGTCATAAAGTGAACCGTGAATTACATTTCGTTCCTGCAGCAGCTGTTCTGCCTTATTCATTCCGTCATCGGTAAAAGTTACGTTCTTTGATTTCTCTTCTATTTTATAGTCACCCACAGGTTTCTGCGGATTAAACGGATCTGCTTCATCAGGATAACGACCGTCCGGGTTTTTCTCGCATTCTTTGAAAAACGGAACAATTTTTTTAGCTGCAAGAATTTTCTTTGTATCATTTTCTGCCGGTCCCGAAATAATCAGCGGCGTTCTGGCTTCATCGATTAAAACTGAGTCAATTTCATCTACAATACAATATGCAAAGCCACGTTGTACTTTCAGCGCAGAATCATAAACCATGTTGTCACGCAAATAATCAAAACCAAATTCATTATTTGTTCCGTAGGTAATATCTTTAGCATAATTTTCACGGCGTTCCTGATTGCTCATTGTAGTAAGAATACATCCTACGGAAAGCCCTAAAAATCTGTAAACAGGTGCCATCCATTCGGAGTCACGCTCTGCCAAGTAATCATTTACGGTAACTACATGAACACCTTTTCCGGGAAGCGCATTGAGGTAAACTGCTGGAGTTGCGGTAAGAGTTTTACCTTCACCAGTTTTCATTTCGGCAATTTTCCCGTGATGAAGTGCAAGCGCACCTATAAGTTGCACATCGTAATGACGCTGACCTAATGTCCTCCAAGCTGCTTCACGCACCAAAGCAAACGCTTCCGGCACCAAATTTTCCAAATTTTCCCCATGCACAAGCCGATCTTTAAATTCTTTAGTTTTTACCGGGAAATCTTTATCTGCCAATTTTTTTACATCTACTTCCAATGCATTAATTTTTTCAATTATTGGATTTAAACTCTTTAAATAGCGTTCATTCTGAGAACCAAAAAGTTTCGTTAATACTGACATTTTTTACTCCTGCATATCACAACTTTTATTGTGAAAATTTAGTTTTTTGCTCGCAGACTCTTTAACTGTCTGCTCATTGTGTCTTTTAATTTTTTATATGTCTCAATGTACTGCTTATTTTCTTCAATGACACTCTGATTAGCAGCATCAGATTTCAGCTTTTCATTCTGTGCCGAATATCCGTCTATAACCAACTGTGCAATATTGTAAATATCGGTTTTATTGCCGATCTGATCTTTTTTCAAAATAGCAATACGTTTTTTGTCATCAGAAGTTTTTGTTTCCCCATTAGCATACTTTTGTTTAATCATGCTTTCGATTGTCTCATCTTTATACAAAAGATTATTCAGTAAATATATATAATCTTCCAAAGACAAAGCATCGTTTTCACGGTAACGCAGCAAAATAGTCAATGCATCGAGATTTTCCATTGAGTAATAATTTCTGGCTGCATTAGCCGACACGGAAAGAGGAACAATATTTCCGGACAATGTTTCGACAAAAGCTCCTGTTGTGCTATCGCGAATCAAAAAATAAGCACGATAAAGCCCATTTTTCTTCGTCCGAACTAAAAATTCAATATAATTGCTTTTTCCAATTCTTGAAATCTTATCATTCAAAAACATGTGAATTGCCCGTTCACTGCTTAAAACAGAACTGTCACGGTAAATCATCAATTCATTGTTTTTCATGTAAGTCATTATCTGCACAATATAATCTTGAATCGCATTCTGCGCCCAAGTCGACACGCTCGCACAGAACAATAAAATTGCTGTCAAAAAAACTTTTTTTCTCACTGAATTCCTCATTTATTAATTGTTGCGGAAAAATTCTTCATAAAGAACTTCAACTGCTTTTTTAGATTTTGAATAATCTTCTTCATCTTTAAAACAAACGATTACATTTCGTTCACTCGGACCTTGATCTACAATCTCAATATTAATTCCGGCATTTGATAAACTTGTTGCGATACGTCCTAATGTTCCGACAGATTTTCGCATTCCTTGTCCTACAACGCACATCAGCGAACGATTGCGGCTTATTTTTACCTTATCCGCTTTCAGCTGATTTTTCAGATATTCTGCAAATTCATCAAAATCAATTTCTTTACGCACAGATTCGCTTATTCCGAAATGAATTGATTTTTCCTTGAAATCACTTTCTTTCGTCAAGACGGCAATTGTATCAATACTTGTTGCAATCTGTTCAATGCTGATTCTGTTTTCCCTGAACAATGCCATAACTTTTTCTGCGAAACCGATCTCTTCATTCATCATTCGCTTTTCTATATTAATTACGCAAATTCCTTTCAATCCAGCAATTCCGATTACCGGGCGGTTTTCAATATGTTCTCTATCATGAACAATCAGCGTTCCTTTGCTGTCCGGCTTCAGCAGATTCTTAATATTTACAGGGATTTCCGCATTCATAACAGGCAGCATTGCTTCTTGGTGAAGCACATTAAAGCTTATGTATGAAAGTTCTCTTATTTCCTTATAAGTAACTTTTTCCATTAATTCAGGTTCTTTCACGATTCTCGGATCCGCACAGTAAATACCGTCAACATCTTTCCAGTTCTCGTAAAGCGTTGCATTAACAGCAGTTGCAATATCCGCTGCTGTCTTGTCTGTTCCGCCACGACTGTAAATCATCGGTTCGCCGCGATTACTGATTGCAAAAAAACCGGGATAAACAATAATACCGTCCATATCTTTAAGTCGTGATAAATTATCGTATGATTCCGGCAAAATATGTCCGTCTAATGGATGACCGCCCAAATAATGCCCTATATCATGCGGATCAACGTAACGAGCTTTTAGTTTTCTGATTTCCTTTAGGTAATAAGCATCAAGTCGGGAAAATAACTCTTCGCCGGAGCCGATAATCAGTGCTCGGAAATGATCCGGAGATAACGAATCTTTCTGCGGCAAACGTTTTTCCAGAAGATTCAAAACATTGTCAATAACATCTTCCGGCACTCCGAGAGGCTTAAACACTGTGTAATGATTTAATTTAATCTTTTCTAAAATATCTTCCGGAAAAACGCCGGTTTTTAATGCAGCTTCTGCGCCTTCTGTTAAAAGGTCAGTCACTTTCGGTAAACCTTCAACTTTCCCGATAGCAGAATTCACTTTTATTTTTCTGTCATGATTTTTTTCAAATAAATCAGCTGCAAGCTTCACATTTTCAGCACTTGCATTAGCCCATCCGCCGAACTTAGCAACAATATATCCCATAACAAACTTCCTTATAGAAATCACATTCAGCATAAATGTCGAAACTTTTATTTATTATGTCATTATCCGTTTCCGGAGAAAACTCGACATTCATACATTTAAATATTTTTGGCGACTATATGATATTTTGCATCAAAAGGCAATATTTAACAGTTTCCATATTTATCGCCATAGTATTTACTTTTTATCCAAAAAGCATGAACATTTTCATTAAATAACTTAAAAATTGAATTTATATAAATGTTATGGTATCGTGTAGAATCTTTCCTGAGGAGGTAAATTATGTTGACTCCCAAAAAATCAAACAGAAGAAAAAACACTCGCTTTGAGTTAAATATAGATGGGCATTACTTTTATCAAGATGACTGGGTTAAGTGCAAAATTTACGACCTCAACATAAACGGCGCATGTCTGTGGCTGAAGCAATTTTTCGTCATCGGCGACATTATAAAAGTACGATTCGGTCTGACTGAAAAAGAATCAAACACTTTTGATACTGTAGTTGCAAATGTCAATGGTCCGCGAATCGGAATACAATTCGTAAATCTTGATGAATTTGACTGCGCTTTTATAAATAAAGTTATCAGCGCAAATTCAAAACATTTCAAGATGTAGAATGTCCCCTACTGCTTTAATGTAAGAACGGTTGTTCCAACTTTAATTCTGTCGCCGTTTTTTAACTTCACTTTTTTATTAGACGCTATTCTTATATCATTAACAAAAGTTCCGTTTGAACTGTCTGTATCTTTCAGATAAACAGAATTATTCTCAAATGTAATAACTGCATGAAATCTTGAAGCTTTAGGGTCTGCTACAACAATCTGATTTGTTTTATCCCTACCGATAGAAAAACATTTATTGGATAAAGGTCTGCTTTGTCCGCCAACTTCCAAGTGCGGAACTGTAGACTTTGCATTAATCATTGCATTTTTTCTGATTTCCTTAGGGTCATTCACTAAAAATTTTCCGGTTTCTTGTGTAAATAAATTTTTTCCCATAATTATTCTCCTAGTTGCTTACTTTACTTGCCCAAAATAAATTCGGCAGCAATGTACGATAAAATATAGACAAACATTCATATAATATGACAATTGAAAAATAAAAGTAGATGATATAGAAATAAAAGCTGGCTTTCCCCATTTCAGACACCAGTATACGCAGTATTGAAGAAAAGTGTACTATTATATCCCAAGAGTTATAGCGATATTTTCTTCCTAAAAATACACCTAAAGCCATAAATATCGGTATCATAAATTTCATTGTCAAAACAATTGTTTTTTTTACATTAATATTCTGCATAAAAATAAGAAATCTGCGAAATGCAATTGTGTAGCTGCTCATTCCGAGAAATATAAAAAACAAATATTGCGGAATCAGTCCATAAAGAATTTGGGAATCCGTTAAATCAAAATATCGATAATCTCTTATTTGCCGAACCAAATGTATCAAATCCGTCATTGTATATGGCGCATTAGGCAAAAAAGCAAAAAATACCAATATAGCAAAAACATGTACCGTCCTTAGAAAAATTGACAGCACGTTGGTTCCGGAATGCATTCTCCATAACGAACTGCGAAAAATAAAAAATGACAGCACCAACGGAATCATGGCCAAAATAAGATTAATTCCCATCCAAGTAAAAATATTTTCTAAAAAAACAGAACTAATCATTGATTTTCACCTTTTCTATTTTTTTACTAAACGGTCTTTAATTCTGAAAACTATAATTTTTTTTAACTTATTTTAACCCCATTTTTGCATCTGCAAGCTTTAAGACCGTTTCTCTCATTCGCAAATAACTTTCATAACGAAAATCTTTAATCTTTCCTTCTTCCACCGCTTTCCTGATTCCGCAATCCGGTTCTTGAATATGCTGGCAATTTGAAAAACGGCAGCTGCAATAAGGACGAAAATCTCGAAATCCCATAGCTAAATCTTCCGGTTTATCAAGAAAGACAGAAAATTCCCGCACTCCCGGAGTATCAATAATCCTTCCGCCAAAAGACAATCTATAAGCACAAGCTCTTGTCGTAGTATGCGTTCCTCTGTTAAATTTTTGGCTTACTTCACCAACCTGAATTTTTTTATTCTCCAATTCAGGATCCAATGCCCTTACCAAAGTACTTTTTCCGACTCCAGAACGCCCGTTAAAACTGCATGTTTTATCTTTCAGTACATTACGCAAATCTTCTATTCCCAGCCCTGTTACCGTAGATGTCACCATAGTTGGGTATCCCAAAGATTCATAAGTCTGCCTGATTTCATTTAATTCATCCGGAATTTCTCCATCCAATAAATCAATCTTATTGAACACAACCATAGCTTTTATATTCATTAAATCCGCTGTAAACAAGCAGCGATCTATAAAAAACGGTCGAAGTGGCGGAGAAACTACGCTATCCACAACTATCAGCCAATCTATATTTGCAACTAAAGTTTGAACTACACGTCCGCCGGCTTTCAATCTTGTAAATTCATTTTTACGCTTTAACCGCTCCAAAATGACTCCGTCGGTATCTGAAGTCTTTTCAAACATTACATAATCACCGGCAACAAGCGGAGAAGCTTCATTTCTTCCTTTTAAATTAAATCCGTTGTCTAAACGTTTGCTTTTAATTACACATTTATATTCTTTACCCTCTATACTTTCTACATAGAAAATAGATCTGACTCCCCAGAGAACTAAACCTTCTTCCATTCGCCATCCTCTACGTATATGCCATGAAACCAATTATAACGTTCGTTCCAATGCTTATACTGTGCTGCACGCTTTACATCATTAAGATACAAACGATTGCCAATCTGACTTGGAAAATTATTACTTTGCGGCAACAATGACAAAATTCTACGCGTAACGCCGTCACATGAATCAATAATGCGGACAGTTCCGTGAAAAAAATCATTAAGTGCATCTTTCAGAAAAGTATAATGCGTACATCCTAAAACAAGCGTATCAATATTTTTATCATTAAAAAAAGCAAGTTCTTTCGCAAGCAATTTTTGCAAATCATCACCGCTGCATTCTTTCTCCACGGCGGTCGCAAGATGTTCCGTTCCGCAAATATAAACATTTGCGCCAACAGCAAATTTGTCTGCCAAATCAGATAAATAATTTTGCTTTACACTGGTCAGTGTCGCTATAACACCAATATTTCCGTTTCTGGTCAATGTTGCAGCTGTTTTTATTGCCGGAACAGTTCCCACAACCGGAACATCCGCTACTTCTCTCAGTTTATCGATAGCTGAAATTGAAGCTGTATTACACGCAATAACAACCATTTTCACTGCAAATTCTGAAATTGCAAACTTATAAATATCTTTTAAAAAACCGGAAATTTCATGAACATTTTTTTCACCATAGGGAAAATGTTTTGCATCGGCATAAAAGGCTATCGGATAACTACATCCTTTTTTTATTAATGCATCCATTACAGACATTCCGCCAAACCCGGAATCTATAAAAAGAATATACTCATCGGAAACATTCATTACGGCTTTAAACCTCGTTCCTTCATTAAAAGAAGCAATGCATCATCTGCTATTTGCAAATTATATTGCTTAACTAAGTTTTGATAAAGCTGATACCTTGCGTTTTGTATTTTCATATCCTGAACTTTCTGTTCTATAAACTTTTCTACATCAGAAACAGGCTGAACAAAAGTTTTTCCATTTTCATCTTTAAATGTGAAAAGAGTAGTTAAATTTTTTTCGTAAAATTCGTTTATTTCAGTGTCTGTAACAGGTTCTGATTTTTTATTTCGGTAAATATATTCATTCATCAAATAATAATCACAGGCATTTTTTGCTTGCTTCTTAAATTCTTCAGACTCTAAAAGTTCCGGGCTTTCCATTTTTACTTCCAAAACCAATTTAGCTGCCATATCGCGAACTTTCATTTTCAATTCACTCTTTGTCGGAGTAGGAAAGCCATTTTTGCGCAAATCATCAACCATTTGATTTATTTCTGCCATCGTAATTTTGCGTCCGGCATAAGTTACAACTTCTGCATTTTCATCAGAAGCCCCAATATTATCTTCAATTATTTTCAAGCCTTTTTCTTCAAGAAGCTTACCATACCAAACATTTTCAAGATTTTCCTGCTTCTGCGCGTAAATTGCGTCATACAATTTTCTGTCTCTGAAAAGTTCTTCCATATCAGCTTTTTCAATAGAATTCACCCATAAAAGATGAAGTCCGGCATAAGTTTCTACAATATCCGAAACTTTTCCCGGCTCCAATTTTTTCAAAGCCTTGTCAATTTCGCTGTCCATAATTCCAAAGCGAATCTTACCTAAATAACCTCCGTCATAAGATGTTGCATCTTCCGAGTATTTCTCTGCACATTTCTTAAAATCATCCAATGACTTTATTTCTCCGGATAATTTCTGCAATAATTTTCTGGACTGCTCAATCTTATTTTCATTCAATGTATCTGTTCTGCAAACAATATGATAAAGTTCATAAATTGTTGAGTAATCAGAATAATCACTTTCAACAATTTTTATTTTATCAAGAACATTTTTCTTATGCAAAATCTCAAATGCAGTATTACGGCGAATAGAAGCCAATTTTTCCTGAATTTCAGGTTGTTCTGCAAGTCCGGTTTTGTTTATTTCTTCCAATATTATTCGTTCCAAAGCTATTTTTCTGACAAATCTGAAATAATCATCCTTTGTCTGCAAATGATTAAGCTCCTGAACACTCATACTATTGATAAGATGTGAAATCTCGTCTTTCATGACCGCACCACCGTCATATTTAGCAACCTCGACATTGCGATTTGCACAAGAAATAAAGCAAGACAGTAAAATTAAAAAAAATAAAGATTGAACAGCGGATTTCATTTTTACACCTGTACTGACGTGATAGCTATAACATTAACAATATCTTGAACATTGCATCCGCGTGATAAGTCATTTACCGGATGATTTGCGCCTTGCAAAATAGGACCTAACGCTTCTGCATTGCCATAACGCTGAGCTATTTTATAACCGATATTTCCTGCATCCAAAGTTGGGAAAATCAAAACATTCGCTTGTCCGGCTACAGTTGAACCGGGAGCTTTTTTCGCACCTACTTCCGGAACTATAGCTGCATCAAACTGCATTTCACCATCAACATTCAAATCACTTCTTCTGCCTTTCAATATTTCTACCGCTGCGGCAACTTTTTTTGTCTCATCAGTATCAGCAGAACCTTTAGTGCTAAAACTCAACATTGCAGTTTTTGAATCTTTTCCTGTAAATGCTTTAAAATTATCAGATGTCGCTTCTGCAATATCTGCCAATTGTTCAGAATCCGGATTAGGAATAACTGCGCAGTCACCAAAAAACGCCACGCCATCACTGCCTAAATTTTTGTTTGGAGACACAATCATAAAAAAAGAACTGATTGATTTTGTGCCCGGTTTTGTTCCTACGCATTGAATCATAGCACGCAATGTATGTGCTGTAGTATTCACTGCGCCGCCAACCATTCCATGTGCCAATCCCTTTTCTACCATCATCGCACCAAAAAACATATAATCTGTAGACATTATTTCTCTTGCTTTTTCTAATGTCATTCCTTTTTTTTCTCTTTTCTTTTGAAACTTAACAACAAATTCATCTAAATATTCAGATGTTGCCGGGTCTTCACAAGATGCAGCTGATAAATCAATACCAAGCTCTTTAGATTTTGCATTTATTTTTTCACGATTACCGATTAACATAACACGTGCGATTTTTTCTTTAACTGCAATTTCAGCAGCCTTTAGTACTCTTTCATCATTCGTTTCAGGTAAAACTATCACCTTATCTAATTCTTTTGCTTTCGCTACAATTCCGTCAATAAATGCTGACATAAAATAACTCCTTAAAAAAGTTAAAATTACCATTTCTGGTTTGTGGCATCATACCTTTTTTAAATAATTTTTCAAATGAATTATGCAAGAAGTGTTCTTTTAAACACGCATTAAGAAAGGCAACGTAGCAAAAAAAACTTACCTCAAATTGCCATGCGATGAGTAATGAGATGAAAGTGCTAAATGTTAGGCATTAATGAGGAATAAGAGGAAGTGTGAAGAAATAAAAAAAAGCCCGGCAACTTCCTACTCTCCCATCTCCCGAAAGAAACAGTACCATCGGCACTAAGGGGCTTAACTTCTGTGTTCGGAATGGGAACAGGTGGACACCCTCGTTATGATCACCGGACATATATTCACATATAT
>JBNMHA010000033.1:0-23750 GCA_050872545.1 Spirochaetales bacterium | reverse complement strand
ATGAAAATACTCTGCTGTTTTTTGCAAAAAGTCTTCATTTCCCTGCGGACTGTCGTAAGAACTGATAATCTTTCCGAAATTATCCGTATCGGCAATTTTACCCAACAATGAACAAAAAACTTTCTGCATTTCGGGAATTCTTGCAGGATTGCCGCCGCCCATAAGAATTGCTTCATCCGGCTTCTGCATTGCATCGCCTATATCATTCATCAACTCACCGATTCCGGTTACTTTCCCAAATTTTTCACCAAATGAGGAAATTTGAAACATGAAATTCTCCTAAAAAAACTATTGCGGCTCAACAACCGATTTAAAAATCATTTTCAATGTTAGCGGATCGCAGAAAAAACCGTAATCAGGCTGGAAATAAAAATTCTTAATCTTTGCATCAAGGAAGAAATAACGCTTTTGTGCAAAAACAGGCGAAAACTGCCACTTATAATTAAGAGTTTTTTTCTTTGCCAATTCATTGCCTTCCGCAGCAACGGCGGCAAACTGTGCATCTGCAAAAAGTTCATCTGTTTCCCAAGCTTCCGGGAACAAATCATATTCAAACATCGCAATGTCATAATCTTTTTCATAAAAAACTTTGTTTATAAAATCCGCCGTATCACGCATACGCAAAATGCTGTAGTTTAAACTGTTCGAATCAAGCACAAACTTCAGCGCATCTTCAATCTTATCAGAAAGACTTCCGGCAAAAAGAACAATCTGCAAATTCATTGAACTATTGTTAAAACCAAGCTTTCCGCTATCATCGGTAAACAATTGCTTAGGAACCGGTGGTTTTGCAAACGGCGTATCGTCATATATTCCGGACAAAGCAGTCAGCTGCGGAATCTCATCGGCAATACTTCCAAGTACTCCGGAAAGAAAACTGCACACTCCGGCATTTTTCATGTAATCCGAACTTTTTTCATTAAAATTATTATACGCAGTAACAATTCTGCTGTTTTTGTAACCGACATCAACAACACGTTTCTGTCCTTCCATTCCCTGCATTACAGCCGAAAGGAGTTCAAATTCCCCGTCAATGCCTTCAAACAAATCAACTTCTCCGGAAATAAATTGGCGAATCAAATCTTCACGGTTTGAAATATGTTTCAAAATTATTCTGTCTGTATACGGATAAGAATTTCCGAGAGAATCTTCTCGTTGGTAATACGGATTGACACGCAGTTTGTACGTATCTGTTCCCACTTCCGAAACCATATATGCCCCGGAAGATGTAAAGCTAAGACTGTCCGCAATCGCATTGAAATCAGTAATTCTTTCTATTTCATCTTTTTTTATTATAGGAAAATTTACAAGACGTTCCAAAACAAATGGATCTGCCTGAGAAAACGACAAAGTAATCTGTGTATCTGTAGTGGAATCAATATTTATTTCATTGCCGGCAGAAAGAAATTCCGCTCCGATTTTTGTAGTTTTAAGAATGTTCTTTAGGAAAACAAAATCAGCTTCAATATCGGAAATCGTAATATTTTTCCCATCCGAAAACTTTCTGTTTTTATCAAGCGTAAAAACCACATTCAAAAGATTAGGCGAAACAGTAACCGATTCAGCAATATTTCCGACTATTTTTCCGGATACCGGATGACGAAAAACCAATGTTCCCATAGCAGCTTGTCTGATAAACTTTTCCATATCATTAGATGCAAAAAACGGATTTATCCCGCTTGCCATATTCTGAAATGCAAATGTCAACTCGGAAGCAATATTTGCTTTAATAGGAATTTCCGAATATTCTCCGGAAATTTTATATGCGGTGTCAGTTTTATTTTCTTTATAGAATGCTGTATTTTTCCCCTTATTCTCGCACGATATGCACAAAGCAAAACAAACAACCGACAGTAAACAAAGTAATTTTTTCATTAAATAATCCTTATTTTAATTTTTTATATAGTGACATCCCAAAGACTTTGTGTTGTGTATAGCCTGATCCACAATAATAGATGCCGTAATTATCGCATTGCGCAGTTCGATAATCGACCGATTCAGCTTCGCTTCTTTGTAGAATTTTATAATTCTATGCGAATAATAATTCAAATCAGCTTTAGCACGCTCCAACCCTTTATTGGTTCTGATAATGCCTGCATAATTCCACATAGTCAGTTTTATAACCTGCAAATCCTGCCCGATAATAAGCGGATCGAATTCTTCCGTTTTAGACTTAGGATTTTCCCAATCGACAATGTTATCAAGACGCGATCTGCGTATTTCCTGAAAATTTTCCTTTATATCATCAGCCGCACGCTTTGCCCACACAAGCCCTTCAAGCAGCGACGTAGAAGCAAGCCTGTTCGCACCGTGCAATCCGGTACAACTTACTTCACCAAGTGCATAAAGATTTTTAATCGAAGTTCGTCCGTTAAGGTCAACTTTTATTCCACCGCAGAAAAAATGCGCCGAAGGAACAATCGGAATCGGTTCCTTTGTAATATCAATTCCACCGGACAGACAAGTATTGTAAATCTTAGAAAAACGCTTTTCAATCGGAACGCTGCCCTTGTAGTTATTCGCCAAATCCAGCAGCATAAAGTCTGCTCCGGTTTTGCTCATTTCCTCATATATTGCACGGGCAACAACATCACGCGGCGCGAGTTCTCGCAAATGACTGTAACGCCCCATAAATTCCTTTCCGTCTCTATTCAAAAGTTTGGCTCCTTCGCCGCGCAATGACTCGGAAATCAAAAAGCGTTTTATATCACGGTGAAATAACGCTGTAGGATGAAACTGCACGAACTCTGCGTTTATAATATCCGCGCCGGCTCTGTGCGCCATGCTCAATCCGTCACCGGTAGCAGCCGGTGGGTTTGTAGTATGCTGAAAAATTTCTCCCACTCCGCCAGTAGCTAAAATTACTTTATACGCCAGAAGTTTTTCCACGCAGCCATCAAGGTTATTCAAAACATAAACGCCCATAACTTCACGCTTTCGGTAAATTTCCTGATTATCCGCACTGTGATGATTGTTTGTAATCAAATCGATTGAAGTATGAGAAGTCAGAATCTCAAGTCCTATCTTTCTTGCATAAGCTAAAAGTTCGGTAATAATTTTATCGCCGGTGTGGTCTTCATAATGAAGAATTCTGCGCTTTGAATGAGCTGCTTCTTCGGTATAATCAAATTTGCCGTTATTATCAGTGCTGAATTTTATACCGATTTTATCTATCAGGAAATCAAAAACCTGCTTTGGACCGGTTTCGGACAAAAGTTTGACAGCCGCAGTATTGTTATAATAGCAGCCTGCTTCCAAAATGTCTTTATACAATAATTTAGGGTCATCTTCCGGATTCCAAGCAATGATTCCGCCTTGTGCCTGAAAGGAATTACACTCGGAAACGTCATCGGTTTTTGTAATAACTGCCACGTCATAACCGGCTTCTTTTAAATAAATAGCACAACTTAATCCCGCAATTCCGGTTCCGATAACTAATGCATCATAAACTTTTTGCATAACAGTCTCTCCTTATCATTTACCGCTTACTAAAGAAAAATCAAAAACTTTGACTGAATGAGTCAGCTCTCCGACAGAAATAAAATCAACGCCAGAACCGGCAAGAGTTTTTACACGTTCCAACGTCATATTTCCGGAAGCTTCAATTTCTGTTTTTCCGTTAATTATTTTTACAGCTTTAGCTATAGTTTCATTGTCCATATTATCAAGCATTATACGGTCGACATTAAGCTGCACGGCTTCTTCTACTTCCGCAAGATTTCTGGTTTCTACTTCAATTTTATATTTGTTTCCCCATTTTTCACGCACACGATTTACCGCCTGCGCAATTCCGCCGGCTCCGTCAATGTGGTTATCTTTTATCATCACCATATCATACAATCCGATACGATGATTAACCGCACCGCCGCAGGCTACGGCATATTTCGCAAGATGACGATAACCGGGCAATGTCTTTCGTGTATCAAGAATTTTCACCGGAGCCGCAGCTTTTACAAATTCATTTGTTCGTGTAGCTATAGCACTTAAATAGCAAATAAAATTAAGAGCTGTCCGTTCACCTTTGAGTATTGAAGCAATTTTGCCGTTTATTTCAGCCACTACATCGCCGTATGAAACAAAATCACCGTCCGAATGCACAAAAGTTACCTGCAAGGACGGATCAAGTTTTTTAAAGACCATTTCAAAGACTTCTTTTCCGCAGAGAATTCCGTTGTCCTTAGCTTTCAAAACGTAAGTGCCATCGCCCAGACCATTAGGAAACACTGCATCTGTAGTAACATCTCCGTATTGGGCAAAATCTTCATCAAAAGCAATATCTGTCAATCGGTCGATTTCGTCCGTATAAATCATTCTGTCCTCCATATACAATGCCGGTAATATAGCAAAATGTTTTGTGATTTTGTATATCACAATGCCGGCAATTTAACACCAGAAATAATATTTGAATCAAACTTTCAGCCAGCTGTTTCTGCATGTCGATTTATGCTATAGTGCGAATGCCAAAGTTTCTAAAATCAACAAAGGAATAAAAATGCAGAAAAAAATTATTCTGATTACTCCGCCGTTTGTGCAGCTGTCCTCACCGTATCCGGCATCGGCATTTCTAAAAGGCGCACTGGAACAAGAAAATCTTACAGTGCAGCAGCATGATTTTTCAATATCTGCCGCACTTAAATTATTTTCAAAAAACGGGCTTTCAGAATTGTTTAATGAAATTGAAAAACAATTGGCAAACGGCAAATTAACGCTTTCCGAAACTTTAGCCGCATTTGTCACAAAAAAAGAACAGTACATTTCAGTTATAGAACCGGTAATTTTGTTTTTACAGGGAAAATATCCGCAGCTTGCCGTGAAAATATTATCGCGAACTTATCTTCCGGAAGGACCGCGCTTTGACGAACTGAAAAATATTAAACATAAAAACGACAATACCGAAGCGGCAGTACATCTTGCTTCATTGTTTATCGATGATTTGACCGATTTATGCAGCCACACCGTTTTGCCGCACTTCGGACTTTCATGTTACGCTGCGTCAATTGCAGAAAGCAGCAATCTGACATTTGACGATATAGAATCTTTCTTAAAAAACAATGACTTACTAACCAATTGGTTGTCGGATTCGATAAAAGAGCTGAATCTTGATGACTGTTTGTTTGTCGGCATTTCAGTTCCGTTTCCGGGCAATTTCTGTTTGGCGATAAAAACAGCGCAAATACTGAAAAATATTAAACCGGATATAAAAGTCATACTCGGCGGTGGTTTTATCAACACAAGTTTCCGCAGCATAAAGGAAAAGAAATTATTTGATTATGTAGATTTCGTCGTACTTGATGACGGCGAACTGCCTTTGTTAAAACTAGCTGAATATTTAAACGGCGAATGCGGCGAATCTTCACTAGTGCGAACTTTTTATTGCGACAGCAAAAAAATCTGCTATTCCGGCAATGACGCTCAAAATTACGAGAAGCAATTCATTCCGGACTACAGCGGTTTGCCGCTTGATTCTTATTTTACTCTGCGTGAATCCACAAACCCTATGCATTCGCTTTGGTCGCAGCGCATTTACCTGAAACTGCGAATGGCGCACGGATGTTATCATCACAAATGCACTTTCTGCGACACCTTGCTTAATTACATAGCCACATACAAACCGGAAGACGGCGCGTTTTTAGCCGATGCAGCAGAAAAACTGGTGGCGCAAACCGGAATACGCAGCTTTCACTTTATAGATGAAGCAATGCCGCCGGCTGTAATCAAAACGTTCTGTTTGGAGATTTTAAAGCGCGGTTTGGATATAATTTGGTGGGGCAATATCCGATTCGACAGTGCGTTCGACTCCGATTTGCCGTATCTGATGTCACGTGCAGGCTGCATTGCAGTAACCGGCGGTTTGGAATCGGGTTGCAGCAGAATTTTATCCTTGATGAATAAAAAAACAACTGTAGAAAACATAATCCGAGTTTCCAGAAAATTCGCACAGTCAAATATACTTGTTCATGGATATTTAATATACGGATTTCCCAGTGAGAAACCGGAAGAAATTGCCGAAACATTAGAAGTTGTGCGCCAAATGTTTCTGGAAAAAATTCTGCATTCCGTATTTTTCCACAAATTCAGCCTTACTGTTCACAGTGAAATTTTCCGCAATCCACAAAATTTTTCTGTTACCGGAATCTGCCGGAACGAAAATAAACTGACGGATTATGACATAAGCTGCAAGGAATCAATTCCGCCTGTAAAACTCAATAAAATCGGCGAAATTCTGAATGTTGCAGTTTATAATTTTAATTTACGCAGCAGTTTGGAAATTCCCGCTTCGCAGTGGCTGAAACTTCCGTGCAAAATCAAGCCGCAGTTTGTAAAATCGGTACTCGCCGGTACAAAAAAACATGACATTACCAAAAAATGTTACTGGCTCGGAACAACGCCAGTTTTTTCAGACGGAATCTTATATTTTGCCGGGAAATGCGGTGATATTTCGTATGAACTTCCAAAACCATTAGCTGAATGGATTTGCAGATTGTTAAAAGAAAGTTCACCAAAATCAGAAGAAAATTTTTCTAACAGTAAAAAGTTATACCGACCGCTGAAATATTGGTTAGATTCATTACCAGATGATATTTTTGAAAACAAAGAAAGTTTTCTTGATAATGAATTGTGGAATGACCTGCGGGAAGCTGGGCTTATTTTGTTATAAATTAAAGAAGGAATTATGAAACGATTATTGATTATTTTTGCTTTTGCCTTATTCTTTTCCTCATGTGCAGTAGAAAAAATCGCAGAACTTTTTTCCGATGGGCGTGAAATAAAATCACCCGAATGGGATCTAGATTACGAAGTTCCTATACTGGGAAAACAAATTAAAATGTCAGAATTTGTTGATGTGAAAGAATTCTTAAAGGAATTTCAGCATCGTGATGAAGAATCAATAGAAGAAAAGAAATCCGGGCTGATTTACATGAAACTAGATCCAATTACTCTGAACAGCAGTGATTTGAGCATAGATTCTAAAGTTAATGACCTTTTAGGCAACAAAGATCCACTTACTTGGCCACTTCCTGTACAAATTTACCAAACACCGAATGTCATAGAAAGTTCATTTCCAAGTATCAAAATGGATATGGATAAAGATGACATAGATGATATAGCGTTGGATCATCTTAGTTCAAGCGACGGATATTTGAAGATAAAAGCAAAAATTTTTATAATTGATTCTAATTCGCCTACAGAAGGACGTGAAGCTGCTAAGGAAGAATATTTTGTTGACGGACTGCCGGTTTTTGCGATTTCAAAAATGCTCATAAGCGATAAAGAATTCTTATTTGATGAAGCAACTTATGACGAAGAAAACAAATGCCTTGCTTTTATACCAAAAGGTTTTCTTTCCGACAGCAATTCAAAACTTTCACCTGTATTAAAAGATCCTACAGATCCAAAATGTACCGATTACGTATTTAAGTTTGAACTGCCTGAAGATGCGCTTTCCGTGCGCGGAAAAGGATTCGACCTGATAGAAAATCTTATGGAACAAAATAAAACCGGAAGCAAAATGCCGAAGAGTACAACTGCCCGAAGCATAACACGCAGCAGAGCAGGGCTTTCACCTGATGACATAAAAGCAATGATTGAAAAAAACGGCGGCGGTGTGGAAGGGCTTGAAAGTGTGATTACCAAAGAAGGTTTAAGCGTAAAAGACATTGCCGATGCTTATCAGGAAAGCGGCGAAGGAATCAATGATTTGCTTGAAGATATGGGTAACGATGTTTCTATTTCGGATGTGCTCGGCTCTGATATTGTTGCTGAAAATGTCGATGAATTAAAAGACCTCGTTAAAGATTACGATTTAGGTGACGGAACAACACTTCAAGATGTTGCCGATGTAGGAAATCTTGAAGGCTTAACCGAATTCTGTAGCTTCCACAAAACGCATAATATAAAAGGATTAAAAGTTGTCTTCTCGGTGGAAATAGATTTAGGAAACAGTTTTGTAATAGTAGGAAAATTTATTCACGATTTTAGGGCCGTTTCCTTAGCGGAAGGCAACACAAAACTGCCGTTGTCCGGAGTAGGAAAAATACTCAAAGAAATAAAAATTAATGCAAATATGAACAACACTTTTTCTTTTCCCGTAGATATAAAAAACGCGCGTGTCAAAGATGATTCCGGCAATGAAACGCCTATGATGTTTGATGGAGAAAAAAGTAATTTTAGACTGCAAAATAATGTTAATAAGAAATGTGAAATTACTTTTTCCAAACCTATATCCGAAATGACCGACTCTGATTTACTGCTTGATGTCATAATCCCGGAAGGTTCTAGCTGCGCAATCAGCATGTCCACTGATTTTATGCTGGATATGAATATCATAGCAACAGGCAATGCTGACGTAAAAACAGATATGTTTAAATAAAAAAATGAATTAAGGACTATATGAAAAAATTACTATGCGCTCTATTTTTCATGCTTTATATATTTTCATCAGCAGTTGCAGTTCCTAATACTTGGCAATCGGCTTTTTCATTGGGAATGGGAGGTTCTCACAGTGCGGTTTCCTCCGGACTGGAAGCTCTGGCATACAACCCTGCCGGAATAGCGACAACGCCTTATCGTTTCGGGGTAAATCTGTTCGGAAATCTGACGCTTGATGCAATGACCAATTTTTTCAGCGTTTATGACTTAATAGAAATTTTAGACACGCTGAAATCCGACAATCCGAATGTAGATGATTTTTTTTCCAGACAGCTTGAATGGATGTCGCCTAACGGAATAAGCCTGAACAGTGCAGCTGCAATCACATTTTTTTCGTTTTATGCCAAACTTCAGTCGTGTTCCATTGGTTTTTCATTTGATAATAAAATCATTTCCGATGTAACTATAGGCAGGAATTTATTTTTCGGACTGTTCGATAAACTTTCACTTATAGAACCGCTGAAAGAAAAATTCTACGGTCGTGTAATGTGGTATCAAGATTTTAAATTTGCAGTTTCGACAAAAGTTCCCAATGCGGAAAAACATTTGCCGATTCGCGGACTCTATGCCGGTTTCAGCGGACATTTCTATCTTCCTATCATTTATACATCGTTTTATTCCGACCTAACGCTGCACACCGATACGCCTAATGATACCGGAATATATACATATTCATTAGATATTGATTGTAACTTTATTTACGGTTCCGTTCTCGGTAAACATGTTCTCAAAAACATTTCAGTTCCGGAAGTAAACGGACTAGATTTGCAAAGTATCCTTAACGGCGGCGGAAATTTCGGAATGGGAATCGGTGTTGATTTAGGATTGCTGCTTGATATTAACAAATACATAAAAGTCGGACTGAGTGTAACCGATTTAGGCTTTATGTTTTATGCCGGAAATCAGCGTTCTGACATAGATAGAAAAGTAACTCTCGATGTTTTAAATGCTTCCGAAATTTTAGATTCGCTTCAAGATGTAATAGATGACTTTGACAATACAAGGCAAATAAGCGACTGCGAATTCTTCATGCCGCTGACCGCAATTCACTTGGGATTTTCAGTTTCGCCACTTAACCGCCGAGACGTGACACTGACGCTTCCGGTAAGCTTTACGGTCGGCGATTTTTATCCTGTTTCATTCGGTGATTTACCGACATTTGAGCTTGCTGCCGGAGTAGAATTAATGCCTATATTCTACTGGTTTGAACTTCCGCTGCGATTATCAGCCGGATTTTCATCATCCAGCGGCTTTTATACCGGACTGGGAATCGGATTCCATTTCGGCGCATGTCAGCTTGAATTAGGAGTAAAAGGACTAGAATCATTATTCATAACTCCGGCTTGGATGGGGCGAGAATTTGCAGTCGGTTGCTCATTGAACTTCATTTTTTAGAAAAAAAACAAAAAAATTCAGAAAGTTTGTAGTTATAAAAGAAAAATAAGTGTTTATATATAAGCGAAAATATTTTGCAAACACTTATTTTTTTACGGAGCAACTTATGAAGAAAATATCAAAGTTCATTTTATTAACATTATCCGCAGTAATTATGACTTCCTGCTATGCGGACAGACTCAAACCGATTCGTGCTTTGGCAAGGTCGCAAAATCTTGATAAAAAAGAAGAAGCCTCGCAGTTGTACAAGGAAGCAATTTCCACACTTGTAAATGCCTATTCTTCGTCTGCCGGATTAGACAAAGCAATAGGAAAACAACTTGTTATGAAAGGCGCATACGAAAAGGCTCTTTTTCATCTGGAACAATCGCGCGACATTGTGAACAACGATTTTGAAACATATCATTACATTGCAATATGTCATGTGAACCTTTACAAAATAAATCATAATAAGGAACATTTGTTTAAGGCGAAAGAAAATTATGAATATGCGCTGAATATCAGCCCAGACAGAACCGGCGTTTTATATGATTATGCACAACTTTTAGTATTCGGAACAGAAGAATACCAAGAAGCAGTAAATGTGTTGACACACTATATTTATGACCTGAAAACGCCGGACAAAGACGGATATTTCCTACTGGGACGAGCATATTTTTTACTGAAAGAATACAACAAAGCATACGACGTTTACTCTTCAATTTACCAGTTTGAAAAAACACTTACTGCCGATGAAAAAGCAAGTCTGGAAAATTTCATTTCAGAAACATTAAGCAGAAAACAGTAAGCGCAGGTTAGACAAATGCACACAATTTACGACATCGCATTATCAATGGAATTCATTACGCCGTCAGACCGACGCAAATTGTTCGATTATTTCGGTAATTCAGAAACAGTGTACAATCAACCGCTTTTGAAAGTACAGCAAGTACTCGGCAAAAAACGGACTCTTCATTATGAGTTTATCGATGAAGCAGAAAAGATAAATGATTTTATAACCCATTCCGGGATTCAGGTTCTGCGATTTGATGATTTGAATTTTCCCAAACGATTAACATGTTTTGATAATTATCCGTTCATGATATTTCTGCGCGGAAATAAAAATTTGCTTTCATACAAAATGGCTGCGATTGTAGGTACAAGAAAACCTTCCGAAACAGGGAAAAAAGTTACATACGCAATGGTGCAGACTTTGAAAGATTTTAACTACGCTATCGTGTCCGGATTGGCAAAAGGAATAGATTCCGCCGCTCATCAGGCTGCGCTTGACATGCAGCTTCCTACTATAGGAATTTTGGGCTGCGGAATAGATTCCGTTTACCCTAAGGAATCGCGTGAACTTGCAGTAAAAATGATTGAAAAAGGAAATCTGTTGATTTCAGAATATCCGCCGGGCAGCAAGCCGCACCGCTGGCATTTTCCCGAAAGAAACCGTTTAATTGCGGCGTTATCTTCCGTTGTATTGCTTGCAGAAGCTCCGTCAACTCTCTCCGGAACAATTATTACAGCACATAGAGCAATAGAATACGGAAAAACTCTCGGAATTTATCTGCCGTCGGAAGAAAACAAAGATTTTTTCTGCGGCAATATCACATTCTTAAATGATGAAGCAGGTTTTCCGCTGCGCAACAGAAATGACTTGCGGCTGCTGCTGGAAAATGAAAAAAGTAACTAAAAACAAATACTAGGAGACATAAAAATGCAGTCAATTTCAAATCTGCTTTCACTTGCAATAGGCGATACTCACATTCTTTCTGTTGCATTAAGAATTCTTCTTAGCTTTGTCGCCGGTTTTATAATGGGAACAGAACGTGAGATTCATCAACATCCTGCAGGACTTAGAACAATTATTATAATCACAGTATCATCAACATTGCTGATGATATTATCAATGAACATGCCGAGTATCGCCGGAATCGGAGACCCGGCAAGAATTGCGGCACAAGTAGTTTCCGGGATAGGTTTTCTGGGCGGAGGCGCAATTCTGCGTCAAGGAATAAATATCAAAGGTCTGACATCTGCCGCAGTTATTTGGGCATCTGCCGCTATCGGGCTTACAATAGGTGCCGGACTATATTTCGCCGCGATAATCACACTTATAGTTTATGTAGTCACACTTCTTACAGTAGAAAGACTAAAGCTTATTTTCATTCCGGCAGAATACAAAAAGGTAATAGACTTTGAATATGCCGATAATGCTCCAAGAGACAAAGAAATCAACGCAGTTTTTAAAAATTATAATATTGACATTTTAACAACCGATATTTGCTACAAAATCGATGAGAATAGAACACGATTTACCGTTTCTATCAACATTCCAAAAATTGTCGAACCGGAAGACCTGAAAAATGATTTGGCAAATTTGGGCAAATTAACCTACCTCTACCTGCACGAATAAATGACCAGACTGACCATGCCTACTGGCAGACAAGACGACCAGCAAAGGAGAAAGCATGTCAAAAATAAAAATAGAGAATGCAGAAATAACAGTTATAAGACAGAATGATGATGATTTTATTTCCCTGACCGATATGGCTAAAAGTCAGTTTCAGGAACATATTATATTTCGCTGGCTTAGCTTGAAAAGCACGATTGAATATTTGGGAGAATGGGAGCTGCTTTATAATCCCAATTTTAATTACACCGAATTCGGTACAATTAAAAATATGGCGGGCAGCAATAATTTTGTTCTTTCTGCAAAAACTTGGATAGAAAAAACAAATGCAATTGGAATCATATCAAAAGCAGGACGCTATGGGCGGCACTTACGCCCATAGAGATATTGCATATCATTTTGGAATGTGGATAAGTCCTAGATTTCAATTATTGTTGGTAAAAGAATATCAACGGCTAAAATCAGAAGAGCAAAAGTTTCTTGGCTGGTCTGCAAAGCGTGAGCTTTCAAAAATCAATTACCGCATACATACAGATGCAATAAAGCAGAATCTTGTTCCAGAAGAAATTACTCCAGCACAGAAGTCTTTTATTTATGCAGATGAGGCTGATATGCTCAATGTGGCAATGTTCGGAATGACAGCAAAAGAATGGAAAGAGCAGAATCCGAAATTGAAAGGCAACATCCGAGATTATGCAACAATAAACCAGTTGATTTGTCTTTCAAATATGGAAAATCTGAACGCTGTTTTTATAAATGATAAACTTCCGCAAAATGAACGCCTTGAAAAACTAAATAAGATTGCAATCCAGCAAATGAAAGTCCTTGAAAACATAGAAGACAAAAAACTTCTGACAGAGGAAAATAATTGACCAGAGTTGGAAACTAAGTGAATTCTATGCGGAATAACAGGAGAAAGTAAATGAAAAATGAGATAGCTGTTCAATCAAATATCGAGAATAAAATTGTCGTGTTGCGTGGCGTACAAGTGATGATTGACCGCGATATTGCAACCCTATACGGCGTGGAAACAAAGCGTCTTAATGAACAGGTTAAGCGCAATATTGAACGGTTTCCGGAAGAATTTATGTTTCAGCTGACAAGAGAAGAAGTTGACTTTGTGAAGTCGCAATTTGCGACTTCACGGAATAATATGTTTGAAGGACAAGACGGTGGCACGCGAAAATTGCCTTACGCATTTACAGAGCATGGTGTTACAATGCTCGCCTCTGTCTTGAAATCGGAAACGGCAGTAAAAGCAAGCGTTCAGATTGTGAGAGCCTTTGTTTCTATGCGCCATTTTTTGCAGAGCAATTCTGAAATTTTTGCGGAACTAAAGTTTATTCGTCAGCATCAGATTGAAACTGATCTGCATCTTAGGGAATCTGACAAAAAAATTGACCAGCTTTTTTCTCTTATGGATAAATACAACATTGATGAAACACAGGGAATTTTCTTTCAGGGGGCAGATTTTTGATGCTTATGCAAAGTTTGAAAGTTTTATCCAGTCAGCTAAGAAAGAAATAATTTTAATTGACGGTTATGTGGATTTATCTGTTCTTGAGCGTCTTTCAAAAAAGAATAACGGAGTAACTGTCACAATTTATACAGATCCGAAAACAAAGCTTACTGCTCAGGATATACAGAAATTCAACGCTCAGTATCCGATTCTCACATTGCGGCATACGACAAAAATGCACGACAGGTTTATGGTAATCGACGGTACTGTTCTGTATCATATCGGCGCAAGTTTAAAAGACTTAGGGAAAAAATGCTTTGCATTTGAACTGCTCGCTCCGACGATAATTCCAGCGATATTGCAAAACATTTAGAAAAGGAAACTGACAAATGACGAAACTAGGTAAACTGATTGCTTCGACTACGCTCAGCAACCAATGCAACTTCTTCGGCTGTTGAGCTCGTCGAAATGACCGGACAAATTCACATTTTTGTAATCTGCGCAAATGTTTTTACTTCAGGCATTATTTCAAGATGTTCACCGATTATTTTTTCCATCCAAACCATATTGTACCAACGGTAAAACTTATAACCGTACCTGCTGAACTCACCGACTAGACGAAAACCAAGCCGTTCATGAAACAAAATGCTTGCATTCGTCAAATGTTCATCTTCAGTTTGCGTACTTGCGATACAGGCATTAAGATTAACAATATTTTGCAACTTCAGATAATATTCCAACTGTCGATACAACGCCTTACCGATTCCCAAGCCTCTTTTGTTCTGCTTCACATAAATTGAAGTCTCAGCCGCCCAATTGTAAGCTGTTCGTTTTTGAAATGCGCCGGCATAAGCATATCCAACCGCCTCACCGTTTATTTGCGCAACCAAATATGGATAGCGACGCAGCGTACATCGAATTCGTTCTGCAAATTCTTCCTGCAGTGGCACATCATATTCAAATGTTACGGCAGTATCACGAACATACGGTGCGTAAATATTCAGCAGTTGCGGCGCATCTTCCACCGCTGCGGTTCTAATCAGAATTTGTTTATCATCTTTATTGCTCATAATTTGCCCTTTGTTTCTTTATTAGCTGCCGGCAGATTTATTCATTATAATCACGCAGCTGTAATTACAATGCTTAATATCTTCAACATTAAAACCATTCTCCGCAAAAAACTTTTTCTTGTCACAATTATAAAAATGCTTAAATGTTTTGCAGTTCAATGCTTCGAGCCAATAAAGCGGAGCATATTTTATCTTTCTGTATAACTGCACTTGTTTTTCCCATTCGCAGACAATCAACCGTCCGCCATCTTTCAGAATTCGACCTGCTTCAGCCAGAATTTTCTTTTGCAGTTCAGGTCGGCACTCATGCAGAACAAGCCCGATTACGATATAATCAAAATAGTTATTTGGAAACTTTGTATCTGTAGCATCAGCACATTTTAATACGACATTTGTAAGACCAGCTTTATTCACTTTGCGCATACCTTCATCAAGCATTTTTTGTGATAAATCTATGCCAATTACTTCGTTTTCGGGATTTTTCTTTGCAATGTAATATCCGCTTGTAAATGTTCCACAGCACATATCAAGCACTTTGCATTTATCATTTACAACGGCATTTTCTATCGCATTGCGCGGATTAACACCCTTTTCCGAAAACCAGATTACGTCCATAAGGTCATACGCTGCCGATAGGAAACTGTAAATATTCATCGCTCACTGCCTTTTCTGCTGGTAAAAATTTTCTTTACCATAGTAATGTAAATTACCAGATAAAAAATTGCCGCAAAAAAACCTGCCAATACATCACTTGCATAATGTACGCCTAAGTAAATTCGGCTTATTCCAATCAAACATATCAAAACACTTAATAAAGTTACCAATGTATATTTCAACCATTTATTTTCCACATATCTGCATATCAAATATATTAAATATCCGTAAAAAGCCATATTTATCATGGAGTGCCCGGACGGAAAACTGTATCCGGATTCCTCTATCAATCTGAATCCGATCGGACGCGGTCTTTGGAATATGATTTTCAGTAGATGATTCAGCAGCGTAATAACAATTAAGTTTACGGTAATTGACAAGCCGATTTTTCTATTCTTTATCAGTATCAACAGCGTTACAGTTAATGTTATCAAAAACACCGCTCCGCCTAAGTTTGTGATAACTTTTACAATGGGTGTGGCAAAGTCTGATATTAAAAATTTTGATACTGCATTATAAACAGCGGTGTCAAACTGTAGTTTTTCATTGCAGCTGACTTCTATTGCCAAAAACAAAAAGCAGCCTAAACATAGAAATGCAGCCGTCCATTTTAGTATGTTTCTCATTCTTTCACTCATATTGGTTTTCCTAATAATTCAGTTTGTCATATTTATAATAATTTTTCTTTATTCTGCACACTACAGCGATTTTATTTACAAATATGAGTAAGGAAATCGCCACACTTATAAGCGAAACGGATTTAAGCTGAAAAACAAATTACACCGGATACTTGTCAAATCGGCATTGTTCCCAAACTTTTTTTCCCAACAGCGTAATTGCTTTCTGCGGACAATTACTTATGCAGCGGTAGCACATCGTACATTTATTACTGGGAACAGCAGTTTTTTCTTTTACTTCAATATTTTTCATCGGGCACAACTTACTGCAAAGTCCGCAGCCGGTACAATTGCTGCCGATTTTCAATTTATTTGAATATCCGTTTGTCTTAGTAAAAAACCACAGCCTTTGCCCCAAAAGTCCAAGCAAATGTGAAAAAAACGTTATTCCGTCACGTGGATATTTTCCGTTTCTGATTTCCGCTGCTGTCTTTTCGATTTTTTTATCGGCGTTAATAATAATTTTTCTGTTTTCATCAGCAGATTTTTTCAACAGTTTAACATCGCAAACCGAATCCGGCATACAAATATGCAAACCGCCGAGTATAGCAGCTCCATATTTTTTCAGCAGCCTTGCCGCACATCCGGCTCCGTCACCGCTGAATGCCCCCATTGTAGCAACGCACAAAACTTTTTTTCCATTCCAAAGCCCGGCATTTGAGCAAATAAAATCTCTTACCATAAACGGCACATTTGAAAACTGCGTCGGATAGCCGAGAATAATCGTTTCATTCCGTCTGATTTCATCGACAACATTCACAGCTTCTATCGGAACTGTTACCGCCGATTCATTCAATAAATGCATAAGTTTTTCAATGCAATGCTTTGTGTTTCCAGTGCCGCTTAAATATATTCCAACCATTTTTTGTTCCTCTGCAATTTTATACTCGGCATTTTGCAGCACATTCAAAAGCACCGACCCAAAACGGAGATTCAAAAAACACTGTCAATTTTCCGGTTACACGCCGCTCATAAAAGTTTTCCTCAGCAATCATAACTGACTAAGGTTATCAGCCGCACTGTTTCTGCTTTTTGTAACCGGCAAACAGCAATGCAGCAAATACAGCCAAAAGTACGTTTGCAATCAATAACCCTACTGCACACTTTTGGGCAGATAAGCTAAACCCGATTTTCAAATTTAATAAAACCATTACGAGGGAAATGACAAAACCGCACAAAGCACCAAACAAAAGCATTCCAAAGCTGCGATAAAGCCTTTTTTGTGAAAGCACACGGTCGAGTTTTGCAAACCTTTCGCTTATTAACTCTGCAATTCCGACTGACATAATCAACGCAGGAACGATAGCAAACACTGCAAACGTATAAACCGCCGAATTGCTCATATATTCGGGGCGTTTTCCAAACAGCAACGCAATACATATAAAGTATAAAATCCAGCCTATATTTCCTAAAATGTCATAAATTATCCATCTTACATCTGAAATTTTTGTCTCATATATTTTTCTGAAATCTCCGGGAAAAGGAATACAGCGATTCACCTCACGGCAATATGTTTCATAATCCGCACCGTAAAGCTTTTTAAGCCATATCTCTTCTGTGTTCTTCATCAAAATTGTCATAAACAAATAATAACAAACAGGAAGTATAAGCAGCAGAATATTGTTTGCAGTAAATACAACGCCTGTACACATAAGCATTATTCCGGAATAACATGGATTTCTGACCCAAGAATATATTCCGTCAACGCATAATTCATTAGATTTAATATACTTATCGATTGTAAATGCAGCGCAAAACCAAACAATAAACCCAAAAGCAAATATTACAATGCCTATAATAAGAAATGCAACGCGATTCATTTTGTATTTAAACACATCAAACTTCCCCATTGCCGACAAAATACATCCGGCAACTGTCAGTGCAATAATTACAATTCCGTAAATCGGACCTACGCCATAAATCGGCAAATGTTCCTTTTTGTCTTTCATAATAAAACTCACTTCATTTCTATAACATTCAGATTAATCAGCCGCTTTTTCAAAAATTAAAATTTTCTCTGTTGACTTGCGCACATAAGGAAGCCCGGCAAACGGTTTTAGAATAGGAAAAATCGCAATCATTCCGCGCGTAATGTTGTCATCTTTAATTTTTTTATATCCTTGTGCAATATCACCCAAATCTTCAAAGCAATCTGCACCGAATACATATTTCGCGCCGGTTTTCTCTATTGACCGCTCAATTTTTTCCTTATTAACCCATTTCTTCGCCAGACATTCAAGCATTACCACCGCATTGTCAAAATTATCATGAATAATATTCAGCATCTTCGCATTTTCTTCCGCTGTTAAATACATAGAAAGACCTTCTGCAATAAAAAGCATTTTTGTTCGCGTTTTTACTTGCTTTGTCCAATCAGGATCCAGCACCGAACAACCGATAGAAGATATTCGCCCATTTTCGCCGTAAATTTGGTCACGAACAGCGATTATTTCCGGAAGATCCAAATTGTACCAGCTAATTTTTCCGTTATCCATACGATACACTCTTGTATCCAAACCACAGGCAATATTCACAACCGTGCAATCCGGGTTCTCATCAATAAATGCTTTCACAAGTTCATCAAAAACTATAGTTCTTGCAATTACTCCGTTGTTCATAAGCGAATCTTTTTCCGCATTTGAAAAATCGTAATCAAGTTTGTCGACTATCTCGATTGCTTTTGCATCATAAAATTTATGATTCTTTTGTTTGGAATACAACGCCCTTGCGTAGAAACTTTGAAGCATTGTTTCCTGCACTCCGTTTAATGTCGGTTTTATTTTTTCCATATTTTCTTCCTTATATATAGCGTAATAATGTTGAGTTTTCACAGAGATTATCAACCGGAATTTGTACAAAAAGTATGAAGCGCATCTGTCGAAATATTAGCTACGCACTATATATGGTAGTTTCGGCATAATCATAAACTAAAATTTTTGATATGTTCAACCACCGGTAAAATTACTTATTGGACAAATTGCAAAGCCACTTCAATGATAAAACTCTGAATTTACCTAATAACTTCAGCTTATAACATTTTGCAATAATGAAAATATTCCTGCCAAAACAGCAGCAATAGCAGCAAGCAATATTGACGCAGCAAAACGCTTTTTGATTTGAACATTTAACGGAACATACTCACTTACTAAATCTTCCGTTCCCGGAATAATCCATACTTTGCTCTTTTTCACCCAAGTTTCATCTATCACAAAGCAGTCAAACAAATTAAAAACTTCAAATATAAACAGCATTTGCAAAAACGCACTTGAAAATGAAGCCGCAGCATTAACAACGTACACAGCAACATACGTATAAACAATATATACCGGAATGCATATTGCCTTGAACTTTATAGAATTTTTTCTAATCTTCTGCGGCGTTGTTAGTCCCAATTCCACTACCCGGTCACGAACTTTTTTAGGATAAAAATGTATCGCTGCGACAGCTCCGTTTCTAATCATCAGCAACAACATTCCGACGACTAATAAGCAAATAATTATTGTTTCTAAAATCAGTTTCAAAAAAATCATACAATTTCCTCTGCTACATCTTATAACGGCAGTCACACATCGTACCACCTTCGCCAAGTGTCTGCGTGCGGTCAAATCCCACATTCATATAATGTGCAATCAAATAATCAACACGACAAATTCCCGGCAGCATGAAACTTCCTCCGTACTTTTTCGTATATTCGATAAATCCGCAGGTTTTTATATCTATTTCAAAAGTATCTTTTCCTTTCCTACGGAAATCAATATCCCAATCAAACGGATGAAGCTTATCAGGTTTGTTCTGCACTCGATTTTCAGCAAGCTTTGCCATATTTTTGTAATACATTTTACCTACAGCATTAAGCAGCAGTTTAGGCACGGTAAGCAGCATTTTTTCATTCATTTTAAGCATAAGCTCATCGCAGTCATGCTGCGCAAGTCCCAGTTTTTCCATCGTAGTAAACTCTGCCACATATCCGGGTGCATAAACATAATTAAAAGCAAACATTGAATCTCCGATGTCTTCAAATTCTTTCATCAGTTCTTTGAATTTTGCATTGCTTATTTTCTTAAACGATTTCCAGAATTTTCTGCCGTACTGCCTGATAATCATTTTCCGGCTGCGGCACATTGTCAAATAATACAAGAAATTAGCGTTGAACTTTTGTCCCATTTGTTACTCTTTTCGTGCCACAACGTGAAGTCTCATTTTTTTTCTGATTTCAACTGTTACAGGCACAAGTCCGGCTTTTTTCAACATCGCTTCACATTCCGACTTCTTATAAATACGAACATCTCCATGACCAAAGAACCGCACAAGCGGCATTTCCAGATGATTCACAAGCCATACAAGGAAATCACATGACGAATAATCACGCAGAATAAAACGACCGTTCTTCCTTAAAACACGATACACATTATCAAAAAAATCCTGTGGGTTTGGATAATGATGAAAACTGTTTGAACAAATTACAGCATCAAACGATTCATCAGGAAAAGGCAATTTTTCACAATCACCGACTATAAACTGCGTGTTAGACAAATTTTTCGCTTTTGCTACATTAATCATTTCAGGCGTTAAATCGATTCCGGTGTAATTTTTATCCGGATGTTTTTCACGCAGCAGTTCAATTACCGGTCCTGTTCCGCAGCCGCAATCAAGCAAATCGATAAAATTTTCTTTTTCCAATTCTTCCAAAATAGGCGGATAATCATCTTTGCACAATTCATAAATACCGGCATGTCCGCTGTCGTATATTTTTGCTGCTTTTGTAAATTCTTTGATTGATATTTTTTTGTACTCTTCTGCTGTCATTGGATTAACAACCTCCTCAGTTAAATCATTAGGTTAGTTTATACTAACTAATTCATAATATCACACTTGCAATTTTAACGCCACTGAAAAAGGCTATATTTTGTCATTGTCTAGCTTAAAAATTATGTCATTACCCGGCGTATTCAGATAATATTCTGCAAACATTTGAATAGATTTCCGGTGCTTACTTTGTAAACGCTTGTAGGTCAAACTCTGAAATGAACAGGGAAAAAGTCTAGGAATAACAACTTTTCGGTAATATAGAATTTTTGCTGCAATATAATTAAATTCGGCAACTCATCTCATGCCATTTTTCGCCGCCCCAGCATGATTCAGAAATTCCGTTATCCTGAAAGTTCATTTTTTTGTACATTTCAACTTTTGAATCAAGGCACGTAAGCACTATTGCCTCACGTTCTTTCTGTTCGGATTTCAGTGTATTCATAAGTTCGCGCGCAAGTCCCAGTCCGCGGTACTCCGGCAACACCGCAAGCCCAAGTATCATAATATTTTTGCCGTTAGCTCGGTGCAAGTCCGCATCGGTAAAAAAATCATCTCTGAAAGTGCATTCATCTGTTGCAAATCCATTAATAAATCCGGCTATTTTTCCGCAGTGTTTATCAACCGCAGTAAAAAACAATTCGGACGCATTCATTATTATTTTTCTCATATAGTCTTCGGTGCAAGCTTTGTTCGATGAAAAACAAATTTGTTCAATCTTTATAACCTGTTCGACTTCATCTGCACGAATATTTCTGAATTCAAATTTATCTGTTAATTTCTGCATATTTTTTCCTCTGTAATTATTATTTAACCGCATATACAAAATCGGATACGAATTTCCCTGTTCATCATTTAAAGTTCGTTTGTATACTTCAAAACCAAGATGTTTGTAGAAACCTTCGGCATGAGGATTTTGTTCATTGACAGTCAGTTCCGTTACGCCGTAATTTTCAATCGCATATAAAAGCAAAATTTTCCCGATACCTTTTCCGATTTGTTCCGGTGCAAGAAAAAGCATTTCAAGCTTACCATTCACAGTTCCCATAAAACCAAGAAAATTTCCGTTGTTATCAACAGCAGCAGTCAACACTGCAATTTCTTTTAATGCCTGCGGAACATATTGTTTAATTTTTTGAACTTCATCTACAGACAAAAACAAATGCGTTGCTCGGACAGATTTTTCCCATAGTTCAGTAAGTTCGTTAAGTATTGAATTTGTTTGTTCCTTTATTTTAACAATTTCAAAATCCATTTTCAATCTCTGACTTCTTTCATATCATTATAAATAAACAGAACCAAAAGAACCCCAAGCGGAATAAGGTTAATCCAAATTGCTTTGCCTTTCCATTGGTTGCAGAAAACTGTTCCGATAACAGCTCCGAAAAAAAAGAAAATCAGCATAAAAAAATGTTTCTTCATTTTCTTTCGATGGCTCTTGTCTTCTTTTCCCCTACAGCAAAGTTCTGCAGCCAAACCTACACCGATCTGTCGAATATGATTTGTGGCAAAAGTTGTCGCCATCGGCATTCCCTGTGCCTGCCGAAAAGTGTTGTATTGCATAGAAGCAATGAAATTAATTGCAACCTGCGAAATTTGAACAGGAGCTGTTTCCGGCACAAAACCCAAAAGCAGCACTACAAGCATTTCTATTCCCATAAGAATACTTTCCCAGCGAATATGCAGTACACGTTTTGTAGGACTTGGCAAAAGTTCTGAAACAAAAGCTCCAAGCATATACGCAAAAATCGGAATTGTATAATATAAAGCTTCGCCCCATCTGCCCGAACCTAAAGCAAGCCCCATCAGCACAACGTTTCCGGTTTGCGCATTGCAAAACACATTGCCGCGCAGCAAATAAGTAAACGCACCGTAAAAACCGGCTACGGCAATTAAAACATAGTAGACCCAATCTCTTTCACACAACAAATATTCATTATCCGCTGCCACATCACAACTCACTGATTAATAATTTTAATGACTACATTTAATATTTTTATCGATTTTGTCAAATCAATCCGTTTTTTGTTACATTAAAGCTGTTTTTAGGTGTGTATAATGATTCAAAATAAGTGTTGCCTATCAGTCTTAGTTAATGAATTAAGCTATAATTTTTTCAGAAGTTTGTAATATGATACCGCAAGCCAAGTACATATCGCACCGTAAATACCAACCGGAATTGACAAAAATAGCCAACAGAAATTAATTTTTGCTGCGAGAAATAAACTACAGACAAGTATTATTAAGCAAATAATTGCAGCTTTATACATCGGGGAAAAGATTTTTCTGCATATCTTACGTTCATCGCTGCCTGTATAAAGTTCAAAATTGCTTGTACTTCTGAAAATTGCTCAAAATGAATATCGAAATACAAACTCAATTCCTTGCACACACATTTCCTACATATATTTTTCATCATCTTTATGTGTTGAACAATATTTGAAAGTCCTTTTTAACATCTATTTTACCTCAACGGATTCATCGGCATAAGTTATTCGGGAAAATTTTCTTTTAATGATTTGTACAATATTTTTTTCATATCTTCCAAAACTGAATTAACAATTTTGTTTATCTGCTCTTCCTTGCTGCTGTCAATCTGATTTTTCTTGAATAAAATTTCCGGCTCAACGTCCAACGCATTTGCAATTTTTTCGATTGTAGATAGTTTAGGAACATTTTTATAGGTTTCCATAAGCCCGATGTAGCTGGTAGCTGTACTGCACGCTTCGGCAAGCTGCTCTTGAGTGATACGTTTTTCTTTGCGAATTCTTTTTATGTTGTCGATTACAATTCTTTCTAAATCCATTTTATATCAATTTAGATATATTATTATATAAATTCAATTGACATATTTGATATAATAT
>JBNMHA010000032.1:0-23984 GCA_050872545.1 Spirochaetales bacterium | reverse complement strand
GCATCGCCTTGATTACCGGATTTATTTTGAGCTGAATGAGCTTGTGGAACTTGTTGCTGACGTGATAATACGCATTTTCCTTTAGCTGTCGTGGTTTTCGCATAAGCACCTCCACTAAGCTTTAATGTGTTTTGGTGTCATTTTTAACTACAAGGTTAAGCTTATTTTACATATTTTTACAACTTTTCCTTTTGAGAACGAAATTAGAGGTATTTCAGAAGGTGCCAATTTTCTGAAGTAAGGCAGAAAAATGCATAATTTTTGCTGGTGTCAGACCCTTATTCGCTTTTGGGATTAACAGCTGCTTTCGGGTTGGTCATTAGCTAAGGGACAGGTCTTAATACTGAAACGGAATATAGGTCTGACACCATACAAGATTCTTGTTATTTTTGTTTTCTTTGGTCTCGTGTCATTGCCGGGCTTGACCCGGTAATCTTATTGCAAGTAATGCAACAGATTCCCCAATCAAAGTTGGGGAATGACATGTAACACAAGGGACAGACCTTAATCCCAAAACAGTATACAGACCTGTCCCTTTATATATTTCCCACATTCAACCGGCTTTACTTGTATTCCAAAATAGAATCAGGGTCTGTCCCCGGTGAAAATAAGTTTCCTGCAAATATTTTTCAAATTATTACCATTGAAATACGATAATAGTACTACTCTTTAGGTTCAAAGGTTATGCAATGGCTGTTAGAAAAAACTTTTTGCTCCCTATATTTTTGGTGATTGATCTTCTGCTTATTCTTGTGGCTGCGCAGATAATCACCTTTAAATTTTCGTTGCTCTCAAAAAATTATGAAAAGCGGTTATTTGATAATATTGTCAGCAACAAATTGTGGCTAAATGATGAAGATATAAAAACAATTCCAAATGGAGTTATAAGAGTAATATGGTACAAAAATACTGATGAAAAAATATTTTCCCCGATTCTTTATGATACTGACTACTATAAAAAAAGCGATTTCACATCGCGCCTTTCACCTAATTCTTTCAATGTATATAAAATACAGAAAAATAATGATGAATATATTGCTTGGATAAAACCATTTTCGCTGCAAGTTTGCATGAGATATATTTTTATACCGATATTGCTGACTGTTTTTATTATTTTATCTGTCAACTGCATTTTTATTTTACTGTTTGTTCCTAATGCGCAGGAAAATTCTGTCCAAAATAAAGAAGAAGACAATCCCGAAACGAAAACATACGAATTGACACCGGAAGAGTTGGAAGGTCTGCTTGGTAAAGATGAAGAAAGCGTTGATGTCTAAAAATATTTTGTCCACTTGCCGCGGTTTGTTTTATTGACAGCAAGGTCACTGCGCAATTTCTCGACAAAAGATTCTCTGTGAATCTCCTCTGCACCGTAGCGTGCCATATTGTCCGTATAAGCCTGACAGTCAATCATGTTTAAATTTAAAGCCGGCATTTTACTCGTTAAAGTTATAAAAGCAGTTTTAGATGCATTTTCAGCATAAGAAAACATTGATTCACCGAAGAAATAATTTCCTAATGAAATGCCGTATAAGCCGCCGACTAAATCGTTTTCCGACCAACATTCTACAGAATGAGCATATCCTAAATCAAAAAGTTCACAGTAACCGTTTATGACATCCGGAGTGATCCAAGTTCCGTTTTGTCCTTTGCGCTTTATTTTACTGCAACTTTTAATGACATCTGGAAAACAAGTGTCTGATGTGATTTTGTAAGGATTGCGTTTCATCCATTTGCGCATACTTTTTCCGATATGAAGTTTTTCAAGCGGCAAAACAAATCTCATAATCGGCGATTGCCACAACACAGGCATGGATTCGTCATACCAAGGAAATATTCCGTTTTCATAAGCAACTAAAAGTCTTTCCGGAGTAATTTCGCCGCCGACGGCAACAATATCATCGACTGCTTCAATCGGATTCGGGAAATCATAATTGCCGTCTTCAATGATAAAATGTCGTCCGTTAAACAAAAAATATGACATGCAGTCTACTGCTCCTGTTTTCCGTAAGAAATGCTGATTTGTATTTCGGAATTTTCGTCGGCATCACAAAAAACGCTTTCGACATTTCGTTCTTTTTTGAACAACACGGCATCAATCAATTTATCTTTTATTTCATGTTCAATTACTCTGGCGATTTCACGTGCACCGAATTCTTCCGAAAAACCTCTTTTTGCAATAGAATCACAGCAAGCTTGAGTTATTTCCAGTTCGATTCCTTTTGCCTTTAAGAAATTTTTTAATTCATCAATCTGCATGTTAATAATTTTACCGATTTGTTCTTCTGCAAGTTGATTAAAAGGCACAACTGCATCAAGGCGATTTCTGAATTCCGGAGTAAAAATATTTTTCACTGCCGACATCATCGATGATGTTTTTGTGCGGTTTTTTTGGCTGCCCAAACCTATAACCGAATTGGCATCGTGTGCACCGGCATTTGAAGTCATAATAAGTATTACATTTCTAAAATCAGCCTTACGTCCTTGATTGTCTGTCAATGTTGCGTAGTCCATTATTTGAAGCAGAGTGCTGAAAATATCTGCATGAGCTTTTTCTATTTCATCAAGTAAAACTACAGATTCCGGATGTCTGCGGACTGCTTCCGTTAATAACCCACCGTTTTCATAACCGACATATCCGGCAGAAGCCCCCAATAATTTTGATACAGTATATTTTTCCTGATATTCGCTCATGTCAAAACGAAGCAGCGGAATCTCAAGATATTTTGCAAGTTGCTTTGTCAATTCTGTTTTGCCTACACCTGTAGGACCTACAAAAAGCAAAGAGGCAACAGGCTTTTCCGCATTGCGAAATCCGGCTTTTGCGCGTTTTACCGAAGTTGCAAGCAAGTCCGCAGCTTCATCTTGCCCGAAAATGCAGCTTTTCAAATGTTCTGCAAGTCGCATCAGTTTGTCATTTTGGCTTAGCACGACATTTTCAATTGAAATTCCGGTAATTTTAGCAACTGTTTTTTCAATTGCTTCAGCATCTATTTTATTGCACTTCGATTTGTGATTTTTCCCGTAAAAATTGCCGCATTTTAACTGACAAAATGCCCCTGCTTCATCAATTACATCAATTGCTTTATCCGGAAGCTTTCGTTCATTCATATATTTTACCGATAAATCAACAGCTTTTTTTAATGCCGAGTCTGTATAGTGAACGTTGTGAAAACTTTCAAAATTATTTTTCAGCTGTTTTAATATGTTCAGGCATTCGGTCGGAGTCGGTTCGCATATATCAATCTTTTGAAAACGACGCAGAAAAGCTCTGTCTTTTTCTATGTAATTTTTAAATTCCTCGTAAGTTGTTGTTCCGATACATCGTATGCTGCCGTTTGTAAGCACAGGTTTCAGCATTTCTGACGCACTTAATGAACCGTCTCTGCCACCGCCCAATTCCATAATCGAATGAATTTCGTCGATGAACAAAATGCATTTGCCTTTCTTGTCAAGAAAATCAATTACTGTTTTTATTCGTTCTTCAAACTCACCGCGAAATCTCGTTCCGGCAATCAATGCGCCTATATTTAATGAATATATCTGAAAATCTTTTAAACGGTCGGGAACTTTTCCGCTTGCCAAACGTTTTGCCACTGCGTCACCGAGAACTGTTTTACCTACGCCAGCATCACCTACAAGCAGTAAATTGTTTTTTGTTCTGCGGCAAAGAATATGGAAAATTCTTTCGATTTCGTTTTCTCTTCCGATAACAGGATCTTCCGACGGAATTAATTCGCTGCAAAGTTCTTCCAACGGTATACTTGCTTCGTCGGCAAACAGACCGTCATCACCGATTTGAAAATTGTCGTCGGAACCGAAAAAAATTGAATCATGTGCGACCTGCTGAACGAGTGCAAATTCTTCAACACCGGCTTTTTTCAGAAAATACAGCGCAAATGAGCTGTTGTCTTCCAAATAAAAAAATGAAATTAGCAGATGATCCAGCTGAACTTCATTTTTATCGGAACATTGGCTTTGCTGCTCTGCAAGCGTTAAAAGATTTGCTAAAAGTAAACTGAAAGAGGGATGTTCTATTCCGGAAATTTTTTCCAGCCGCTTAGCAAAGAAGTTTTCCAAATCCTTTTTCAGCATCATTATGTTGCCACCGGCACCTGAAATCCATTTTTGAGATTTAGGTTCCAGTAATATAGCAGAAAGAAGATGTTCCGGAGTTATATATTCGTGTTCATTCTGCACTGCGATTTCAGCAGCCGAATCCAAAACTTCCTGAACTTTTTCACTGAATTTCATCATTATTTATATCCTGATTATTCCGCTTCGATAGTACACAGCAATGGAAAATGATATTCGTTTGCCATAATTCTGACTTCTCTTACTTTTGTTTCCGCAATATCCAATGTATAAACGCCGATATTGGCTTGTCCCTTATTGTGAACTTCAGCCATCAGCATTACGGCTTCATCGTGTGATTTATGAAAAATCTCAATCAGTACGGAAACAACAAAATCCATTGTCGTATAATCGTCATTGTGCATAATCACACGATACATAAGCGGTTCTTTGAATTTTGTTTGTTCAATGACAACGCTGGATTTTTCCCTTTTATACGCCATAAACAACTGCCTTTTGTAATTTTTCGGCGTTTTCTTTTCCGTAAAAAACAGAAACCATCAGCAGCCCTAAATCCAAAGCTGCGCCTACTCCGCGTCCAGTCATAATTTTGTCGTCAATAACAGTCGGTTTATCACAATAAATGCCGGAGTTGATTTCTTTGGCGATAGACGGATAGCATGTAAATCTTTTATTTTCCAGAATTCCAGCATCAGCCAAAATCAGCGGAGCGGCACAAATTGCACTTATGAACTTGCCTTTTTCGGCGAAGTCTCGAACTGTATCGACAATCTTTCTATTTGCACGCAAATTTGTGACGCCGGTCATGCCACCCGGTAAAAAAATGCAGTCAATCTCATCAAAGTTTACGTTGTCCAAAAGTTCATCTGCTGTAATTTTAAAGTTATGCGAACTCGTTACTGTAAGCTGCGCAGCCGATGAAATGACGCAAACATCTGATTTTGCTCTTCTAAGCAAATCTGCAACCGCAATAAATTCAGTTTCTTCAAAGCCTTCTGCTAAAATAGCTGCTATTTTCATGTTAATAACCTCTTTTAATTTTATTCTGTAATTTTTTTAATTGTCAAAAATAACAACATCAAAATAATTTCTATATTCTTCTAATGTTTTTCTTTCAACTTCTTTTTTTGCATTTTTAATATTTTCTTTTTTCACTTCATCCATTGCTATTGCGTAAGCATCTTCGCCGGTGATTTCTTTTTCCGGAATCTTTTCTATTAAATAAAAAATAAAAACGCCGTCTCGTGTTGCAAAAAGTTTCGGCAACAGTCCGGAATCGGCACTGGCAAGAGCTGCAAGTATTTCGGGTGAAAAGCGTTTTTTTGTGTATTCATCATCACTTTCTACTTTCCCGTAATATCCGACCGGCGATTGACGTAGAGAATATAAATCATCGGAATAATTTTTTGCCATATCGCTGAAATCTGCGCCACCTTTCAACCTGCCTAAGCATTCTTCGGCAGATTTGCACTTAGCGGATATTTCATCTTTTGTAAGCTGTCTTCCGTTATCGGAAAAGAAAGAAAAGTAAATCAGCATTAAATCATAAGTTTCTGATTTTTTAAAAATGCGCGGATTATCCTTGATGAAATTATCAATTTCAGTTTGCGTAATAGTGTTATTTTTTAATTCGGCTTCTGTATACAAATCATTCAAATACTGTTCCACCAGGATTCGCTTTATCGTATATTCCCGATAATCTCTCATTGAACGGTTTTTGAAGCCGACTGCATTAAGAAATTCCTGATCGGAAATTGAGTCGGCTTCTCGGCGGAAATGAAGCGCGTAATATTGTTTTTCTTCTCTTATATTTTCCAAAACAGTTTTTTCAGCGGGCGGCGGTACTTTAATTTTTGCGGCTTGGTACAAAACTTCAAAATTAATAAGGTCTTCAAGTGCTTGTTCGTATGAAACTTTTGATTGGCGCATAGCTTCTTCTACTTCGCTTTTTAAAAATACTCTACTGCCGACTTTGGCTGCTCGATTTTTTTTCAAGTCAAGTTTTGCCGCAAATGAATTATTCATGACAAAGAGAAAAAGCGAACTTAATAATATTAAATGAAATTTTGTTGATTTAGCTGCCATTTTTCACCACCTTACGTTTCGGTTTTGTAACACAAGATACTGTATTTCTCAACTGTTTGGTTAAGAAATACAGCTTCTCAGTTCCCGATTGTTTTGACCGTATAAAATTAAGAAAATAAAAGTCGCAATTGACAACGATATTATCTATCGATATAATCGCAAAACATTTTTTTATTAACATATCAAGGAATAACAGCATGAAAAAAAACTCAAAAATCATCTTGTTTTTTTTGGCAATACTTAGTATTGCATCATGTAAAAAAACATCTAACATAAAGGAGAATGGCATGTTTGCAGTATTTAATACAAATATGGGAAGTTTTACTTGCCAATTGTTTTATGACAAAGTTCCGGTTACAGTAGGAAATTTTGTAGCTTTGGCAGAAGGCGATATGGAATTTACCGACCCAAAAACGAGCGATAAGATAAAAAAGAAATATTATGACGGATTGATATTTCACAGAATTATTGACGGCTTTATGATTCAGGGAGGCGATATTTTGGGAACAGGCTACGGCGGTCCCGGATATTCATTTATTGATGAATTTGATTCTTCACTCAAACACGACAGCGAAGGGATTCTTTCAATGGCGAATGCTGGTCCGGATACTAACGGAAGTCAGTTTTTTATAACTTTAGCTCCAACTCCGCACCTTGATGGGCGTCATGCTGTATTCGGAAAAGTTGTTGACGGAATGGATGTTGTTCGCGAAATCGGAAAAGTGAAAGTTGACCAGAATGACAGACCGTTCAAGGAAGTCTTTATTAAAAATATTGAGATTGTCAGAAACGGAGATGAAGCAAAAGCCTTTGATGCGATAGCTGCATTTGGCAAACAGGAAGAAATACTGAAAAAAAGAGCGGCTGAAAATGAAATAAAGAAAACTGCTTTATTAAAGAATCTTGGCTGCGACAGTGTCGGAATGAAAAAGACTTCATCCGGAATGGAATATTACCTTATAAAGGAAGGTTCTGGAAAACAACCGACAAAAGGAAAAACTATTACTGCTCATTATGCAGGATATTTTTTAGATGGCAGTAAATTTGACAGTTCTTATGACAGAGGTGAACCGTTTAATGTAAATATCGGCGTAGGCAGAGTTATTCCCGGTTGGGATGAAGCTCTTCTCGATATGAAAGAGGGTGAAAAAAGAGTTATTGTTCTTCCTTATTATCTTGCTTACGGTGAACGCGGCTACGGACCTATTCCGCCTAAGGCAACGCTGGTTTTTGAAGTTGAGCTTTTAAAAGCAGAGTAACTTAATTGAATAAGCAGAATACAGCTGTTTGAAAAGAAATAAGTTTTTCATACAGCTGCATTTTTATATATTAATTTTTATAAACATGATGATAGGAGGTTCAAATGTTTTTTATTAATTTTTTATTGAATATTGTAACGTATATTGCTCTAGTCATCATGACAATATGTTCAATTCCTTTGTTTTTCTGGGTGCTTTTTATAAAGAAGAAAGATCGTTTTCCGATAGCATCGAAGCTGATTTTTGGACCTTGGTCGTTTATTATCAACAATCTTTTATGCCACATCAGTTTGAAGATTAAAGGTCAAGAGTATATCAATAAAAAGCGAAAAACGATTTATATATGCAATCATCAATCTTGGCTTGATATTACGACTTTTATAAATACAACTGGTGCGGTTCCTATTGCAAAGGAAGAAGTGAAGCTCATTCCTTTTCTGGGAATAATGATAGTTTATAATGCACCTATTTATTTGCAGCGCAATAATAAAAAAGACAGACTTGGAATAATAAAAGAGGTTCGCGAACTTTTCTCTGATGACAAACAAAATCGTTCGCTGTGTTTCTTCCCTGAAGGAACACGAAGTTCTGACGGAAAACTACAGGCTCCAAATTTGGCATTAATCAAACTTGCTTACAAAATGAATATTCCTGTAGTTTCAGCGGCAATCAACGGAACGATGAATGTGCTTCCAAAAGGTAAAATGTTCATTCGTGGATTTAAGAAAGTAACCTTGGAATATACCGAACCGATTTTGCCGGAAAATTATCCCGACAGCACATCTTTCAGTGAAGCTTGCTGGAAAAGAGTTCAAGACACATACAGTAAACTTACTTCTGATAATTGAATTTATATTTCAAATTATTTTAAAGGGACAGACCTAGATTCTATTTTAGAATCTAGGTCTGTCCCTTAGTGTTTGGTTATTGGTGTTAAAATTGTATCCCAAAATAGCATAAGGGTCTGTCCCCAGCAAAAACCGCCAATCTTTCCAATTGCTAAAAGTATTTAAATGTGTTATAGAAGATTCTTCTTTTTTGCAAGAGGTTGAAGTTATGACAGGAATGACGGGATATGCTTTTAGAGATTTTTATGTAGGCGATACTTATATTTCTACTGAAATTAAAACAGTTAATCATCGCTTTCTTGAGGTGAATGTTCGTCTTCCGGGTCTTTTAAGTTCTATGGAATTGGAGATCAGAAATTTTATAAATCAGCATTTTGTTCGCGGAAAAATTGATGTAAGTATTTTTATTAAAGTAAAAGAGCTTGTATCAAAAATTGAGCCTAATGTTGCGATTGCAAAGCAGTATGCGGACAGTCTGCGCTCTCTCATTGATGGCTGTGAATTAAATGACGAACTGAAGCTTAGCCATTTGCTGCATTATGATGATGTGCTTAATATTGAGAATAAGCGTGATTTTTCATCTTACCTTGATGTTATAAAGGAAAGCCTTTCAGAAAATATTAAAAATGTTTTTGTAATGAAAAAAAAAGAAGGTGAGGCGACAAAGAAAAATATCCTTAGCATTTTAGATGAAATCCGTAGGAACCGCGATATTGTAGAAACGTATATTCCAAAAATGGAGAAATCTATTTTTGACGAGCTTCATAAGAAAATGAATGAACTTATCGGCGAACGTGTAGATCAAGACAGATTATTAAATGAAGTTGGGATAATGGTGTCGCATTCTTGTGTAAATGAGGAATTGGAGCGTTTGAAACATCATATTGAACATTTTTGCTGTATTTGCGAAGATTCTGCTGATGTTGGTAAAAGGCTTGATTTTCTCTGTCAGGAAATGCACCGTGAAATTAATACATTGGGAAGCAAGGTTTCATTGTCTGAAATTACCGATTGTGTAATTGTAATGAAAAATGCTGTCGAAAAAATACGTGAACAAATTAGGAATATAGAATAATGAACTGTGCTGAAAATAAAGGTAAACTTATAGTAATTTCCGGACCGTCAGGAGTTGGAAAAAGCACTTTGCTTCATCGTTTGTTTCAACAGTATCCCGATAATATCAGTTTTTCAGTTTCCTATACATCTCGCAGTCCGAGAATCGGTGAGAAGCACGGAATGGATTATTATTTTACCGATGAGGAAACATTTAAGAATAAAATAAATAATAATGATTTCTTAGAGTGGGCTTGTGTGCACGGAAATTATTATGGAACAGGAAAAGCCGAAGTGGAAAAAATTCTGCATTCGGGGAAACATTGCATTTTAGATATTGATGTGCAAGGTGCGGACAGTGTGCGCAGTTCCGGTATTCCAGCAATGTTTTTATTTATAGCACCGGAGAATATTGAAACTTTGAGGTATCGTTTGGAAAAACGCGGAACCGAATCAGAAGAAACAATAGCTAAAAGGTTAAAAAATGCGGTAGGTGAACTTGCGCAGAAAGATAAATATGATCAGGTGATTATCAATAAAGATTTAGATGTTGCATATAAGGAATTGCAGAAGTATATTTTTGGATAATTTGATAAATAATATTTTTTAATAAAGGAGTTTACATGATTGTTCCGGTAGATGAACTTATTGATTACAAAGGAAACAGATATGAACTAACTTGTGCTGCTATAAAAAGAGCAATACAAATTAATTTGACAAAAGATGAAGAAGTCAGAAAACAGCATAAGGGTAAAATTGTTCCGGCTGCACTGCGTCAGGTTCTTTTAGGAAAGGTTAAATACAGAGTAGAAGAAGAATAACCGTGAATTATCGGGCTGTAGCTTTGTTCGGACCAACTGGCGTTGGTAAAACGGCGTTGTCATTAAAACTTGCGGCAAAATATAATGCAGAAATAATTTCGGTTGATTCTATGCAAGTTTATCGCTTTATGGATATTGGCACTGCAAAAATTTTGCCAAGTGATAGAAACGGAATTGCTCATTATTTAATCGATTTTGTTAATCCGAATGAACCTTTTACAGCCGGAGATTTCAAGCGTTTCAGTGAAGATAAAATTGTCGATATTGCAGAACGCGGAAAGATGCCGTTTCTTGTCGGCGGAACCGGTTTTTATTTTTCTACCTTAATAAATGGTATTGTTGAGATACCTAAAATTGACGAAAAGCTGCAGAACAGACTGCGTATGTTGCAGGTAAAGCATGATAAAGTCTGGATGTATCGTATGCTTGAACTTGTTGATTACAAATTATCTTTAATGCTGAATGTGAATGATTCCCAAAGAGTTCTGCGTGGATTGGAAGTTTTCTTTGGCACAGGGCGCAGGCTTTCCGATTTTTATAAGGAAAAAAGGAATAATTTAGATAATGTTTCTTATCTGAAGATTGCGCTGAATATACCTAGAGATGAGTTGTATGACAGAATAAATCGGCGTGTTGATATTATGATTCAGTCTGGACTTGAGAATGAAGTCAGAAAACTTTTGGAAATGGGATATACGCGCGATGATTGGGGAATGAAAGGCATAGGTTATGCCGAGTTCCTTGATTATTTTGATGGGAAATGTTCTTTTGAGGAAACAGTAGATAAAATTAAACAAAACTCGCGTCATTATGCTAAGCGGCAGCTGACTTGGTTCAGAAAAATGGATGATGTACACTGGTTTTCACCGGATCAGGAAACAGAGATCACTTCACTTATCGAAAGTTTTTTAGCATAAAAGAGCTTTAATGTTGAAAAAACAATTTGGCAACTTATTGAAAATAGTATATAGTGTACCGGTTGTTTGGAAACAAAATTCTTAAAAAAAGGAATAGATATGCCATCAGTAAAAAAGAAGAAAAGAGCAAAGATTGCAAAACACAAAAGAAAAAAGAAATTAAGAAAGAATAGACATAAGAAAAAATAATTTTTTTTGTGGTTGACGGAGCGATAGAATATACGCTCCTTTTTTTATGTCTTTGAACGTGCATATAAATTTATATGCCTTCTCTTCCGATTATTGTAAAAATAAATGTTCTGAAAAATATAAGGAAATACACAATGAGAAAATTTTTCTTTCTTTGCATGTTGTTTAACTGTTTTCTTCTTTGTTCTGCTAATCTTTGGGATAATCAGGCTGCGGATGTTTATTCAAGAAAAATTCGCTACAAAGTAAATGACGGTGTTAAAATTCGTGTCGATGAGAAAACAAAATTGAAATATACAGGTTCTTCCAAATCATTGAAGACGACAGCGGTAAATTCCCAAAGCGGTGAACTTTCCGGAGTATTTGAGGTGATTCCGTCCGGTGATGTAAATGAATCCAAAGAATCTTCAAATAAAGATGAATTTGAATATGTTGCAGAACTTCAGGGCAGAATAATTGATGTTAAAGACAACTACGTAACGGTGAGTGGTTCTAAAACTATTTCTGTTGATAATAAATTAAGCCGAATTTCTATTCGAGGTGATGTAGCTTTAAATAATTTGAAAGGCAATAATGTTGATGCGTCTGATTTAATGGATGAAAGATTGGAAATTACCACAATGATTGATAATGCATATCTTCCATTAACAAGTGAAGATTTGGATGTAAGTTCGGATTCGGTTGTTTTGACAGAGGAAAAGAAAAGAGACTTGCTTCTACAATATTTAAATAAAATGTTAAATGTTATCTTTTAATAATTTTTTCTCCTGAAGTGCTCGTTTAAGTAAAGTCAACGGAGTAATCAAATGTTATCGGAAATCAAATCCGCAGAAGATTTAAAAAAGATTCCTGTTCATAAGCTGTCGGAATTAGCAGATGAAATTCGTGAAAAGATTATAGAAACTGTTAAGGAAAACGGCGGACATCTTGCGAGTAATTTAGGTGTAGTAGAATTAACAATTGCACTTCATTACGTATTTTCTTCGCCATCAGATAAAATAATTTTTGATGTAGGTCATCAGTCTTATACTCATAAAATTCTTACAGGACGATACAATAAAATAGATACGCTGCGCCAAAAAGATGGTTTAAGCGGCTTTTCTCGCCGCAGTGAATCCGAACATGATCCGGTTGACAGCGGTCATGCTTCTTCTTCGATTTCGCAGGCTGCCGGATTTGCCCAAAGTAATTTGCTGCGCGGAGAAAATGGGCATGTTATTGCGGTTATAGGTGACGGCGCAATGACCGGCGGTGTTGCAATGGAAGGACTTAATTTCTGCGGACAAAATCATTTGCCGGTTATTATAATTTTAAATGATAATGAAATGTCAATTGACAGTAGTGTAAGTCCTGTATCACGTTACATAAATCATGTTGCGGTATCAGAACTTTACAGAAAACTTATGGAGGAAATTAAACGGTCTTTTAAATATGCGGCTTATATGCCTTTTAACAATTTGTTTAAAGATTTATTTAACAAACTTGATAAGGGAATTCGTGTTTTAATCGATTACGACAACATGTTTACACAGTTGGGATTTGATTATATCGGACCGATTGACGGTCATAATATTGAAGATTTGGTTTATATTCTTCGAAATGCTCAGAAAGAATTAACTAAGCCGATACTTTTATACGTAAAAACTAAAAAGGGGCATGGTTACATGCCGGCGGAAAATGACCCTGTTCGTTATCACGGTGTTGCTCCGAAGTTTTATTTACCTAAAGAAAGTAAACGTTCATACACAGATGTATTTTCTGCAAAGTTATGTGAATTGGCAGAAAAGAATGAAAATATTGTAGCTATTACAGCCGCAATGGAGTCCGGAACGGGACTTTCTGCGTTTCATAAGAAATTCCCTGATCGTTTTTTTGATGTTGGGATTGCAGAACAGCACGCAGTTACATTTGCATCGACAATGGCGTACAGCGGACTTCATCCTGTTGTGGCAATTTATTCTACATTTTTTATGCGTGCGGCGGATCAGATTTGCCAAGATGTGGCAATAAGCAATGCACCTGTAATTTTGGCTATAGACAGAGCTGGAATTGTCGGAATGGACGGTGAAACGCATAACGGACAATTTGATTTATCGATTTTCAGAATGTTTCCGCAGCTGACCGTTCTTGTTCCCGGCGATGGGCGTGAACTGGAATTGATGCTGGAATGGGCTTCTTCTCAGAAAAAGGCTGTTGCAATTCGTTATCCTCGCGATGAAGCTTTATTTCTTGATATTGAACATCCTGATTTTAATGAAGAAACTCCGTTTATCAAAATATGTGACGGCAAAGATATTTTGTTTATTGTTGTAGGAACTATGCTCGGTGATGTAATGGAAGCCGTAAAAGCTGCAAATGAAAGCGGTGTGAATTGTGCGGTTATCTGCCTGCGTTTTGTTAAGCCGCTGCCCATAGACGAACTGTTGAATGAAATTAAAAAATACAGCCGAATAATAGTCGTTGAAGAAAATGTAAGCAATGGTTCGGTGGCTCAGGAACTTTCATTAAATATGTTGAAGAATAAAATTTTTGTTCAAATGGATGAAGTTTGTATTCCGGACAGATTTATTGCACATGGTTCAAGAAAATCTATACTTGAAGAACTCGGATTTTCAAAGGAAGCTTTTCTGAATTTAATAACTCATTGATAAATTAACTTTTCTAAATATTTGATTGAATTGACTTTTCTTTAAATAATTGCTATTTATTGCCTCATTATTTTCTTATCTCAAATAAGGGATGATATATTTTGTTGTTAAAAATAAATTTATGTGAGTAGGATGGAAAATGGAACTGAAATTTGAAACAGAAAAAAAAGAAAATGCAGAAGTATTGCTGACAGTTACAGTTGGAAAAGAAGATGTTCAAAAAGAATATAAGAAAATTCTTGCTGAGACTCAAAAAAATATTGTTATGAATGGTTTTAGAAAAGGGAAAGTGCCTGTTTCAATTCTTGAAATGAGATTCAAAAAGGAACTGTTGAAAGAAACAGCTCATAATTTAGTTGATGAAGCTTACAGAGAAGTTCTTCCTAAATTGGAAGAAAAGCCTTTGGCTACTTCAGAACCATCATTAAAAGAACTTAATGATGTTGAATTAGATAAAGATTTTGTATTTAAAATCGGTTATGAAACGTTCCCTGAAATTAAATTCGGTGAATATGAAAATGTTGAAATAGAAAAAGAAGAAATTGTAGTTTCTGATAAAGATATAGCTGATGAAATAGATAAATATTTGTCTGAATTTTCAACAATCGAAACAAAAGAAGGTGAATTGGCAGACGGCGATATTGCGTGTGTGGAATACAAAGTTTTTGAAGACGGAAAAGAAATAGAGTCTAAAGACAAAGAGTACGTTCATATCGGAAAGGAATACGACAAGTATAAATTAAGCAAAGATTTGACTGGTGTTAAGACTTCCAAAGAAAAAGAAATTACTAAAACTTTTGCAAAAGATGCACTGCCTGCTGCTATTGCTGGCAAAACTTTTACTATTAAAGTGAAAGTAAATGAAATTAAGTACGAAAAGAAGCCTGAATTAACAGATGAATTGGCAAAACAAATTGATAAGAATGTAGCTTCAGCAGAGGAATTCAAAAATAAAATTAAAGATAATATGACTTCTTATGCAGAAGATTTAACAAAGCAAAAGATGTATCAAAGCGTGATGGATAAAATCCTTGAAAGTTTTGAAGGTGTGGTTCCGTCATCAATGCTTAATGCTGAATTGAAATCTTATTATGATGACATTCTGCAAAGAGTAGGCGGCGATGAAAAAAGAGCTTTGAGTATGTTGAAAATCGATGGTTTTGCTTCAAAAGAAGCTTATTTTGACAGTATGAAAGATAAAGCCGAAAAGTCTATTAAAGAGCTTTTGGTAATGCATAATATTGTTAAAAAAGAAAACTTTGAGGTCTCAGAAGAAGACATGAAGAAATTCTTTGACAGTTTTGCAAAAATGTACGGAACAACAGACGGAAGTGCATTATATGAAACTTATAAGAAGAACGGTCAGCTTGCAATGTTTGAAGACAGTGTTAAGCAGAGTAAGGCTAGAGATTTTATTTGTGACTCTGCTAAGGTTACAAAGACAAAGAAAGTTTCTATTCAGGACTTAGAAGCGTAAAATAAAATTTTTTAAGATAAAAAGAGGGGATTAATGGAGGTTTTCTTCTGTCCCCTCTTTTAGAATTTAATGTTGGTCAAATATTTTTTAGAACAATTATTGTAATGATAATTCAAAGATGAAAAGTGCTTAAATGAGGAGATTTTCATGGTTATAACGCCATATATGGGGCATGGAATTTTGCCGCGAATTGTTGAAAAAACTAGTCGGGGAGAGGAAGTTTGGGATATTTATTCTCGATTGATAAAAGATAATATTATTTTTATCGGCGGAGAAATTGATGACTTTGAAGCTGATACAGTAATGGCTACGCTACTGTTTATGGAAAGTCAAGATCCGGATAAAGATATATCACTGTATATAAATTCTCCCGGCGGCTCCGTGACTGCCGGACTTGCTATTTATGACACTATTCAGACAATAAAACCTGATGTTTCAACAATATGTATCGGTCAGGCATCAAGTGCCGCTGCATTGCTGCTATCAAGCGGAACAAAAGGAAAACGTTTTGCATTGCCGCATTCAAGAATTATGCTGCACCAACCTTGGGGCGGAGCCGGTGGTCAGGCAACAGATATTTTAATTCAGGCAAATGAAATTAACAGAATGAAAAAAACTATTAATTCAATACTTGCCGAAAATACCGGTAAACCACTTGAACAGATAGAAAATGATACTCAACGAGATTTTTTCCTGTCTCCTAAAGAGGCATTGGAATACGGTTTAATTGATAAAATTTTAACAAGAGATAATAAAAATGGCTAAGTACAGACATAGTGAGATTTGTTCCTTTTGTGGGAGAGAGCTTGAAGCTGCCGGATTAAAATATATTCCCGGTTATAATGCCAATATTTGCAGCGAGTGTCTTGCAAATGGTTATGAAATAATGAAGAAAGCTGACAAAGAAGAAACAAAGTTTTCTTTGGGAGAAGATGAATTAGCAAAACCTAAAGAAATTAAAGAATTTCTGGATCAATACGTTGTAGGTCAAGAAGAGGCTAAGAAGTATTTATCCGTTGCGGTTTATAATCATTACAAACGTGTTCTTTACGGTGGAGAATTGTCTGAATCAAAAGATTTCAAAGATTTGGAGATTGAAAAGTCTAATATCTTAATGATTGGAAGTACCGGTTCCGGTAAAACTTTGCTGGCTAGAACTCTTGCAAAGAAATTGAATGTTCCGTTTGCAATTGCTGACGCTACTACATTAACTGAAGCGGGCTATGTTGGTGACGATGTAGAAAATATACTGTTGAAGCTTATACAAGCGGCAGATTTCGATATTTCTGCTGCGGAAAAAGGCATTATTTATATAGATGAAATAGATAAAATTGCGCGAAAATCGGAAAATATGTCGATTACTAGAGACGTTTCTGGCGAAGGCGTTCAGCAGGCATTATTAAAAATAATTGAAGGAACAGATGCTTCAGTTCCTCCTCAAGGTGGAAGAAAACATCCTAATCAAGAATTGCTGCACATTAACACAAGTAATATACTTTTTATCTGTGGCGGTGCATTTGTAGGACTGGAAAAAATTGTAGAATCAAGAGTAAATGTTTCTCCGATTGGTTTTGGTGCTGATATTTCAAAGAAAAATCAAGATTTAGTTTCCTTGTATCACAATCTTATACCTGAAGATTTGATGAAGTTTGGTTTGATTCCGGAACTTCTCGGTCGTTTGCCGATAGTTACAACGCTTAATCCGTTGTCAGAAGAAGATTTGATTCGTGTAATTAAAGAACCTAAAAATTCTATATTAAGGCAGTTTGAATGGGCTTTTTCTCTCGAAAAGGTCAAATTCGATTTTACGGATGATGCTGTTGCAGCTATAGCACGAAAGGCGATGGAAATGAATACCGGAGCCAGAGGAATTCGAGCAATTATGGAAAAAATAATGCTGGATGCAATGTACGAAGTTCCGTCGCAAGATAATATTGAAAAAATTATTGTTGACCGGGAAGTTATTGAGAAAGAAATTCCAGTAAAAATAGTTACAAAAGGTTCATAACAAGAATAGAATGAAAATTAACAAAACTGACAATATAGCTTCATTAAATCCCAATGAAAAATTGCCGTTGATTCCTTTGCGTGAAATGGTTCCTTTTCCGTCTACAGTTAAGAATTTTTATGTAGGAAGAAAAGATTCAATTTCAGCAATAGAATGTGCCATTGAAAAATATGGGCGTAAGATTTTGATTGTTACTCAGAAAGTTGCTGATGATGATAATCCAAATCTTGAAGATTTATATGAAATTGGCGTGCTTGCATCTGTTGTTGATGTTAAGGCTGAAGATGCGAAAAATGCCGTCAGAATTACAGTAGAAGTTGAAGAGGCTATAACATTAACCTCAATTGAGCAGATTGACGGAGTACGTTTTGCGGATTTTAATCTTTGCGGAAAGGTTTCTTCCGGTGATGAACAAAAAGTAAGAATATTAAAACGGCTGATACTGAAAGATTTGCAAACGTTTTTAGAAATGTCTCATGGGAATTTGCAGCTTTTGGAAAAAATGCGTTTTGCTGTTTCCAATATGGATTTCTTTAATTTGGGCATGTCAGTTCTTATTGTTGATATAAAAAGTCAGATTGAAATTTTAAAATCTAATTCATTTGATTCTTACTTTTCTAAATTAGCGGTTTTGATTTATCAAAATATAGAAAATATAAACCTTGAAAAAAAAATCCTGCTGTCAGTTCATAAGAGATTGAATAAAAACCAAAAAGATTTTTTCTTAAATGAACAAATAAAGGAAATACAAAAAGAATTAAGCAGTGACGAAAAAGATCCTGAATTACTTAACAGTGCCGAATTTAATAAACGGCTTGAAGCTGCCGGAATGCCTTTGGCAATAAGAGAACGGTTGCAGAAAGAGCAAAAGCGTCTTGCCGGAATGCCTTCTATGGCGCAGGAATCAGTTATTCTGAAATCTTATATTGAAACATTTTTTGAATTGCCTTGGACATCTTCGGATCATGATAATCACGATTTGGCTAAGGCTAAGAAAATTTTGGATTCACAACATTATTCTTTGAAAAAAGCTAAAAACAGAATTTTGGAATATCTTGCGGTTAGGCAGTTAAATCCCAAAACTAAGGGGCCAATTCTTTGTTTTGTCGGACCTCCGGGAACTGGGAAAACAACTTTGTCGCATTCGGTAGCCGATGCGCTGGACAGAGAATTTATAAGAGTTTCGCTTGGCGGTGTGCGTGATGAAGCGGAAATTCGCGGTCACAGAAGAACTTACTTAGGCGCATTGCCGGGGAAAATAATTCAATCAATGAAAAGAGTAAAGAGTAAGAACCCGGTTTTCTTGCTTGATGAAATAGATAAAATGAGTTCAGATTTCAGAGGCGATCCTGCATCTGCGTTGTTGGAAGTGTTGGATCCGGAGCAGAATTGCCAGTTTGTTGATCATTTTATGGAAGTGCCTTACGATTTATCTGATGTAATGTTTTTGTGTACAGCAAATTCTTTGCGCGGAATTCCTTATCCGTTATTGGATCGTTTGGAAGTTATACAAATTAACAGTTATATGGAGAAAGAAAAATTTCATATTGCCAAAGATTTTATTATTCCAAAGGAAAAAAAGGAAAACGGTATTGATAATATTGATCTGCGCTTTTCATCAAAAGCAATAATTTCTATTATTCGTCACTATACAATGGAATCCGGAGTACGTTCTCTGGAACGTCAAATAGCGTCGATTTGCAGAAAAACAGCTAAAAAAATCGTTTTAGATGCAAAGCCGGAGGAGAAGAAGATTGTAAAAATAACAACCGGCAATCTAAAGAATTATCTTGGTGAAAAGAAATTTGTTGAACCGTCGCCTAATGATTTTCTTGATGTTGGCGTTTCTAATGGTTTGGCTTGGTCTGAATTAGGCGGTTCGATTCTGCCTATTGAAATCGTTCTTTATGCAGGTAAGGGAAGTATTATATTAACAGGTAAGCTTGGAGATGTAATGAAGGAATCTGCGCAGACGGCTTTTTCGTTTATAAAATCAACAGCTGAACTTTATCAAATAAAGTTTAATGAATTCTATAAAAATTATGATTTGCATATTCATTTTCCGGAAGGTGCGACTCCTAAAGACGGACCGTCCGGTGGATTGGCTATAAGCTGCGGAATTTTGTCGGCTTTAACTAAAACTCCTATTCGTTCTTCAATTGCAATGACCGGAGAAATTACTTTAACAGGTCGTGTGCTGGCGATAGGCGGATTACGAGAAAAGGTTTTGGCTGCGCTGCGCCATGGTAAAAAAGAAGTTGTCATTCCTGAAGATAATATGAAAGATTTGAATGATTTACCTAAAAATGTTCGCGAGGCAATAACTTTTAAACCGGTAAAACGTGCGGAAGATGCATTTCGTTTTGTGTTTGAAAACGGTGTTTATGCAGATGAGCAGCAGTAATTTGTTAAAACATAATTGCCAATACAGTTTTCAGAGCGATTTTAGCAAATACAGAAGAAATTATTCCGGCAAAAGCTCCGGCTAAGCAGTCGCTGAAATAATGGTAACCTTTACTGATTCTTGCAACTGACACAACAATGCCTAGAATAAAAGTAATTAATGCAGCTGGTAATAAATCATAAAACGGTGAAGCAGCGGAAAATATTCGTGAAATATGTCCGGACGGAAATGAATATGGGTCGATTTTTTGTCTTATTGTATCAATGTTTGATGTATTGCGCTTTCTTTTTACCGTGAACTTCAAAATAAAAACTATTCCTGTAGCGAAAATTAATGAACAAGCAGATTCTACAAGAAATATTTTTTCATTGCAGAAGATGAATAAGATAATCAAAAAAACGAGTATAGAAGAAAAACTGCCAATGCAAGATAATAAGGAAATCAAAAAAGATGATTTGAAATTACTGTTTGTCAATTTTCTGCTTATACTCGTATCGATGATTTTTATGATATTCATATTACTTTTTATTCATTTTGCTGATTTTAATATAGGCAATAGAATCTTTTGGAATAAAAATTGTGCTGTTAAAAGATGTTTCCAGTAAAAGTCCATCCTTGTAAACTTCTTGAAGTTTTCCGATTATTGAATTGTCTACATCTTTAATAATTACCGAAATACTACAGTTTATGCAGTTTTCAAGAAATGAAAAATAACCTTCGGTATCTTTTTTTATTACCGAATCGACTTGTGTATTTTCATCTGCAACACTGACTTCGGATTTTTCATCGTTAATTTTGATTTCATCATCTTCTGCAAATGCAAATGAAACGCTAAAAAGCATTACTGCAAATATTAATATTTTTTTTTGTGCTGAAAGCAGCATAGTAATCTCCTTAATTTTATCTTGAAAGGAATTTATAATTAAAAAAACCAGAAATAAATCATTTTCTGAAATATTTCTGGTTTTTTTCAATAACTTTATGGAAAACTAATCTTCCATTTTAATTTCTGTTGGTTCAATCTTCCAGATGTCGTCAGCGTATTCTTTCATTGTTCTGTCTGTAGAGAAGAAGCCCATTCTGGCAACGTTGTATATTGCCATTTTTGTCCATTTAGTTTGGTCTTTGTAAGCTTCAGATACAGCTTTTTGTGCTTCAACATAATAATCAAAGTCAGCAAAAAGAAGATATTCGTCTCTTTGCATTAAACTGTCGACTATCGGCTGGAACATTCCCGGATTTTCAGGAGAGAAGAATCCGCAGGAAATTAAGTCGATAACTTTTTTAAGTTTTGGATTTGATTTGTAGTAATCGGCAGGAACATAACCTTTAGCTTTAAGTTCTTCTACTTGTTCTACAGTCAGACCGAAGATAAAGATATTTTCTTTGCCAACTTCATTTCTGATTTCAACATTTGCACCGTCAAGAGTTCCGATAGTTAAGGCTCCGTTTAATGCAAACTTCATATTTCCTGTTCCGCTGGCTTCTTTTCCGGCAGTAGAAATCTGTTCAGAAAGGTCTGCTGCAGGGAAGATTTTTTCAGCAAGAGAAACTCTGTAGTTTGGCAGGAATACAACTTTAATTTTGTTTTCAATATCAGGATCGTTGTTAATTATATTAGCAACATTATTAATCAGTTTGATGATTAATTTGGCCATATAATATCCGGGCGCAGCTTTTGCACCGAAAATAAATGTTCTAGGGACAAAATTTTTCTTTAATTCAGCATCATTGCTGCTCTTCAGTTCAATATAAAGATGAATTATTTGCAGAACGTTTAACAACTGTCTTTTATATTCATGAAGACGTTTAACTTGAACATCAAACATAGATGTTGGATCTACATCGATACCGGTATCTTTCTTGATAATTTTAGCAAGAGTTTTCTTGTTTTCAGCTTTGATTTTCTGCCATTCTTTAATGAATTCTTTATCATCAGCATATTTTTCCAAACCTTTTAATTGGTAAAGGTCGGTAATCCAAGATTTTCCGATTTTGCTTGTAATTAAATCAGAAAGTGCAGGGTTAGCTTTCAGCAGCCATCTTCTTTGAGTAACACCGTTTGTTTTGTTATTAAAGATTTTTGGATAAACATCGTAGAAATCTTTTAACACAGTTGATTTCAAAAGTTCAGAATGCAACGCAGCAACACCGTTTACAGAGTGACTTCCGATAATAGCAAGGAATGCCATTCTTACATAGCGTTCACCTGATTCATCGATAATAGACATTCTTCTAAGACGTGCAACATCACCCGGAAACAACATTGAAACATGAGAAAGGAATTCAAAGTTGATTTGGTAAATAATTTGCATGTGGCGAGGAAGCAGACGTTCAAACATGCTTACTGGCCATTTTTCCAATGCTTCCGGCAATAAAGTATGGTTTGTGTAACCAAAAGTTTTTTGTGTTATTTCCCAAGCATCTTTCCAAGGAACAAAGTGTTCATCGACTAAAAGACGCATCAATTCAGGAATTGCAACTGCCGGATGTGTATCGTTTAACTGTATTGCAACTTTTTTAGGGAAATCAGCGAATTTGATATTTCCATTTTTGTCTTTGTTGTATTTTGCAAATCTTCTGATTATATCTTGCAAAGACGCACTTACAAAGAAAAATTGCTGTTGAAGACGCAATATTTTTCCTGATTCTGTAACGTCGTTAGGGTAAAGAACTTTAGATATATTTTCCCATCTGTTTTTTTCAGCTACGGCTTCAACATAATTTCCTCTGTTGAATTCATGAAGATTTAATTCTTCTGTAGCTTTTGCAGTCCAAAGTCTCAATGTGTTTACTGTATTATTTCCGTATCCCGGAACTGGAGTATCGCATGGCATAGCGCATACATCGTCGGTATTTTCCCAAGAATAGCGAGTATAACCTTGAGAATCTTTGTAAGTGTTTACATGACCGTAGAATTTAACAATGAATTTGTTTTCCGGAGTAATCATTTCCCAAGGATTGCCGTCAATCAACCAATTGTCTGGATGTTCAACCTGCATTCCGTCAACGATTTCCTGATTGAACAGACCGTAGTCATAACGAATTCCGTAACCGTAACATGGAAGTTGAAGTGTTGCCATAGAGTCAAGAAAACATGCAGCAAGACGACCAAGTCCACCGTTTCCAAGTCCAGCATCTCTTTCTTCATCTCTTAGTTCTGCAAAGTTAAGTCCCAATTCTTTCATAGCTTCTTCTACTTCATCGAAAACTTCAAGATTTACAACACTGTTTCCCAGAGTTCTTCCCATTAAGAATTCCAAAGATAAATAGTATGTTCGCTTTACATTGTTTTTGTAGTATGTCTGCTGAGTTTTAATCCATTTGTCAGTCATCATATCTCTTATAACTAAGGAAAGCGCATAGAAATTATCGTGTTGAGTAGCACTGAATTCATCTTTTCCCAAAGAATATTTTCTGTGGTTTAAGAATGAATCTTTTATTTTTTTTACTAATTCCTTATCAAGTTGGTTTTTCGCCATTTTTAGCTCCAATTATAAGTTTTTTGCTCTTATAGCAGATTTTCCAAAATAAATAAACCTTTTTATCATTTTTATTTGATATTTCTTGAATAAAAAAATCATTTTTTTTATACTCTGCCAAAATTTTATTTTCAAGGTTTTCAGTCTTATTTCAAGATGAGATTGAAAGCGATGATTTAGTTATAATAATGGGGTATTTAAATATGAAAACAATTTTAGTGCTTGATGATGAAGAAAGTATTCAAACATTATTAAATGATATTTTGACAGATGAAGGTTACCGGGTAATTCTTTCCGATGATGGTGAGGAAGTTATGGAAATTCTTAAAAAGGAAAAAATAGATTTAATCATTACTGATATGATGATGCCAAAAGCAAACGGGCAGGAAGTTTACACGTCAATTCGTGTAGCTTTTGCGCAGGAAGGCAAGGAAGACTTAGTTCCGCCGGCGATTATTCTTACTGCTCATCCCGGTTCTGATAAAACACAGTTTTTATTAATGATGGAAAAAGGAATTAAAAAAGTTATATCTAAACCATTTCAAATTGATGAACTTTTGGCTGCCGTTAAAGAATTTATCTCCTAGATTGTTCAGCGTTAAAATAGCAAACCGGGTTTAAAGCCCGGTTGTTTTTTTGTATAATTACTGCCCGAACTGCAATAAAAAAGAGCGGCTGTGATAACCGCTCTGTAAACT
>JBNMHA010000031.1:0-24160 GCA_050872545.1 Spirochaetales bacterium | reverse complement strand
TATGGATCCGTATCCAAACAACGCTGCGCTTTACTTCTTGTGCTTTTATCTGCGCTGTTTATCGATTCTTGTATATAGTTTGGATGAGATTTCAGGAACGCAATCCCATAAGCATCAGGATCTTCTGTAAAATCATGAACCATTTTATATTGCGCTTCTGATAAAATTCCCTCGTCTTTGGCGCAATTAAAAAATTCTTGGTCAATACTCACCGGCGCAAACATTTCAACATTTTTTGACTGCAATAATTTTCTGCCACCTTGATTTCTATCTACAATGCTTGCTGTAAATGTCATTTTCGCGCCGGCAGCTTCTATTGCCGGAATCCAAGCTCTGTCATAACTTGACGCTTCAGTAATCAAATCTGCAATATGCGCAGCTTTCAAACCGGCTAAAGATTCCGCTTTATTTCCATCTTCATCATAAATTGATAAATCTTTAAATATAAAATAATGCTTTTTGCCTGTTAAACGCGCTGCAACAATGGAAAAAAACCAGTCTCGTCGCTCGCCGCCTGTTATGACATCGCATAAACCAAACGATTTATTTGTTTTCAGCATTGAAACAAATTCATCCATTACTTCACGATACAAGTTGTTTGTTTGGTAAAAATTCCAGATTTCTTCACTTATTGTTTTAATTAAGTTTTTAGGATTTTCCACAAGTGATGTAATTTCATCCAAAAGCTTACATGCTGCGGCTTCATTTCCATACAAAAAGTGAGTGTTGATAAAATAAGGACCGAGTTTCCCCGATGTATACCAAAACGGCTTTTCCGGGTCAGCAACCCTCATCGCCTGCGTCTCAAACAATTTTTTTTCGATTATATTCACTGATTTCTCCTTAAAAATATATTTATAATTCGCTTCAAGTAATAAACAAACGGATTTTCACCATAATTTTCATTGTAAGATTTTACCGCATCTTTTATCTGAACTGTTTCACCGTATCGGCGTTTTAAATCATCCCAATGCATAACTATCCACAAATACAAATCGGCTTCAGTTCTTCCCGGAAAACGAGAATGTATTTTTTCCTTGCTTATCTCTTCGCTTATCGGCATAAAAATTTTGTCATACCAATCTTTTTCTGCTTCTTCAAAAGATATTGGTCTGTTCTGCTCGATTCCCATATAGTACTGATGTCCGTGAATGTGCTGCAAAATTAAATCGTAACGTCCTGATTCGGTAAACCACAGCATAGAAACATCGCGGAATTGATCGAGCTTAGTAAAATCAAGAAAGCTTTGACGCTCATGTTCTACTACAATTCGCACTAAATCTTTTCGTGTCATATCTGCCGTTATAGGAATCGATGTTTTTATTTCCGTAACTTCGGCATCGATAAATTCACGCCCCTGTTCTTTAGCTACGGAAACACGGTGATTTCCGTCCCTCACAAAATAGGCATTTCCCAAACGATACAATTTTATAGGCGGGAGAATAATGTCCTGATAATGCGCCTCGTCAACACGCTGCCATCGAACACGCAGATTTTTCCTTTTAGGGAGAAATTCTTTGTTGAAATCGTTATATCTTCCCTCACTGCCTATTATTTCTTCAATTCTCACACACTGCAAGCCTATATAAACTTCGTTTTTTACTTTCAGCATTCTCATTACTTCATCAAACGAAAGAAGCGTGTTATTTTCACCTTTCAGGCGTGACAAAATACGAGAAAACATTGCTTTCTGATAAGCTTTATCAAAATCATTTTTTGTTATTTCTTTTAGTGATTCATTTGTATACATAATTACTCTGCTCTACCCCCGCAAAGTTCAGAATCAGGGATTTCCAATTTATAAAATCCCGAACAGTTAATTACTTTAGTTCCGTGGTAATCTATTATTCTGGGCTGATTAATATCATAAATATGTACATGACCGTGCAAATGGTACTTTGGTTTAAATAAACGTATAAACCAATTAAACCCTTTCAATCCTCTATGGCAAAGATCCGGGCGATCACCGACGTGAAACGGCGGCGCATGTGTTACAAAAATATCCAAAAATCTTCCATATTTCAACTTATTATAAATAAGCTTTGGAAACAATTTAATTAACTTAACAAAAACTTCCCACTGATGATATTGAAAAGGTCCGCCATTATACCACCCGGAACCTTCAAAACCAGCAATAAGCAAATTATTCTGCAAAGCATAACATTTAAGGTGCAAATTATTAAAACATGAAGGAACCTGCAAAACTATTTTATTTTCCATATTCCTTTTATAATATTTATCAGCTAAGTGATTTCCCACGACATAGAAAACCGGCTTGTTCAATTCACTCATTATAAAATCAAGATAATTGAACGAAAGATCGCCGCAGCTTATTATCAAATCAACGTCATTCATACGGTATTTCATTTTCTCCGAGTAAATTAACTGTTCTACCCAATCAGCTACTACTAATATATTCATAATCTTCAGTTATCCGCTCTTGAGCCGCATTCAAAATATTCTGCCCTGCACTTGGCACAAACAGATTTATTGTCCGACACAACCGGAATATACTCGCCCAATACTGCACAGCACAAATATTCCTTATAGTCACAAGCCGAACAAATTTCACAGTCTGATACTTCATCTTTTTCGGTTACAAAATAATTTCCGCAAATTAAACAACGCTGATATTTTTCCATAGACATGACATTACCATATTTATTTATAAATTTGAATAATTCACAAATTATCTCCAAACTCACTTTTTGATTAATAAAAAAGCAGCTCTGTCACCGATTTTAAATATTTTTGCAGATTTATCGGCAATTTTTTTAACTAAGTGAGGCGCCGTACCTGCCGTTACTCCACTGCCGAAGCGTGTCAATGATATTATCGAAAAGCCATAATGAGCCGCAAGAATTTTAACAGAACGAACCGACGGAATATTCAAATGTTCATCCGGCATTAGGAAACGCCATTTATCATGAAAAAAAGATGAAACCAGACCGCTTACAGGAACTTCAAGAATAAATATTCCGTCTTTTTTCAAAACACAAGCTGCTTGTTTCATAAGTATATCCGGCTCAACAGAATGCTCCATCAAATGAAACATATAAAGGTTATCTACTGTATTTTCCGCAATTCCGTCCAGTGACGACGCACATGCAAGCCGGATATTTTCACTGCCGCGAAACATTTTGTTCATATCATGAAGCGAATCTTCTAAAATTATCTGTGCATTCAACTGCTGCATTGCATTTTTCAACAAAGACAGCGACGTATCAATACCTAAAATATTCACTGCACCGTTTTCTTTAAGGTAGCGCAGAAAAAAGCCGTTCGCACATCCTAATTCTACATTCACACCGTTTTTAATGCGTTCTTTATCAAAGCAAAGCTCTGCCAAAGTTTTATCACGCTCACTTTTAAATGAAACATACTGACTTTCGGTCAAATAACCAGTATTCAGTTTTTGCTTAATTTCAAAATAAGCTTCATAGTATTCACTCAGTATTTTTTTATCCGGATAAGGGAACTGAATTACCGCACCGCATTTTTTACATGCGTAATAATTAACATTTCGCTGATTAATCTTAGATGATAAACTGCAAAAAAAATGTTCCTTTTTGCCACCACAGTACGGACATAAAAAGGAACACGCTGATTCAGTAATTTTATTCATTTTCGCAAGAAGCTAAAAGTTGCACACCGGCTGAAGTACCAATCAAATCGGCACCGGCTGCAAGCATTGCATTCACGGTATTTATGTCGCGAATTCCACCGGCAGCTTTTATTTTAATTTCATCATGAATCGTACTTTTCAAAAGTGCCACATCTTCCGCTGTAGCTCCGCCGCGACTAAAACCTGTAGATGTTTTTACAACGTCACATTTTGTCTGCGCAATAAGTTCGGCAACTGCTTTTTTTTCATCATCAGTAAGCAAACAAGCTTCTATAATTATTCTAAGTTCGCATTTCCCGTACATATCAACGCTGTAGCGCAATGTTTCAAGTTCATTTCTAACGTAATCGTAGTCGCCAGATTTAACCGCACTTAAATTAATCATTGCATCGACACATTTTGCCCCTTGCGCAACAGCTTGCGTTGCTTCATACACTTTTACGCTTGTAGAAGAATTTCCGTTAGGAAAACCGACTACAGTCGATATTCTGCATGAATTGCCTGCAATTTCTTTTGCTTTTTTGACAAAAAACGACGGTACGCACAACGAATAGAAACCTAAATTTTTATTTTCTTCTATAAAATTCTCCAGTTCATTAAATGAAGCAGCAGGATTTAACAATGTTTGATCTATTTTTAATGCCAATTCTTCCTTTTTCATGAGCCAATGTCCTTTCTGTAAAAACAACCGTCAAATTTAACTTTTGCTGCTAGTTCATAAGCTTTTTCCAAAGCTTCGGCTTTTGTATTTCCTGTAGCTACCGCATTAAGTACACGTCCGCCATTAGTTACAATTTTTCCGTTAATTTCTTTTGTTCCGGCATGAATATAATCTTTCATATCTGTTTCAAAAAAGATTTCCTTACCTTTTTCGTAACTTCCGGGGTATCCTTTTGAAGCCACAACAACTGATGCGGCAAACATATTTTTCCATTTAATATTTTCATACTCAAGGTTTCCGCACGCTGCCTGATAAAACAACTTTACAATATCTTCGTCTATCAAAGGCATGATTCCCTGCGTTTCAGGGTCACCAAACCGACAATTAAATTCAACAACTTTCGGTCCATCTTTAGTAAGCATTAATCCTACGTAAAGAACTCCGCGATAATCAAAATTTTCTTCGGCAAAACCTTGCTTTATTCCCAGCATAATAAGTTTTTCAATTTTATCACTTAATTCTTCCGTAAGCGACTGGTGCGGCGCATAACATCCCATTCCGCCTGTATTTTCACCTTTATCACCGTCGTAAGCTTTTTTATAATCCTTAGCGGCAATAAGTCGTATAAATTTTTTGCCGTCTGTAATGTAAAAAACGCTCATTTCTTCGCCCGGCATAAATTCTTCTATCACAACTTTTTTTCCAGCCTCACCGAGTGTGCCTTTAACCATATAGTCGTTAAGCGTATCAAGAGCTTCTTTTTCATTAGCAGCTATTTTTACGCCCTTTCCTGCTGCAAGTCCGTCCGCTTTTATTACCATAGGATACTGCTGCGGATGAGCCTTTACATACTCTGCTGCAGTCTCATAATCTTCCAGCACAACAAAAGGTGCAGTAGGAACATTATATTTTTCCATGAATCTTTTAGAAAAAATCTTGCTGCCCTCAAGCATTGCACCGATTTTCTTTGGACCAAATACGGGGATACCCTTATCCGCAGCAGCATCTGCCAAACCGGCTACAAGCGGAATTTCCGGTCCGCAAACAATTAAATCAATATTATTGTTTTTAGCCCAATCTGCAATTGATTCGGGTGTGTTTTCTGTATCAGCAACTTTTGCCAAAGTGTTAATTCCGGGATTTCCGGGTATACTGAAAAATTCTGTCAACACAGACGATTCTGCTATTTTTTTTGCAATTGCATGTTCTCGTCCGCCGTTTCCGACTAATAAAACTTTCATGTACGACTCCTTTAGTCAACATTTTCTAAATAAAAAAAGAGTAGCTCAACTACTCTTATAAAACAGTTAAACAAACTGCCCGAAATGCGACTCGAACGCACAAGGGATAACTCCCACTAGTACCTGAAACTAGCGTGTCTACCAATTCCACCATCCGGGCTTATATTTCCTGCATTCTTACGAAATATTGCGTTGCTTATATAACATAGTTACAATAAATGCAAGTCCATTTTCAAAATTTTTGTCTTGCCAACTTTTATTTCTTTTAAAAAGTTTTCATTTCTGTTTTCTGCATAAAATAAAAGATGAAGTTTTTCGCTGAATCCTTCTTCCGGAATCCAGCAGGATAAATTATTTTTTCGTAGCAGTTTGGAATTATATGTACCAAAGCGTCCCGGCAGCACAGCTGTAAAAACTTCTGTTTCCGGAGAAAAATCCGTAGTCCTGAAAAGGTACCAAATCTTTCTGAAATCATCGTTTGTTAAATCTGTCTGAACAACTTTACGCATATTATAAAAAAGTACCGATGATATAAAATAGTTGCCGCCTTTAGTTATTTTCCACAGTTTTGTCAATGCTTTTTTCATGAAAACCTGCTGCCTTCGGCAACGTTCTATATCACCGAACCGAAATGTTCTGTTGCGAATCCATTGAATGCCGAGTTTCCCTTCGAGGTGCTTGTCAATATCAACTCCGCCCAGAATTGCCAAAAAAGCTTCAAAGCTCCTAAAATTATCAATAATAACAACACGGTATATCGGACTGCCGATAAGCGATTCAACGCTTTCTTTCAGCCCATCCAGTCCGCTCCAGTACATGCTGTGACCTATTTTATCCTGATATTTGCGCCCTGCAGAATCGGTAACTTCAATCAATGTATCGCGCGGAATAGAAAACGAAAGTATCTGTCCTTGTTTGTTAATACGCACAATAATTATGACATCTGAACGTGAGCGAGATTCATGAGAATTGTATTTGTCACTTCCTGTAAGCAAAATATTTATGCCTTCATCCCAATCGCTGTTTTTTAAATTTCCGTTTTTAAAAGCATCTACATAATTCAGCTGTCGGGCAGAATGTGCTGTATTAAAATCATAGCTGCTTGTATCCTCTTTATAATCATTAAAATGATTATTTATTACGCTAATTTCCTCTTCATCTTCCTTTAGGGCAGTTCCGATAACATTGTTTATTTCAAACATATACAAAGAAATGCGAAAAATATTCACTAGCAGAATAAAAATTATAAATGAGAAAATTATCAGGAAAACCATTTTTTTCCAGACATGCAGCAATTCTTGTTTATCCATACAAAAATTATTTCGTCATATTTTATTTTTTGTTAATTATTCCAAATTGAGTTTTTTAAACTTATTTTGTCATCGTAATCGGGCATAAAAAAAGCTGCTATGAAGTCGCCTTCAGAACAGCTTTTAACAAAAAAATAGGAGAATAAAAATTATGAAATTAAATCCATTACTCGCTTTCCATCCAAAAGATGAGCATCCGATTCTTTTGCAAGTTCAGAACCGGTTCGCCCTTCTGTTATCATACTTGGTGTTGCGGACAAGCTCGACAAATTCAATGACGCAATCTGTAGCTTCTTAAACTCTCTGTCAAGTTCAACTTTGTTCTTTAATACAAGCATTTCAACATAATCAGCCTGCACTGAAAGAGGCGCATTTTTATCAAACATTGTACTTAAAACATTTTTTTGATTAAAAGTTGTTTCCTCTATTATATTCCATGCTTGAGCTGTATCACCTTTTGCGATAAGGTGCTTTACTTCTGCAATTTTTTGACGGATAAACTGATTTTCAGACACTTTACTTTCATAATTAATCAACTGATTATTATGAGATGCAATTTTGTTTTTTACAAAATCAACGTTACTTCCGGCAGAGGCGAAATCTCTATGAAGTTTTTCTGCCATTCTGCTGTTCAGTGTCTGCTCTGTCTTTTCAATCTTCTTAGCTTGTTTCAGCAGCTGTGTAGAATTTGCCTGTACTTGTTGTGTAGTAATCTTCATATTCCCTCCCCAAGGTCTTTTTTCAAGAACCGCCTAATTTGCAAATTAAGCTATTTCTCAAATCAAATATAACCTTTATTAATATAATTTGAAATTGAAATCAATAGGGAAAGTCTGCAAAACTGATATTTTTCGTACTTCCCTTTCTATTTCTTAAATTTGTATCGGCTTTTTTTCAAATTTTGTAAGCATTTATGAAAAAAAACACTTTATATATAGTATGAGAAAATTATTTCATTTATTAACTGACTCCCGGTGTCTTTTGTGCCAAAAACCTTTGTCATTCGGAGAAAAAAATTACGGTTCACTGTGCGACAAATGTTTCAAAATTTTCATTCCGGAAAAATCAGAATTATTCTGTTTAAAATGCGGAGAAGCTTTGAAATCCGGCAAAATATGCAGCAAATGCAGCGTTGATACTAAAATTATTTATTACGATAGCTTCAGGTATATCCAAAGTTATTCAGGTGTGGCAATGCAACTTGTAAAACTTCATAAACAACATGATAACCACAAAGTGCTTGATTTATATTCCGTATTTTTAAGCAAAATTTTGAATCAAAATTATCCCATTTATATCGTTCCGGATTCTCTGCCCGGAAGAATCAGAAAAGGGAAAAGCTGTTTTTCGCAACAAGTTGCACGCAAGTTAAGAAAAAAAGGTTTCAACGTTATCAACGGAGTTATAAAGAAATCTCCGTTTGCAAAAATGCAGAAACTTTTAGATCACAAAGACAGACACGACAATGCGGAAAAAAGTTTCAATCTGAATAAAAAAATGCAAAAAATTAATGCCAATGCAGCTGAAACTATTCAGCTTGTAACTGAAACTATTCAGCTTGTAGATGATATTTTTACTACAGGCGCAACAATAAACAGATGTTCCAAACTGCTGAAAGATTTCGGTTTTAAAAAAGTTTTGGCGTACTCGTTGTTTAAAGCAAAGTTTTCATAAGAACAAACTAATGCTTGTTCTTTTTTTGTCTACGCAAAATCCTGAAATATGTTTTTGCACCGATAAAATATCGCTTCCACAATCTGCCCGGCTCTTGGAACAAGCGGTACAGCCATTCCAATTTGATTTTCTGCAAAAACAACGGCGCACGCTTCTTATTACCGGAATGAAAATCAAACGCTGCACCTACTCCGGCAATAACAGGAACATTCAGTTCTGATTCATTTTCCAATATCCACCATTCCTGTTTAGGACAACCGAATGAAACCCACAAGACATCGCTTTTAGATTCGTTTATCATATTTTTTATCTTATTTTTTTCCTCTTCCGAAAAATCTCCGAACGGCGGAGAATATACACCGGAAATTTGCAAATCCGGATACTTTGCCAAAAAATTTTCTGCCATTTTCGCAGCTACGCCTTGCGCCGCACCTAAAAAAAAGTTTTTGTAGCCTTTTTGTACAGATACAGCCATAAATTCATTCATTAAATCCGGACCTGCGACACGTTCTTTCAGCGGCGTACCTAAATATTTTGCACCTAAAACAATGGAATATCCGTCCGGAATAATTAGAAATGCACGGTTTAAACGTTCTAATGATAAATTTTTGTATTTCCCGATATGATTAAAAATATCTTGATTTGCAGCCATTAAAAGTGATGATTCTTCGGCAAACAATTTCGAATGCTCAATTTTTTCCTGCACACGCACCAAAGCTTCGCTCATGCAAACATTGTCAAATAATAATCCGCCTACATTTATTCTTTCACGAGTCATTTTCCAACTCCTCATAAATATTTATCAAATCTGCAATGCTTTTTTCTGATTCCATTTTTTCCAAAAACGTCCGCCTTGCATTATCACCCAAACGCTTTCTCAAAGACTTGTCATTTTCAAAAAGGCGAACAGACTCGGCAATATTTTCCGCACGCTCTTCATCCGTATCACTTTCTTTGCCTGAAAGTAATCCGTTCACATTATCGACAACAATACCGTTTATTGATCCCCAAGCATTGCTTATAACCGGAATTCCGTACCGAAACGCTTCTACTATAACCATTGGAAAATTTTCATACCAAATTGACGGAACAATAACTGCCTTTGCGTGCAAAAAAAGCTTATGCTTTGCTGCTTCATCTGCAAAACCGACAAACTTTATATTTTTATAAGCAGCGTATTTTTCTTTCAGGCAGTTTTCCAGTTCTCCAGTTCCGGCAATTACAAACTCGCATTCGGGTAATTTTGCAAAAGCTTTCAGCGCATTTTCAAGCCCTTTTTCCTGCGAAATTCTGCCAATAAATAAATAAAACTCACCTTCAGCACGTTCGTTATTTTTTATATCCGGCAGACAATTGCCTCGCACTTTTATCTTGTCTTTCGGAAATCCGGCTTCTGCCAAAATCGACGCAGCAAAATTATTCAGTGCCAAATAGCAATCAATGTCATTGCGCAGTGACTTTCGGGTTTTCTTAATCAAAAAAGAATACAATGCAGAAAAAAGTTTTGATCCCCGGTAACATCCGGATGAAACACATTTTTTAAAGTTTTGCTCTTTTAAACAAACCCGGCAAATTTTACCGTTATGAAAAAGCAATCCGGATGGACACACAAAGCGGAAATTATGAATTGTCTGCACAATTTTTACCTTTGTGTACTTTTTTAAACTGCGATAAATAAACGGAGTAATCAGCGGAAAAACATTGTGAATATGCACTATGTCAATATTGTTATCTTTGATAATTTTTAATATTTCATTTCTCAAACTGCGATTGCCCGAAAGTATTCTGTACAAATAAACAAGTTTATGAAAAAAGCCGCCTTCCGTTTCTCTGTTGTTTACACAAAACGAAACAACATTAACAGATGATGATTTTTTCAACGTATTAACTTCATTTTCAAATACTGTATCTTCACCGCCGCGAATTTTATAGTAATTATGAATAATCAGTATATTCAACTCAATTTCCTGTGTTTAAACGGCTTAGCATTCGTGCCGACATAATCGGCTACAACATGTCCGTCACCTTCCAAAATATATTTATAAATTATCAATCCGTCCAAACCGACAGGTCCTCTTGCATGGAATTTATTTGTACTTATTCCGACTTCTGCACCCATTCCATATCGAAATCCGTCCGCAAACCGAGTCGAACAATTTACAGTAACCGACGCTGTATCGACATAAGCTTCAAAATAAGCTCTGCTTTCGGCATTCTCTGTAATAATTCCGTCTGTGTGCCCGGAACCGTAAGTGTTAATATGCGAAACAGCTTCTTCAATATTGTCCACTATTTTTACCGACAATTCATAATCCAAATATTCCGTTTTCCAATCCTCATCTGTTGCCAAAACAGCATTTGATGAATATTTTATGCAACGTTCACAGCAATGCAGCTTAACTTTTTTTGCTTCCAGTTCTGTAAACAATGAAGGCAAAACTTCCTCGGCAATGTCTTTATGGACAAGCAAAGTTTCAATGGCATTGCAAACAGAAACGTACTGAGTTTTTGCATCAACCACAACTTTTTTTGCTTTGTCAATATCAGCATATTTATCAATATAAATGTGGCAAATTCCATCAGCATGACCAAGTACCGGAATCAAAGAATTTTTCTGTATATACTGAACAAATGCATTAGAACCGCGCGGAATTATTAAATTAATATATTTGTTGTACTGCAAAAGTTCACTGACATCTTCACGAGTTTCTATCAGTGCAAGAGTATCCGCAAAACGTGCGTCAACTTCAGAAACAGCCGTTCTTATAACTTCAAAAAGTTTTCTGTTGGAATGAAAAGCTTCACTTCCGCCTTTTAAAACAGCGCAGTTTCCCGATTTTATGCACAATGACGCAATTTGCACCAAAGCATCGGGACGTGACTCAAAAATCACACCGATAACGCCGATTGCCACACTAACTTTCGTCAATACAAGACCGTCATCAAGAAGCACAGAAGATAATTTTTGATTCACCGGATCGTCAAGTTTTATCAAACCGCGAATTCCGGATACTACATCATGAAGTTTATCTTCATCAAACTTTAATCTTTTCAGCAACGGCTGCGCTAAACTGCACTTCACAGCTTCATCCAAATCTTTTTGGTTGGCTTCTTTTATTTCGGCAAATTTATTTTCCAATGCATCAGCAACAGCCGCAAGTGCTTTATTTTTTAATTCAGCAGAAAAATTTCCGCTGAACACCGATGCTTGCTTTATTTTCTTTAATCGCTCTTCCAAGTCACTCATTTTTTCTCTCCTTTATTATTGTTTTTCATGTCTAATTCTTTCTTCACCTGCTCAACTTCTTTTTTAAGGAACCAGTTATTTTGAAAAGCTTTCAGAATTATATCCAAATCATTCATCATTTCTTCACATCCGGCAAGCATGTCTGTCATTTTTGACAAAGATTCCATTGCCTCGGACAACTGTGAAAAACCTGAATTGATTTCTTTCATGCTCCTGCTCATTCCAAACATACCGGAATTCAGTTTTCCGAAGTTGTCCCCCATATTTCCCATTGTGGCAACCATATCTTCCATTGAAGCCGCAAGGGACGTTATATTTTCCATTGAATTGCTCATTCTGTCCATTTTTTGCGCCAATATATGCATTGAAGTAAAACTGTTGCTCATTTCTCCCATTATCAAACTAAGACTATTGATATTTTCAGACATACTGTTCATTACCTTCGCAAACTCACCCATTGTGATAATGGCAGATACCGCTTGTTCGTAAATATCATTTGCTGATACGGTGGAATTATTTGTAATATCCCATAATCGTTTATTAATATCTATTTTGTCTAATATACGTTCTATTCTGACTCCGCTGAATAAATCAATTATTTCCGAAGAGTCTCTGCCGGCAATTACGCTGCCCGGAAGAAGTTCATCGAATTCCGGACTTCCCGGACTTATATTGATTTGTTTTCCGCCTACCATCATAGGTCGTACAATCTGCGCCACGCTGTCTTCCCTAATTTTATCGGCGTACTTTCTGGAAATAGACAAAGTCACTTGAATTCTGTTTTGTTTGTCAATTTTTACATCAATTACCTGACCGGCATTTATACCGTTCAAAGTAACGATTATTCCTTCTTTTAATCCGTTTCCCTGTTCGTAATAAGCAATGTATCTATTGTTGAACAGCTTTATTTTTCCATTTATAAGAATAAAGCAAAACAGAAACAAACAAAAAAACAGAAGAATTAAAAAAGAAAAACCTATAACACGCTCATAAAAATTTTTTTTTGCACGTTCTGCTGATTTTTCCATAATAATGCCCCCAACTTTTACTGAAAGCAGTATTTAATTTTCAGAAAGTGTAGTCAATGAAAATTCTCTAAATTTATCATCTTTTCCTATTCCTGCCAAAGATGAATACTCGGTAGACAAAATAACAGCTGAATCTTGCGGCAATAATTTTCTGCAAAAAATCGCCTCATGAATCAAACTGCTTATATTATCTTTAAACTTCAGCTCAATACCTAAAAACGGACAGTTCAGCAATAGCAACTTAGGTGACGCCGCAACTGCTCTGGCAAGCATTGTGCGTTTCTCTTCTTCAGCAGACAAAGCAGAAGCCGTCATATCGCAATTAATATCTTTCAGAAAAAAATCTTTCAATTCATCAAAACGCTCGAACATTTGCTTTTCATTGTAATTTTCCATAATCTGCATCGGAAGCAGTATATTTTCCTGCACCGTAAGATTTTTCAGCAGTCCTTTATAAACCGGAACATAACCGATTTTCCGTCTGTACCTAAGCAGTGATTCCCTGTTTTTCTCTTGAATATCTTTGCCCTCAAAAAATATTTTTCCTGATACAACAGTTTTTTTCATTCTTAAAATAGCCATAAAGAAAACATCGTACTCTACTGACCAATTCGGGATAACAACATTTTCACTTTGACTAATTTTAAAATTAATCTCATCTAAATGTTTATCTTTTAAACCGGCTAAAGAAACATTTTGAAATTCGAGCATATTTTTTCTCCTACCAGAAAATTAATGCCAACACATTAATAAGAATAACCGCAACTTCGGAAAAGAGGATTGAATTAATAGTTCGCGAAACAATTTCACCGCTGCCGTTTTTTGCAGCAAGTCCGTTATACACAGAAAAAAAGTAGACAAGCATACCGGCAAGCATGGTTTTCAAAATAAGCTGCCAAAAATTTTTAAAAGTTAAATACGGAATAATACAAAAAATAAATTGCGTGACCGTAATATCTGAATTCATCACAAACAAATACAAAAGCGAAATAATCAGCAGTATAAAAATGAAATATAGCGACACAAACGGAACAGCCAATATTCCTGCAAAAATAGTCATAGAACCGAGATACATCGACGGATCCACGCCCATAATTTCCAGTAAATCTACTTCACCTTCTATTTTCATCTGCGCCAAACGCATTGTGATATAAACAGAAGCTCGGACAGCCACGATAATTCCTGCAAACAGCGGTGCAATGTCAAACAACAGTAGTTTAAAAATATTTCCGTATATTATTTCTGCATTCAGTCCGAGTATTTCCAGAAAATACGGTACACCGCGCATTGTTGCAACAGAAATCAAACCGGCCGTCAATGCTGCAATAGGCAGACATTTTATTCCGGAATGATAAAATTCTCGCAAAAAATTATCACGAAAAATGCTGTCATGAGAAAAAAAGATTTTAAATACAACAGATAAATTATCAGGAAACTGCAAAATTCTATCTGCGCAGGTATGACAAAAAAGTCGGATTTTCCTTCCTATCTTTGCCAAAATGTTAGTCATTATTAACCTCTGTTGACATTGTATAGCAAATCACCACTGACAACAGTATAAAATGAATGACAAATGTCGCCGCAAACATAAGCTTTAGGCTTAGCACACTTCCCAAAACATTAAAAAATATAGTCATAAACAAATTAACAAGCATTACAACCACATAAAGTGCAAGCAAAACAAACGGCAGAATTACCAAGTACCAAGAATTATGCTCGGATGCTCTAAGCTTGAAAAACATTCTAAGCAGAATGCAGGAAATATAAAGGAACACAAATAACTTTGATAATTTGCAGGCTATAGCTGCACCGATAAAACTATGTGACAACCCTGTTTCAAATTCTCCGAATCCGTTATAAAAACGGCGCAAATCCAATAACTTGAACAGCGAGAAGTCTTCCGCACTTTCATAATCATAAGCCAAACGATAAAGAACACTCATATCATAAGGAAACGGAAGCATATTTTCTCTTAATTCACCACTTTCCAAATTATATTTTTTCGCCATTTCAGAAAAATCATTCAGCACATTTAAATCATCAGAATAAAGCACGTAGTCATCACCTCTAAGTTCATAGAAAGAAAGCACTTCATTTTTTTCATCATCCGATAATTTTTGTAATCTTCTGTTCATATTTTCTGCCGAAACGACTTTGACGCTGCCACTGTCAAGCAATTTATTTTTTCTCGTTATTTCAGAAAGTTCACGGATAAAATATTTTTCTTTGGAACGAAGTACATAAAAATCATTTTCAAAATTATAATAAGATAAAAAATTTGATTTTACCGATTCTGAAACTTTACTTAGGACAGAAAACATTTCCGACTGTGAAATTTTTTCTATGACAGGAGAATAAATATTTTCATTGTCATTTTTGTCGTAACACAAAAGCAAAAGGTTGTCTTTATTTACTTTCGCATACGGAATGTAGATAATTTTAGTTATATTCTCGCCTGCATCTCTGTAACAAAGCTGCGTATCAAAGAAAAAATATTGTTCTGTCAACAAATCAACATTTATCGATTTGCGCAAAATGCCAGCTTTCATCACAATACTGTTATCGTAAAACATTATGAAATTCTCTTTTCCCGCATAACTGCCTGCAATTTCTGCTTCTTCAATATCGACTGCATTTTTTTTCAGATATTCCAATGATTTATCGCGTCCGTTCAGTGCGTCTCTTATATTTGCATTTTCGTTGTAAATGTCACGATAAACATAATATGCGGCTAAATAATCGCCTCTGTTAAAAAGCTGCTCGCCTTTTTGCAGCTGCACATACAAATCCTGTATCTTTCTTGTCTGCTTGTCCATGTAAAGATTCATTTCTTCATCGGTATAAAGACTGTTTTGATATTTTATTTTTTGCTTAATATCCTCAATTCTTTCTCTGGCAAGCTCTTTTTGTCGATTAGGTCCCTTTTCCAGTGACATATAATAAAACCAAGCAGAAAAATAATCTTCTTTAGAATAAAAATAATCTGCCAGTTCTTCATAAGTTATAAGTTCATTCGGAACTTCATTGTGTTTGCGGACTGTATGTTCCATTCTGTACAAATCAGTTCTTAAATCACCAATACGTTCATTAACATAGCGGTTCGGACTTACCAGCCTCCCGTAATTCTCATAAATGCGTAAGGCTTCTTTTTTATCCGCAATTTGTTTGTACAAACTGTTTGATTTATTATTGCTGTCCGCATACAAGATTTCCGCCTTATCAAGCAATTCTTCGGACAATCTGCACTTTGTAACGATTTCGGCACATCGTTCTTTACTGAAAGGCAAAACGACTTCCAGTATAAAAAAGTAGAAGAATAAACTTAAAATTATCAGATTGAAGCCGCTGCTTACAATATGGTAGAAATTTCTGCGATGTTTTTTTGAATCAAAAAGATATTTTCTGTTAAAAGAAAACGAATAAAACCAGAATAAAAACAAGTAAACAAAAATAGTAAAGTGCACACTAAATGCATAGATTGTTCGGTACATTAAATATGAAGTAAAAAAATCCGAATTAATTTTATTTTTCACATACGCAAATAATGATGTTAAAAAACAAAAAATTAACCCAAAAAACAGTACCTTAAAAAAAGTTTTATAAGTATCAATTGCCAGTGTATCATCTTTTTTAGCAGCCATTTTTTTCAATTCCTTTCAGATTCTTTTCTCTTTCTTATAAGAAAACCATCTGGCTAAGTTTATAACAAACAAAATTCCAGAAAAAACGAAAAAGAAAATTATATATCGCAACTTAACAAATATTTCCGATGAAAAATTCTCAACAAAAACATGATACCATTCCAAAATCGGCGGAACACAAAGGTAAAATACAACCATCAGCAAAAAGTTAAAAACTACTGAAATCAAAGGATATTCTTTTATGTAAATCCACCCGGAAAATGTCAAAATCATGAATGTAATAACCATCCAAAGCCCGATAGATACAATCGAATACATATTAAAAAACGGCAGAATCATTTCATCGTTTTTATAAACAAGAGCCGCCGCAAATGCGTAGCGTGAATTAGAAAAAAATGCGTTCTGCTTCTTTTCAAAAGCAAAACTTTTCACTTCATTTTCAATCGGAACTAAAAGTTCCATTTCATCATAAGAATGAAAAACAATAGACAATTTTTTAAATGACAAAACTTGTTCCGGCAAAGATATTACTGCATCATAAATACAGTCTTTTTCCACACGACCGAAAAACATTTTTATATTCTCGTTTTCATTGTTCAGTGACAAACATCTGCGCAGCAAAAATCTGTCAACAGCAAGCAAATCTTCATTCAAGAGAAAATCTCCGTTCACACGGTTTTGAGAATAGTTTTTCATCAGCAGTTTTTTATCTTTCTTTCCGACTTTATTTATTAAACTCTCAAATTCATCCTGACTGAACTGCTTTTTCGGCTCTCCGTAATATTGAAAAAACGCTCCCGAATCAACAAAAAAACGCGCATCATTGCCTTTATAATGCACAGAAGAATTTTCTACATTAGGATGCCACAAACAAAAGAAAATAATGAAGAATAAAAGGGATATAAAAAAAGGAATTATTTTCACAGAAAAAAGACACGAATGCTCATGATCTACAATCATAAAAGAATACAAAAACAATGAAATCAATGAACTGTTAAGAAAAGATACACAAAATGACGGCAAAAATATCACACGCCCGATTTCTTTTAAATCCAAAAAAGAATAACTGCACGAGGCAATAGGCAAAAGATTTACCAAAAAAAGATACGCAAACATAACCGCAAAAACAATCAGTTGCAGCAGCAAAAAACGCACTGTTATCCTAGTATAATATTTCATTTACTACTTCTTTACTCAACAAATTGAGCATGTAACCTTGAAAATATATTCAAAAATTACATACTGTTAGATTGCAGTCAGTATAAACAATAATAATTCTATTTTAAAGAGCTTTTTTGTGATTTCTTTTTTTACATTATTTTGATACATTCAAATATCTTTAACAGATAGGAGGAAAATATGATTGAACAAGTTATAAAAAATAATATTGATAAACGTGCAATAAAAAGAGTATGCGAAATTTTGCGTAATGACGGAATTATTGCGTGTCCTACAGATACAAACTGGAGCTTATTTGCCCACATAGATTCCAAAAACGCAATAAAAAAACTTAAAAACTTAAAAGGCGGAATAAATACATTTGTTTTTACGCTCGTATGCTCGTCTCTTTCTACAATCAATCAGTTTGTAGAATTCAGCAATGCAAATTTTAAAATTCTAAAACATTACTGTCCCGGACCATTTGTTTTTCTGCTTCCGGCACTGCGCAGTACACAAAAAAAAATTGATATGAAGCGCAAAGAACTTGGCGTAAGAATTCCGACAAATCCGATTCCTATTGCAATATTGGAAGAACTGCAGGCTCCGGTTTTCGCCATTACAGCTTCAAAGCAAATGGAAAACAATCATTGGTGGGATGCGGCTTTTGCAGAGGAGAATCTTTATGAATACGGCAAGGAACTTCTTGTACTTGAAAATCAGGGGGTTGAAGCAATAATTGAAGATGTGTCATGCGACGGACTGCCTAAAATTCTTTCAACTGTAGTAGATCTTACTCAAAATCAGCCACAAATCATAAGGCAGGGAATCGGAATTTTTGAAGACTGATAAAAAAACACAATGTACATTATCCGCAATTTGGTACATTGTGTTTTTTTGTTTTATTACGCATTCATAACAAGGAGTTTCCTCCCTGTTATGACGTTTTAATCCAGGATGTCGAATAAGTTTTTGAACTGCTTGAGTACGTTATATCATTAGTTTGATTCCAAATATCATCCGTCCATGTTGTCAAATTTGAAATTGTACTTTGTCGTCTTACAAGTTTAAATCCTGTACATCCGCCGGCATCAATTATAACTTTTACAGATGTAGTACTTGCTTTAGAACATAGAACATATTTTCCGTCACCATACGTTCCGCCCCAAACCCAAGCATAAATATAAGCATTGGCATCCCAAATCCAGTCTACATTAGAAGTTACAGTCAATGTTATATCTGAAGCAAAGGTTACGGTTTTAGTTCCAACTCCGGTAAATAAATTGCTTCCTTCCGGCGCAGTAAGGCTGCCAACAGCAGCACTGCTGTATGAACTGCTTCCTTTATAGACGCTCCAAGTAAAAGAACTTCCGTTTGTACCATAAGAAACATCAAGGTACCATTCTCCGGTACTTGATTTAGTACCTTTTTTAGCATCTGTTGAAGAACCGTCATCAAAATTACCAGCAAAATAAACAGCTTCGTTGCTTGCAACATTGGTACATTTAACAGCAATTCTTCCTTCAGGGAAAGTCGGATTGCTTATAGAAACAACAGTAGGAGCTGTTCTTGCTGATTCATTCATTTTTAACAAACTGCTGCTGCTTACAGAAGCAGAACTATTCTTTCCTTTTAATACATACCAAGTAAATGTATCTGTATCCGAAGTAACGCTTACAGTCCAAGTATTTCCATTCTGCGTTCCTTTAATTGCAGTAGAGCCATTTTCCGCACCATGGAATTTACCGGAGAAATAAATATTCCCCTCACCACTGTAAATAGCTTCCAACGTTACAGGTACTGGGAAAACCGGAACTGTGCTTACAGTCGGATAAGAACAAGTACCTTTCATTGAAGTCAGCGAACTTCCTGAAATTTCAACAGAATTTCCGAGAGAAGAACTATCTTTCAAAACTTTCCACTTCATTCCGGTAAATCCATAAGTATCAAATGTCCATTTGTTCGTTCCTGTTAATGTTCCTTTAAATGCAATTGTACTGTTTTCTGCTCCAGAAAAATCTCCGGTAAAATACAACGCTTCACCTGAATCACATGTATAAGTCGCCGTCAAAGTTTCTGCTGTAGGAAATTTCGGACTAACCGGCATTGATGCTGTAGTAGAAAAACTTGAAGTAGAACGAACAAGCGATGTATCATTAGTACTTACCGAATCGCCTAAAGATGCCGGTCCCTTATAAACATAAAAACTTGATGATGAAGTACTTGAAAGAATTGTTGTCCAAGTATTGCCACTTTGAACACCTTTTACTGCTAATGCGGAATTAGTAAAAGCGAAATATAAAGCTTCACTACTTTTACAATCGTATGAAGCACTTACCGTATAAGTTGTTCTGGTTAGATTTTGACCGCGAACACATTTTGCACCAGCAAGACCTGAAGTATTAGAAGCTGATGGATATGCATATTCACCGGAATTCTTAGCTGATTTATACTGAAAATCTTTAATAATATGCCAACTATACAAAATACCGCTTGTTGCTTGAGACATATCCCCGGAAGATGAGGTTGATCTTACATATTTTCCCCATTCCAAAGGAAATTCGGTAGTAGATGCAGGTCCCCCAGTACTGTCAGACCCAAAAGCCCCATCGTCAAGCCCTGAAATTACAGTCTTGAACGCAAGTTCTTTTGTTAAACTACTGTAACGACCGGTACCATTTTCTGTTTTTGCAAATATTTTATAAACATAAGCATTACTGTTGTTTTCACCTATACTTACAGCATTGGAGTATTTTTTATTTATATCGGGTGTTGCTGACGGAATATCTCCGCTGTTTGTAGTAGAAGCAAGCCCATAATAATAAGATGCATTATAAGTTTCACTGCTTATTTTGAAAGTCGTACTTTTAGGTTGACTGCCGTTTTCCATTCCAGAAAGCTTGTTGATACGAATTACAGGAGCCGCAGCATTAACAGTTTCAAATTTACAGTTCTTACTTTCTGCATTCTCGTTGTTTGCTCTGTCCAGAAAAACACCTTTTCCTACATTAACGCAGAACATAATACCTTCTGGTAAATTGTTAGGCGGCGTGATTGTAACTTTCTTTCCGTCCACAACTACCAACCCACTGTTTACATCAATTCTTATGCTGTTGTAGTCAAGACATTCATTTGACGCTGCATTTACATCCGCAAAGTAATTCCATAAAGCACCTACACCGTCACCGGCAATAGAATCTGTTTTGTCTGCCTCAGAATAACTTGCGTATGCTCCGTGTTTATAATTATACTTGAGCACCCACTTGCCTTCTCTGTCCGGTTCTACTCCGTTATTATTAACAGTTCCTATACAGCGATTTATGTAATAAGTATCCCACCCTGAAAAACTTCTAATACTTTCATAACTTGCTTTTTCTTCATTAGTAATTACAGCCGGATATGATTTATAAACACGTTCTAATAAGATTGAACCGCTGTTTTTCATTACGCTTTCATTAAATTCAATTTCAATTTTTGATTTAACATTCGTATCGTAAGTTATATCGGTAACTTTTTTTCCGGAAATTCCGTTTACCCCGTAAGATACAATTTCAGGCAATTTTGTATCCACAATTATTTCTCTGAACCCTGCAAGCATTTCTTCACAATTTGCCGCAGTTGGTTTATTTCCGCGTTCATCGGCAATCATTCCGCTATTTTCAAAACGCAGAACATCAAGGTTTTCTGAATTTTCACCGTCTGATACTTCATAATTAAAAACGGCAGTATTGCCTGATACACTGACTTTAGTAGAATCAAACAAAATTGTTTTTCCGCCAAATTCGGTATTAAGAACTAAAAAGGAAGTTCCGCTGCTGTCCAAAGTTCCGAGCACTCTGTCGAAACTGATTATAATATCAATTTTGCTTCCTTTTCCGTAAGCACCTTTCGGAACCGATGTGATTATTGATTGAATCTGCGGTGCGGTTGTGTCAATTATAATATTGCGGTTTCTAAGTGAATTTGCTCCGCTGACAGGAATATTTCCGCTGATACCGTTTCCGGCAGCATTTGAAATAATTCCGCCGTTTAATTCCAATGCTTCAACATTCAGCGGAGAAGCTGCGTCACCGTCTGAAATCGTGTAAACAAAAACAAGCTGCGTTTTACCGCTTTCCGAACTTAAAGGCGAATACTCTTTATATTCTGCATATACAGATTTGCTGCCGAACAAATTAGCAACATTCAATTTCAAACGAGGTTGTCCGGTTACATTCGTAATTACATCATCTGCGATTACATAGATTTCGATTTCTCCGTTACTTTTAGTAACATTTACAGTATTTTCGTCAGAAGTTATTTTACTTACCGGAATCGATGTATTTTTGATTTTAAGGCTTCTGATTGACTGCTTTTTGTTTCCGTATAAGTCTTGCGCTGTCACGATAAACTTTTTTACTTCGTTTATTTGACTTTCGACAAAGTCACTGCTGTCCACCGCAACTTCCCAAGAACCGTCACTTTGCAGTATCGCTTCTTTTTCTCCGGTCATACCGGCTGCATTAATATAAACTTTATCTACAATGTTTTCATTGTCAAACGCACTGATTTTAAAATTAACAGGCAATCTTGTATCATTTTCGGTATTATCGCTGCTTGGCTGCGTTACTTCAACTTCAGGCGGCATTAAATCTTTAGGAACAGTAAAATTTATTATGGTAAATTTTTTGTTTCCCTCAGCGTCATCTGCACCTTTTGTAAAGATATAAAAGTATTTGTTGCTGTATTCTACAGTGCCATTTTCCAGTATAAAATCACTGCGATCATTTAATTGAAGTGAAATATCATAACGCTTACGTCCATCAGTAGTATTTTCCGACTCTCCAAGCGGAATGCGCCAATATTTTACGCCATCTATAAACGCACCGTTACTGCTCCAATCTTCACCTATATTATCCGACAAGTCTGTATTTTTCCAATTCGGAACGTCTGTTCCCTGCGGCACCCAAGCAAAAATAACAGCCTGAACCTCAGAAGTATCGTAAGCACTTCCGGCAAGCAGAAAATTGCCTGTAGAATCAGCTGGATACTCAGAAGCTTTTTTTGTTTTATCAGTACCGGTAAACATTTCGACTTCACTTATCGGCTGACCGGGATCCGGAACCAGAAACTCCAGACAAGACACAACTGGTTCCGATGAATCTTTACTTTCCTTAGGAAAAACTCCGGTTTCATCAACAGCGTAGTACCACAATTTATAATTTCCGGGCAAAATATCTTTCTGCAGATCAATCTTCCAAGTTAATACATTTTTTCTGATTGTACCATTTCCGACAGCTGTGAAATCTTCAAGTTTAGGCTGCGGTTTATCCTTAGCTGCAATGCAGTAAAAAATGCCTTTTTCTGAAACACCATCGTCATCATAAACTTCACCGAAAATGCTGCTGCCTGCAGAAAAAGAAGTCCCTTCTACAAATGACGGCACAACCCAAGGTTCATCGGACTTTGGATAAATACACAAATATCCCGGATAGAAATCAAAATTTTCTACAGGAACAGTTTTCTTTTCTGCAATTATACGAACTTTAAAATAATGTTTAAGGTTATAATCCAATGGAGAACCGTCTATCAAAATTTTACTGCTGTCAATTTTGAAAGAAAAATTATTCAGTGAACCACTGAACAAATCCTGCGCTGACACATCTTCGCTTCCGTTATTATAGTAATATTCTCCATTTTTTCTAAAAACACGGTAATTCCAAACTATAGGATTGCTTTCCGATGCATCAAAAAGAGCTCCTTCTTCATTGCTTCCGACAAATTCCAGCTGCAAAGTCAGAGCACCGACTCCGTAGTCTTCTTCTACCGTTCCGGAAAATTCAAACTTTTCGTTTTTAAAATAATCTAAGTCTGCATAAACATGAAATTTTTTTGAGTTCAAAACATCTTCCGACAAACTTGAAAACAAAAGCGGTTTTCGCAACGTCAAGCTTGAACTTCCAGCATCAACAGTAATTGAAATTGATTTTGATGATGTTGTAGATGTATTGCGTGCTTCATCATACGCATTTACAACCACACTGTATTCACCGCTTGGGAAATCAGTAATATCGGCTTTAAACTTATCTCCGGAAATCGCAGCGTTACATGTTTTTACCTTTTCTCCGTCCTTACCAGATATTATTACAACGACTTCTTCCACACCAACATTGTCCGTAACTATACCTTCAACAGAAAAATTTGCCGGAACAAACGAGAAATTAGCCGGAGTCAAAAGAGTAAGTTTAGGGGCCTCCAAGTCAAGCGATTGACCTCCGCCCACAAAGAAATTCGGCTGAGAACAGCCTGCAATCAGTATAAACAATGCAATTATATTTAGAATTTTTGCTTTTCTCATAACTGTACTCCTTTGCTAGTTGTAATTCTTGCCAAATCTATCATGATAATTTGTTTCATAATCAGACTTTGAATCTGAAATTTCACCCGGAAAAACTTTCGCACTTCCATTTTGTCCCCAAGCCCAAATTAAATATCCGTTGCTGCTGCTCTTGCAACTCAGCGGTCTGAAATAAAGAGTATCTGTTACTCCCCAAGAAACAACGTAATATCTGTCACCAGACTTCGTTGCTTTTATC
>JBNMHA010000030.1:0-24461 GCA_050872545.1 Spirochaetales bacterium | reverse complement strand
GACAAAATCTGCAAGGAACTGCACCGAGTGCATGGCAATGAAGAATGGAGGGCTGAATATATGACACTGCAAATGTTAAAACAAGAAACTTACAATATCGGATTTACCGACGGTGAAAAACTTGGCGAAGAGCGTGGCATTACTCGAGGCGCATATCAAAAAGCAGTTGAAACTGCGAAAGTTCTCAAGGCAGCAAATGTTTCGCTCAATTTGATAGTTGACAGTACCGGCTTGTCGGTTGAGGAAATAGAAAAACTTTAGGAACACAGTATAGATTCTCGCGTCATTCCCAGCAGCTTTCGACCTTGTGTCATTGTCGTACTTGATACGACAATCTCCTGTAAATATTAGAATAGATTCCAGTGTCTGCGTCCGCCTTTCGTCGTACTTGCACGAGAATGACATGAAAACAAGCACTCATCGTGAACAGAAAAAATTTACAAAAGCAAGGTAAATCATATTCCTATTTAGATTATTAAATATTGCATAAGACAAAAAAACATCTCTAAAATATTCTAAAACTGCTTTTTTATCACGAAAAAACAAAAAAGTACCTTCCAGACCCGAAAGGGTATTGGACTTTTCACAGTAAATTGTGGTATGAAGCGAAACCTTTATCAGGAAAAGCAGTGACCATAAAATCAGATAACAGTATATTTTGTAAATATATAAATGTTATTGATACCAATTCTGATAATTAGAATAATTATCATCTATTTTATTCAAAATAGAAAATATATTATTATATTAGTTGCTAAAAATTCTTTATCAAGAATATTTACTAAAAATATTGACAAATAGATAATCTGTTATTATGAAGTGTTTAATGACAAACCGGTATGTTGGAAAGTAAAAACAAACTAAATTTTTTAATTATTAAGGAGTAATAATGAATAGTAGGTTTATCAATTTATTAGGAGCAGCAGCACTGACAGTGAGTTTAGCGTCATGTGCAGCAGCATCAGAAGATTTATCGAGCAGTTCTGTAAAAGCAGAACAAAAAACAGTTGCAGTTGAAGCAAAAACAGAAATTGGGCAAGCCTTACAAAAGCATACAAATTTAAGAACAGAGACAATGTCCCAAATATTAGATGTAGCCCAAGAGTATTATGAAAAATCTTTGTTGAATTCTCCTATAGGGGAAGAACCTCCGATTCCAGAAGTTTCACGAAGTTCAAATACTGAAGAATTAATTGTGACAAAAAGATTTTCTAATAGTCTGCAAGATGGGGAAGATCTTTCATTGTATGACATTGAAAATTTCTTCAAACAATAACAAATATCCCGAAGTGATGTAACGGGAGATGAAGAAATAGTGATTGAAGTTTCAATGCAAAAAGATATAGCTCAAATAATTGAAAATTATAATGAGCAAATGGAAAAAATAAAGCCGGACGTAAATATTGCAGCATCACTTGATTTTGTAAACTTATCAGAAGACGGAGAAGGAATTGTTATTGGAGGAGACCAAGTAATTTACCCAAACTCAATGTATGGAGCCCTGACTATAGAATTGTTAAATTCTTTGGCTAAAGGTGTGAGTATTGATGAAATAAATGAAGATATGGAAAATATTGGAGCTATAGATACTAATAACAGCAGAGGACATTATAAAAAATATTCTACTGTACCTTGGGCTTTAGGAAAGATTTATTATAAATTCGGAAATATTTCTAATGACAATAAGAAAGCTGTATTAGAGGCAATGAAAGATTGGGAGAATAAGACCGGTTTTATAAAATTCAAAAGTAGTGTGAATAGTTACTGGGAAGATGTTTGGAGAGATACAGATCATTTTTGGACACTGAATATTGTGGAGAAAAATTTTGGTGATAATACTACAACAGGTAACTGTAAAGTAGGATATAAAGCAGGAATAAATAAATTTAATTTACAATATGATTTATCTGACGAGTTATTATATCAAACAACACGTCATGAGTTAGGTCATGCAATAGGTTTGTCTCATGAACATCAAAGGTATGACAGAGATGAATATGTAACAATGGTTGAAAATAAAACAGGTAGTGACTATGACAAATTTTCTAAATATCATGATTGGCGTGGGTATTGGGAATGGAAATGGGAAAAGCTGTGGACTTGGACAGAACGATACTATGAATGGAAATGGGTCGGCGGAGCTTGGTGGAATGGCGGACATTGGAGTGGCTCATGGAAATCTCGAAAACATGATGTTTACGGTTGGAAAGCGTATTGGGTACAGGAAAGAGCATCATACACAACTTCTTACGATGCACATTCGGTAATGCATTACGCTAATCAATTTATATTAAACAGAGATTGGCAGGATTATAAAAAGGGTGATCTTATTACTTTAAGTAAAACAAAAGAAATAACCGACCTTGATGTAAAAGCTGTTAAGTCTTTGTACAAGAAATAATAAAACACAAAGCAGAACAGAGTTGTCTGTTCTGCTTTATTATGAGGAGATAAAAATGAAAAGAAGTATGTTAGGTTTGTTGCAATTTCTTATTTTCCTTTTTGCTGTTATATCTTGTGAAGAACCACGAGAAACCCCTAACGAGGACGATGAAGAGAGCCCAGTATATTTTAAAGTCAATGTAACAAATAATACAGATTCGCAAGTGGATGTACATGTTATGCCGGTATTATTTGGAGCTTCAGGGTATGATGAAAATATTTATATAAATGAAGAAGAATATAATGCAGAATTTGGCAATGGTTATGCCCCACAATATTCAGATTTTACAGAAAAATTACAAAAAGAAGGATGTAAAGAGCATGTTTCTGGAAGCAATATCTACGTTACTAATGAGAGTAATGCGTATGAAGATGAATTCATAGATAAAACAGTTGATGCAGGCGGTAATTTTGAAAAAGCGAATTTAACAATCTATGGACAATCTTCTATATTAATAGAAATAAAATTTGCTGATGGAAAAATAAGCCGTTTGGCAGGGTGGCCAAAATATTTTAATAACAAACTTGAGAATGTGAAGAAATATGGCTTCTATTATAATGTATGGCCAGATAAGAAAGTTTATTTATATCATAAAGATGAAAATAACAGATACGCAAACAGTTATTTCTTTGATGAGTCTGAGAATATTGCCGGTGGATATGTTGCAGGTCCTTGGTTTAATTATCCGATGACGATTACAATAAATTCGGCGGACGATATAACACTAAAAATCAGTGAAATTGAATTTAACCTAGATAAAGAACCTAGCAAAGAAACTGTAATAATAAAATAAAACACAAAGCAGAGCAGAGTTGTCTGTTCTGCTTTATTATGAGGAGATAAAAATGAAAAGAAGTATGTTAGGTTTGTTACAATTTCTTATTTTCCTTTTTGCTGTTATATCTTGTGAAGAACCACAGGAAAACCCTAACGAGAGTAATAAAGTTTGTCCAATATATTTTAAAGTCAATGTAACAAATAATACAGATTCGCAAGTAGATGTACAGGTTATGCCGGTGTTATTTGGAGCTTCAGGGTATGACGAAAATATTTATATAAATGAAGAGAGTTACAACAAAAAGTTTTTGGCTGTTTATCCTAAGTATTCCATTAATAGGACAGAATCTTTGTTGGAAAAAGGATATAAAGAATATGCTTCAGAGAGCAATATTTATTTTAAGAATGAAAGTAATGTGAAACATGCATATATATATAAACAAATTAGTGCAAACGATAAATGTGAAGACATAGATTTTCAAGTATATGATTTCTTTCAAGATTCTATGCTTATAGAAATAAAATTTGCTGATGGGAAAATAAGCCGTTTGGCAGGGTGGCCAAAATATTTTAATAACAAACTTGAGAATGTGAAGAAATATGGCTTCTATTATAGTATGTGGCCAGATAAGAAAGTTTATTTATATCATAAAGATGAAAATAACAGATACGCAAACAGTTATTTCTTTGATGAGTCTGAGAATATTGCCGGTGGATATGTTGCTGGTCCTTGGTTTAATTATCCGATGACGATTACAATAAATTCGGCGGACGATATAACACTAAAAATCAGTGAAATTGAATTTAACCTAGATAAAGAACATAGCAAAGAAACTGTAATAATAAAATAAAAGTAGGAATAAAAAATGAAACTAAAAAAATATTTGATTTATCCTTTTTTGTGTTTGTTTTTAGCCGGTTGTTACTTTTGTCTCGGAGCTTGGTCGGATTTTCCACATGAATTCACTTTTACGTTAGATAAATATGAAGCAAAAGCCGGAGATAAAATAATCGTAGATACCGGAAAAGTAAGAGTTTTTAATGAGGATTTTGGTCTTTGCAGTGAAATATATAAAAAGAAAGAAACTCCGGATGGAAAAGATGAAGTTCTTATCTATGTATTTGCGATGACTGAAAAAATAAGTTCTACCCGTGCGGTGTTTGAAGTTCCGGAAGATATTGTTACTGGAGAATTAATAATAAGAACAGAATTTACTCAAAAAGAAGAGTATTCTTGTGATGACGGAACTTGGTATGTAAAAGGGGAATCAGACAAAGAATTGGTAATAATAAAATAAAACAAAAAGCAGAACAGAGTTGTCTGTTCTGCTTTGTTATCTTCCTTGTCATTGTCGGACTTGATCCGACAATCTCCTACAAATATTAAAACAGATTCTCGTGTCGCAGCACGGGAATGACATAAAAAAGGAAGTACAGAATGACATGAAAACAAGCACTCATCGCGAACAGAAAAATTTACAAAAGCAAGGTAAATCATATTCCTATTTAGATTATTAAATATTGCATAAGACAAAAAAACATCTCTAAAATATTCTAAAACTGCTTTTTTATTATGGAAAAACAAAAAAGTACCTTCCAGACCCGAAAGGGTATTGGACTTTTCACAGTAATTTGTGGTATGAAGCGAAACCTTTGCCAGAAAAAATAGCGACTGTAAAATTAAGTAATAGTATATTTTGTAAACAAATGAAAGTTATTGATATTAATTCTGATAATAAGAATAATTATCACCTATTTTCTTTAAAATAGAAAATAAATTACAGCGTTAGTTGCTAAAAATTTTTTATTAAAAATATTTACTAAAAATATTGACAAATAGATAATCTTTTATTATGAAATGTTTCACGACAAACCGGTATGTTGGAAAGTAAAAACAAACTAATTTTTTTTAATTATTAAGGAGTAATAATGAATAGTAGGTTTATCAATTTATTAGGAGCAGCAGCACTGACAGTGAGTTTAGCGTCATGTGCAGCAGCATCAGAAGATTTATCGAGTAGTTCTGTAAAAGCGGAACAAAAAACAGTTGCAGTTGAAGCAGAAGAAAGCAATGAAGGAAAATTGCTTGCACGTTTTGTTGCAGAAAATGAAATTGCACAGCGTCTGGATGAGGAAACGACATTGTGGACAACGGACAGTAAAGTAACGAATTTATATCCAGTATATATTGCCGGAGTAGATGGAGTTGCTTACTATGAATGCAAGGTAGAAACAAATAATGAAGATGCAGGGTACGTTCTTGTAAGTGTAACACAAAATGATATTTTGATTCCTGAAACTGCAGAATGCGGAAAAACATTGACAGAACAATATGCAAATGCGTTGGGAATTGAAGACTTTAATCTTTTGAGATACGACTATTTTACAAGTGCGGCAGAAAGCAGTGAAGTTTCACGAAGCGGAAACGGCGGTACATTGCTTGCAACAAAAGGTTTTTTTGACGGAGATATTCTAATTGAAGAAACAAGCAGAGGTGGCAGTAGTTCAGGTTGGTATTATGAATGCAGAAAAGATTTTGAAACTACTGTAATTGAAAACGGAGCAATTCCGCAATATTCAAAAAAAGACATGGAAGTTTTCTATAAAGATATGGAAATCTCAGTAACTCGCGGTGGCGGAAAAGTTCAAGCCCCATATATAAAAGGCGGAACTCACTATGAACTAAAAAACAAATTTGCTAATGGTAAATATATGCCTAATTGGAAACAATATAAAATGACCGATGGGTATCCTGCAGGTTGTGGAAGTACTGCTTGGACTATGTTGTATGCATATTGGAGCCAATTTAAAGGGAAATCAAAATTGTTTAATGGTTTAAATTTGAATGACAAGAAAAACTCAAATTCAGACCGATATTGTACTGTTTTTGGTGGTGATGATAGCTCAATAATTATAGATGCGATGTTTGATATTGGTGTGTATTGCAATGGCATTATAGGTCAAAATGGCTCTGATAAATATAGAATGATATTCCCATATACAAATCCGGGAATGAAGACAGGAATAAAATATGCAGAGAAAAAAGGATACCGAGGCAATGTAAGATGTAAAACATTGTGGGCTGATTGGCAGGGGGCTACAGATAATATAATCAGTGAAATAAAAAACAATAGACCGGTTATCTTATACTTTGATGGTAAAAATTTTAAAGGAGAATACTTCAAATTTCATTATGCTGTTGTTACAGGGGTAATGGAACATTACTGGACAAATTCAGACCTTACTACTCAATTGCGATTGGATGTAGATAATGGATGGGGAACAAATAGTGATAATTATAAGCAAATTTATGCATTTACACATGACTGGAAAGTAAAGACAACAAATTGTTTCGATTATTATATGGTCAATATATATTAAGGAATAAAAAATGAAACTAAAAAAATACTTGATTTATCCTTTTTTGTGTTTGTTTTTAGCCGGTTGTTATTATTGTCCCGGAGTTTGGTCAGATTCTCCTCAAGCATTTACTTTTACACTTGATAAGTATGAAGCAAAAGTCGGAGATGAAATAACTGTAGATTCGGGTGATGTAAAAATATTTGATTCAAAGGAATTCCGTCTTGAATGTTATGACAAAGATTCAGACAAACTAAGTGTTTTTAAGTTTGTAAAGAAGATAAATTCATCGAAAGCAGTCTTTGAAGTTCAGAGTGATGCTTTTTCCTGCAAATTAAATTTATCAGGTAATATAAAACAAGAGCGAGAGCAAGATTGTAGTAATTGTGATAATGGCGAAATTTGGTATTGCGATGGAGAATCAGATAAAGAACTGACAATAGTGAAATAAAACACAAAGCAGAGCAGAGTTGTCTGTTCTGCTTTGTTATGAGGAGATAAAATTATGAAAAGATATTTGATTTACTTTTTTATATGTTTGTTTTTAGCCGGTTGTTACTATTGGCCATGTGTTTGGTCGGATTCTCCTCAAACGTTTACTTTTACGCTTGATAAATATGAAAAGAAAATAGGGGACAAAATAACGGTAGATACAGGAGATGTAAGAGTTTTTGATGAGGATTTTGAACTTTATTATGAAATATATAAAAAGAAAGAAACACTAGATGGAAATGATAAAGTTTTTATTTACTTATTTGAAATGGTAGAAAAAATAAGTTCTACCTGTGCAGTGTTTAATGTTCCAGAAATTCCGGAAGATCTTATCAGTTCCGTGAATTTAAAAATAGAAACTGATTTTGTACAGAAAGAAGAATGTTCTTGTGATGACGGAACTTGGTTCAAAAGAGGAAAATCAGATAAAGAATTAACGATAGTAAAATAATTAATTAAGGCGGTTAATTGTATTGCCGCCTTAATTAAGTAAGGAATAATTTATGAAAAGATTAATTTGTGTTTTTATGAGTGTTGCTTCATTTCTTTTGTTTATTGCGTGTTCAGCTCCGGCTCCGGAAGATTATATTTTCACGCTTGATAAATATAAAGTAAAACCCGGCGACGAAATAACCGTTGATACTGATGATGTGAGAGTTTTCAGAACAGATGATTTTTCTCTGTATTACTATACAAAAGATAGCGACGGTTTTCGCAGTCGAACAAAGAAAATGGAATTGGTAAAGAAAATAGATTCTAGCCGTGCTGTTTTCAAAATCCCAACAGATATAGTTGACGGTGAATTGAAATTGGAGGGGGCTATAAAAGCAGACGAATATAATGAAAATTGCGATGATTATTGCGTGAATGAAAAATGCTATGGATTTGGTTATTCTGATAAGCCATTAATAATTAAGGAGTAGAATATGAAACTAAAAAAATACTTGATTTATCCTTTTTTGTGTTTGTTTTTAGCCGGTTGTTACTTTTGTCCCGGAGCTTGGTCGGATTTTCCACATGAATTCACTTTTACGTTAAATAAATATGAAGCAAAAGCCGGGGATGAAATAAAAATTAATACCGGTAATGTAAAAGTTTTTGATGAGGATTTTGACCTTTACTGCGGCGGCGACTACTATATAGAGAAAAATGATGAACTTGTAAAAGTTGAAATTTTTTATATCAAAGATATTCAGAAGATAGATTCAACTAATGCGGTATTTAAAGTTCCTGCAGATTTGCCAGACGGTAATTTACAAATAAAGGCAAGTTTCACTCAAAAAGATGATGATTGCTCTTGTGAGGACGGAACTTGGTACGGAACCGGTCATGTAGATAAGAATTTAACAATAGTGAAATAAAACAAAAAGCAGAGCAGGTTAGTTGTCTGTTCTGCTTTTTTTAAAAATGCAAAAAATTGAGGATTTATAAATGAAAAAGTTTTTAAGTATTTTATTGATATTGGGGATATTGTGCGGTTGTGATATGGCTGATGACAGTGGCGACGTTGTGAAAAGTGAATCAGCTGATGTGACGAAAGATGATAACGCCGCTGTCGAAAATAACTCAAATAATACGGCAGAAAGTAATTTTGTGATTTCACAAGACAAGCTTAAAGTTTGCCCGGCAGCGGATAAAACTGCTTGGGTAATAGAAACTGCGCAGGCGATGTTTGCTAAAGTCGGCATGGCAGAAAAGCGTATCGATGAAATCAAAAGCCCTTATAAAGAAGCTGTGCTGCTGAATTTATATAAACAGATTAATACTCGTGCAAAAAAATTTGAAGCAATTCGTTTGGAAAAATACAATGATATTTCTTGCAGTATTACGATTGACGGCATTAAAAAAGGAGATGTGATATTGTCCCAAACGCACGGAGCAATATTGATGGCTGCGGATAATGAAAACGTGCTTCATCACGCTTCGTTATGTATAAAAACGCCGGAAAGTGACGATGATTTGGCATTTATAAGTATTTTAGACCAGACCTAGCAAGTAAAATTAATTTCCATTGAACAGTTTCGCAAAGACAATATGGCGGTAGTTTTGCGTTGCGAAAGTGCGGATGATAAACAAATCGAAGCTTTAACGGACTACGCATTAAATCAAATCGGTAAAAATTATAATTCCAATTTTATAGATAAATTAACAGAAGAAAGTTTTTACTGTTCTCAACTTGTTTGGGCTGCATACCAAGCTGCTGGAATCCAAATTGATTTTAATCATGAAGAAATCTGCGATTACGGCGTGGTATTGGCAAGTGATATTTACAAAAGTCCGAATCTAAAACTTATCAAGTACAGTTACTAAAAAATTGCTTCTTAATCTGTAAGCAAGGAAAGAAGATGGATTACTTGGAAAAATACGAGGACATTAAAATTACCAACAACTTCGCGTTTTGTAAAGTTATGCAAAACGAAGAGATATGCCGTGAGGTTATCGAAACATTTCTGCACATCAAAGTCGGCAAATTAGTTTATAAATCGTTTGAGAAAGAGTTGAAACTGGAGCCGGACAAGCGCGGCATTCGACTTGATGTGTACGTAGCTGACAGTGACAGAGTTTTCGACTTGGAAATGCAGACTACCGATAAGAAAAATTTAGGCTGCCGAATGCGTTACTACCAGTGCATGATTGATGCTGAACTGTTGGAAAAAGGCGCGGATTTCAATGACTTGAAGGAATCGAATATCATCTTCATTTGTACGTTTGACCCATTTTACAAGGGGTTGCCACAGTACACTTTTTACAACAGCTGCGAAGAGCTGTCCGGCTTGAAACTTGATGACAAGTGCCGCAAAATTGCCTACAATGTTGGTGCATTTGAAAAAGTAACTGACGAAAAGATTCGCAAACTGCTAGAATTTATTTCGACAGGCAAAAGCGAAACGTCGCTTACAGATAAAATCTGTAAGGAACTGCACAGGGTGCATGGCAATGAAGAATGGAGGGCTGAATATATGACACTGCAAATGTTGAAACAAGAAACTTACAACATCGGCTTCGCTGCCGGCGAAGAATGCGGTCGTAACGAAGGAATCGCTATTGGTGAGAAACGCGGTATTTCGCTTGGCATTACTCAAGGCGAACATAAAAAAGCTGTTGAAACTGCTAAAGTTCTCAAGGCAGCAAATGTTTCGCTCAATTTAATAGTTGATAGTACCGGACTATCACCAGAGGAAATAGAAAAGCTTTAAGAACTTTGCGCTGATTGCCGTGTCATTCTCGGCAGTTTTCAGCCTTCTGTTTTTTATCGTCCTTTGTCATCTTCGGGCTTGACCCGGAGATCTATTGTAAATATTACGTAGATTCTCGTGTCGCAGCACGAGAATGACATGGGAAAAAGAAGCAAGAGAATGACAAAACATCGTGTCATTGCCGGGCATAGACCCGACAATCTTTGGTAAAACCTTGTTGCAGATTCCCGCATCAAGTGCGGGAATGACATGAAAAAAAATACTCATCACAAACAAAAATATTTATAAAAGTCCGAATCTAAAACTTATCAAGTACAGTTACTAAAAAAAATTGCGCGGATATAAACGGCAAAGGATATTATAATATGGAAAAAATACAAACTTTACCTTTTATTTTTTTAATCATTTGGGGCTATATTCCAGAATAGATGTAGAATACGACAACGTTAATCATATACCGTTAAGTATAAAATATACTTATGAAGTACCGGAAAACTTTGTGGTTGACGGAGATTTCTATTATGAAATCGAAAATTTTAAGATTTTAACATATTAAAGTGAACATAGCGTTTGTGAAGTCTGCAATATTTTTTTACGGTTTTACATTGCAACCATAGAGAAAATCGTATATTTTCAGGCATGGAATTTAAATATTACAGTGTTAAAGAAATTAATGCTTTTCTTGAAGCCAAAGGTTTGGCTGTAAATAAAAAGTTCGGACAAAATTTTCTTATTAATTCAGGAGTTTGCGACACAATTGTTAAGAATCTTGAATTGACGCAGGATGATGTGGTTTTTGAAATCGGCTGCGGACTTGGCAGTCTTACAAACCGCTTGATTGATTCACCGGCAGGAAAAGTTATCGGTTTTGAAATTGATAATGCTTATCAAAAACATTTGAAGAACTTATTCAAAGATTATTCCAAATTTACTCTTGTGCCGGGCGACTTCCTGAAAGAATTTGAAAATGCGGTAAAAATGCACCTTGCTCCGGGACAAAAGCCGGTAATAACCGGAAATCTTCCTTATTATATAACAACTCCGATAATGGAAAAAATTTTTACTGGAACATGTGGTTTTTCTCGTGCTGCTTTCATGATGCAGAAAGAAGTCGGCGAGCGTGTCGTCAGCAAAGCAGGAAATAAGAAGTACGGAAGTTTAAGCATTTTCTGCCAATATTATTCGCAACCTAAAATTATTGCAAATATCAGTCCGGCTTCTTTTTATCCGCAGCCGAATGTAAATTCCGTTGTGCTGCGTTTTGTTCACCGAGAATTTGAGCCGTCGGCAGATAATGAAAAACTTTTTTTTGCAGTGGCAAGGTCGCTGTTTATAAACAGACGCAAGCAGTTAAAAAATAATTTTGCACTTTCTCCGTTCTTGAAAGCGATTCCTCTGGAGCTTATTTTGCAGGCAATGGAACAATGCTCTATTCCAATGGAAGAACGTGGTGAGAATCTTAGCATAGAACAGATAATACATTTGTCTAATGTAATAAATAAATTAAATTCGGAATCTAAAACTTAGGATTATAAAATGGAACAATTGGATTTAATTCGAGATAATTTGCTGAATATGGACCACAATATTTTGTGTCTTATCGGATTTGCGCTGTTTTTCGGAACTATCGGTGGGCGTGTGTTTCAAAAGCTACATATTCCGCAGGTAGTCGGGTATATTATCATCGGGATTATAATAGGTGAATCGGGGCTTAAATTTATTTCACAAGAAACTGTTTCCAATATGGATCCGTTCAATTTTTTTGCATTGGGATTAATCGGTTTTTCTATCGGCGGCGAACTGAAATCCAGTGTCTTGAAAAAATACGGCAAACAATTTACTTGGATACTTTTTTTTGAAGCATTAACAGCTTTTTTCGTTGTCGGCATACTTATGTTTACCGTAGTTTTTCTACTGACGAAGAACACTTTTTATGCTGCGGCGTTGGGTTTGCTGTTCGGGTCAATTTCATCGGCTACTGCCGCCGCCGGCACTACAGATGTTTTGTGGGAGTATAAGGCAAAAGGACCTATGACTTCTATTCTGCTTGGAATCGTAGCATTGGATGATGTAGTTGCTTTATTTTTGTTTGCGATTTCAGCCAGTATTATAAGCAGCATTCAGGGCGGCGGCGGAAGTACTGCGTCACTGTGGGCAAATATTTTTACTCCGATAATGGAAATAGGCGGTGCTGCGGTCATCGGAGTTATTGCCGGATATGTTCTTTCATATCTGGTACGCCATTATCAGGATACAGAACGTGTTTTATCATTTTCTATCGGGGCAATTTTAGCTGCATTGGGAATTTCCGGAATCCTGAAATTTGATACTATCATGACATGTATGGTGATGGGTTTTGTATTGACAAATACAGCCGGCAAAGCTGCTGACGGAATGTTTTCGCAGATTAATAAATTTACGCCGCCTATTTACGTTGTGTTCTTTGTGCTTGTAGGCGCGAAACTCAATATAAACCAATTTGGTAAAGAACCGATTATTTTGCTCTTGCTTGTATTATATTTGGCAGGACGAACTTTCGGTAAAATGGTCGGTGCTAGTTTAGGGGCAATTTTTGGAAAGGCAAGTGCGAAAATCAGACGTTTTTTGCCATTTACGCTTTTCAGTCAGTCAGGTGTTGCGATAGGTCTTTCTATACTTACGGCGCAGCGTTTCCCCGGTGAAATCGGGAATAACATTCTGATAGTAGTTACCGCCAGTACATTCATTGTGCAGATTGTGGGACCTTTTTTCATTAAATATGCAATTGAAAATGCCGGAGAAGCCGGACTTAATATTACCGAAGATGACATTGTGGAAAAAAGCTGCGCAATGGATTTTGTACGTTCCAGAAGTGTTCGGTTGCAATGCGATGATAACTTAAAAACAATTTTAAAAATTTTCAGTGAAAACGATGATTTGTATTATCCGGTAGTTGCGCAAAATGACAAAATTGTAGGCGTTATATCTGTGAATGAAATTAAAGATACTTTGATGTACTCGGAAATTTCAGATTTACTTGCAGCAATCGACCTTATGGGAAGCTGCGGTTCACCAGTTTTGCCGAATACTCCGATGAAAGAAGTGATTGATATTCTGCACAGAACACGGGCTGATTTTATTGCGGTTGTAGACCAAGACGGTAAATTCTGCGGTTTAATAGAGCAATATTCAATTCAACGCCAACTTTCCACAAAGGTAATGGAAGTGTGCAACAAAGTGGAGGCTCTCGGATAATGAAAAAAGTCATATTGAAAGCTTTAGCGACTTCCGGCATTGCGGCAGCTGTATTTATTGCACTTGCATCGGGTATTGTTTTTATTGAAAACGGTTTCCCGATTCCGGCAATGATTTATTTCCCTGAAGCTGCAAATGCTTTAATGGGAATACTCCTTTGGTATTGGATCGCGTTTATTCTCGGCTTTTGTTACGTATTTTTCTTTGTGTTTTTCCCTAAGCGTTTTTGGAAACCGCCGGAAAGAGTTTTAAGAGAAGCAGACAGTGATTCAGATAACAGTTTTCAGGAACAGGAATTAGCGCAGCTTGAGAAAAATCGGGTAATGCACCGCAACAGAATGTTGTATTTTCAGTTCAGCGGAATTTTTTGCGGTATTTGGATGATAATTGCAACCGTGATATTTTCGCAGTTGTAGAAAACTTTACTTTGAATAATGGTTTTGTTAAAACAATAAAAAATTATTAATTATAAAAAATGTTGTTATTAGAGGTGTATACATGGAAAATTTCATGCCGTTGATTTGTGCTGTTTTAATTGTAGCGGTTGTTGTGTTTGCAGTAATTTTGTTTCTGCGCCGAAAAAAAACTAGAACCGGTGGGAAAAAAGACTTTTACCAAGCTGCCGTTTACCAAAAAGAAACTCTCGGCATGAAGCTGCGCGCTTTTTTTGCCGGGAAAACGCTTTCAATTCAACAATACGCTGATTTGGAAGAAACACTTATCAGTTGCGATATTGGACCGGGAATAAGTCGTGATGCAGTAGAAAATTTGCGAAAGAAAAATCCTGCCGATGAAAAAGAAGCTGTTGAATTATTGAAAAATTACCTTGCTCCGCTTGTAAAACAAGAGAATTTTGTGCTGAAAGATGGTTGCCTCAATATACTTTTGGTTTTAGGCGTAAACGGTGTAGGAAAAACAACTTCCATTGCAAAAATAGCCGACTACTTTTCAAAACAGGGAAAGAAAGTAATGCTTGCAGCCGCAGATACTTTCAGAGCGGCGGCTACGGAACAGCTGACGAAATGGGCAGCTGAAATGAACATTCCAATTGTAAAGCAGGGCGAAGGAGCTGACCCGGCAAGCGTTGTTTTTGATGCGGTAGACAGTGCTTTTGCAAAAAAGACCGACTTGCTTATTGTAGATACAGCAGGTCGCCTTCATAACAAAAAAAATTTAATGGAAGAGCTGAAAAAGATTTACCGTATTATCGAAAACAAAGGTGGCTGCGAACGCAAAAATATGCTTGTAATCGATTCTACTACCGGTCAAAATGCGTATTCACAGGCAGAAGCTTTCAAAGAAGCTGTCGGAGTCGATTTAGTAATGCTTACAAAGTATGACGCAATGAGTAAAGGTGGGATCGTTTTCCAAATTTCTCATAAACTTGGATTGCCTTTCAGCTTTGTGGGAACAGGTGAAAAGCGGGAAAATATTGCGCCGTTCAATACTGAAAATTTCATTTCTCAAATTTTTGAATAATTATGAAATTTTACAGTGTCATTTTATTAATGTTTTGTTTGTCTTTTTCACTTTTTGCTGCGGAAGAATATTACCGTTCCAACAGTAACGGGCTTTTGCTTTTGCAGATAGAAGCTATAGACAGACATAAATACGAATATGTGATACAGCGTGAATTTAATGAACTCGGTCAGGAAACGACGCGAACCTTGTGGAAAAAAAATGCCATTGATAAAAAATGGATCTACAGTTATACGGAAAGCGATTTATCGCACGAAAGTTTTTATCAAAACAATGAACTGAAAGAAGAATATGATTACGACCGCAGCGGTCATAAAACATCGCAAACAGAATTTCGCAATGGAAAAGTTTCCAAAAAGATTAAATATACTTACAACAAAGATGGGCTTGTAGAGCAGGAAGAAATTGATGATATTTATTTGGAGCGTAAAAATAAAATAACTTATCGTTATGACAGCACATTCAGAATTAAACAAATCATTCGTGAAATGGATGACGGCTCGATTGTTTATTGGGATGCGTTTTTTTCCAAAAAAGGAATTGTAGCTAAAGAATATTACACAATCGGAAATGAAAGCTATATCTTTTATTACGGAGTCGGTGGCGAAGAGCTGAAAGGCGAAGTTCTGGAACGTGTGGAAGATGATTCGGCAGAAACTCAAAATGCTGACGCTACGACAGATACTGCCGATAAGCCGAAACCTGCCAAAAAGAAAATGAAAGAGCAGCGCAAACTTTATTGGGAAAATAAGTACTCACGAAACGGAATTAAAATTTATAAGGAAGAAACTAATTATAAATTGGGAACGACTTCAAAGATTTGGTATGACTCATCCGGACGAGCTGTAAAAACAGAAACTTATTCCGGCGATGATTTAGAAAAAATTGAAGAGCATACTTACAATGATTTTGGACAAATGCTTGTGATGAAGCAAACCGCAGGCTTGGGTGAAAAAGAATGGCATTATTCTTATGCCGATTCAAATGCGAAATTGCCGGATGTGACTAAGTATTATGAAAACAGGCGGTTGAAAGAAATTACTACAGTGAACCCGGACGGAACTTCGGAAAAGTTACTGTATGGTTTTAACGGAATAAATCTGCATCAGATTTTTGATAATAAGGGAAACAAGATTGCAGAGAATGCATTATTTGAGTAATATTTACGTTATAAATATTTGGAGGTTATTATGGGAGCGAAAGATACTATTTCACAAGAAGAACTGAATGAAATGAATATTCCGGGAGCAATAGATCCGGGCAGCGATGTCTGCAACGGAATAATTCTAATTCGTAACGAATTAAATGTTCTTGAATCAAATGTTAAATATTATGATGACAGAAAGAAAAAAGCAATGAAGAAGAAATTGGATAAAATTCTGAATGAAATTATAGACATAAGAAAGATTTAGCTGTTTATTGCAAAATTTTATCAAGCTGTATTCTGAAACACCGAAATTGAAAACTCAAATGTTGTAAATAATGTGCAATATTTGAGTTCTCAATTTTTTTATTCCGTTTCAGTAATGTTTGATTCGCCTTTTAATAAATATTTAAATATTTTTTCTATCGCAGTTTTCTGCGGCAGCTTTTTTTTAATTATCTATGGAAACAACCTGTAGAATAAAAACAGGATGAAAAAAATAAGGGTTAGGTGTAAAAATGATTAAGGTAAAAAATCTGGTTAAAAACTATGGGGGAAAAACTCCGGCAGTAAATGATGTTACCTTTTCTATCGGCAAAGGGGAAATTGTCGGACTGCTCGGTCCGAACGGTGCCGGGAAAACTACCATCATGAAAATGATTACCGGGTATCTCAATCCGTCACAGGGCGAAGTGCTGGTAGACGGAATCAATACTCTTGAAGATCCGATTACGGTAAAAAGTAAAATCGGTTATCTTCCAGAACGAACTCCGTTGTACAACGATATGACGGTTTATGAATATTTGTCGTTTGTTGCAGATGTTCGCGGGCTTGCGGGAAACGAGAAATATAAGAAAATCACAGAAATGATTGGGCTTGTAAACTTGGAAAAAGTTGTTGCCCGAAAGATAAAAGAACTTTCCAACGGTTATAAAAAAAGGGTTGGGCTTGCTTCCGCAATGATTCACGACCCGGAAATTCTTATCCTTGATGAGCCTACAGCCGGCTTGGATCCGAATCAGATTATAATGTTCAGAAAAATTCTTCGCCGTCTGTCTGAACAAAAAACGATTATTCTTTCAACTCACGTATTGTCTGAAATCGAAGCGATCTGCGAAAAAGTTATTATCATCAACAGCGGAAAAATTGTTGCGGATAATTCATTGCAGGAACTTATGGAAAGCTATTCAAACGAGAAATTCTTGGATTTCATAGTAGAAGCTGAAAAACTTTCTGACACAGAAAAAGTTGTATGCAGTATTAAAGGTGCTTGGAACGTAGAGTTTGAAAAAAAAGAAGCTGCAAATCAATTCAGATTCAAAGCACTTTTGTCTTCAGACGGAGATTTCAAATCAAAGCTTGCCGAACAGGTAAATGCAAATGGTTGGAAACTGATTTATGCAGAGGAAAAGAAGCCAAATCTTGAAGAAATCTTTTTGAAATTAACTGCAAATACACAGGAGCTTGAACATGTACAATAAAATTTATCCGGTTTATAAGCGGGAAATGGGCAGCTATTTTTATTCATCAATTGCTTATATTTTCCTAATTCTCTTTGTTTTCATGACAAATATTATGTTCTTCTATTTCTTCGGCGGAATCTTTAAGGAAGAAACTGCATCTATGCGCCGCTATTTTACAATTCTTCCGTATGTATTCACAATATTTATTCCGGGTTTGGCAATGGGCAGCTGGGCTAAAGAAAAAAGTGAAGGAACTATCGAAATGTTGTTTACTTATCCGATTGCCCAATGGAAAATCATTGCCGGTAAATTCCTTGCAGTATTGACATTGGTAGGAATTGCATTGGGATGTTCACTTTTTATTCCTTTGCTGACTCAAATTTTTGTCGGAGATTTCGATTTGGGACAATTATTTACTCAATATTTAGGTGCGCTGCTAATGGCATGTGCTTATATTGCGGTAACGTTTTTTATGTCCAGTATCACATCAGAATTGATTGATTCATTCTTATTAAGTGCGGCAACACTGCTGCTGCTTACATTAGCAGGATACGTAACATCAGCTTATGTAATGGTATTTCCTGACTGGCTTGGCTGGCTGAAAATATTCTTAAACGAAATTAGCTTTTCTACACATTTTGCTAATTTCAGCAAAGGCGTAATACATTCTAAAGATGTTGTTTATTATCTTGGTGTTGCACTGATATTTTTCTACTGCAATATTAAAGCATTGGAAAGCAAAAAATGGAGCTAGAAATGAATAAAACTGAAACGATGAAAATGAAAAAAAGAGAAAGTACAGTTATCTTTTTGCTGATTCTTGTAAATATTGTCCTGTTTTACTTTTTAATGGGCAAAGTTTATCTGCGTATCGATTGCACGCAGGGAAAAAAATACTCTATCAGTCAACCGACTGTAGACCTTTTGAAAAAAGTTGATAACAAGTTGGTGATTAACTATTACTATGAAAAGCGTTGCAAGGAAGCACAGGGAATTGCGCAGGTAATTCAATATGTTGATGATATGCTTCAGGAATACGAAGCTAAAGGCAATGGAATGGTAGATTATCGCTGCGAAGAGTTAAGCTTTGACAATCAAAACCATTTGGAAAAAATTGCGGAAATTGAAAAGCTTGGCGTTAAAAAAGTTGCGTTGAGCCAAAGTGAAGGCACTGAATCTAAAAGCACTTTGGGTTTTTCCGGAATTGTGCTTAGCTACAAGGGGCAAACAAGCTCTATCGGCGTAATCTTCAGCGATGCAAAATTTGAATACATGCTTGATGTGGAAATTAGTAAGCTTTTGGGATTGAACAATGGACGTATCGGAATTCTTGTTTCCTCTAATGACAGAACATTGGATAAAGATTTCAGATATTTGTATCAATATGTAACAAACGAATATTCTGACGCGGAAGTTATTTATTCTCCGGCTGCTATTCCAGACGATATTTCTACTATTTTGCTTGTAGGCGGTGAAACATTTTCAGAATTTGACATGTACAAGCTTGACCAGTTTATGATGTCCGGCGGAAAAATGCTTGCGCTTACAAACGGTGTAAAGCTTAACTTCCAGAATCCATACGGACCTCCGGCATCTGCAACGGAAAACCAAGTTATTAACATGCTGGCTTCCTACGGTATTACTGTAAATCACGATTTGGTTGGAGATAATTTGTCTTACAATCCGGTAATGCAGCGCGGAAATATTTTTGCTGAAAGAATGCGCTATCCAATGTGGGTAAAAGTTATTTCTGAAAATATAAACAGAAAAAACCCGATTGTTGATGATTTTGATGAGGTAAATTTATTCTGGCCGTCGTCAATTACAATTTCCGATGAATTAAAAGATAAAGTTCAACCATTGCTGAAAACAACCAATCAATCTTGGAGTATGGCGGACAATTTCAAAATTGATATTGATTCATATAAATATCCTGTTCAGGACGGTAATTCTCAATACCTTTTGGCATGTGCTTATGAAGGTGCTTTAAAAAGTTTCTTCAAAGACAAAGATGCGCCGGTTCCGCCGGAAGGAACAGAGCTGAAAGGTGGAAAGATTTCGGAAGGAACAGGAAAACTTGTCGTTATTGCAAATGAAGATTTTATCAGCAACGATTTTCTTAATCGTGAAGATGAAATTTATCTGATATTAAACAGTTTGGATTGGCTTACAAAAGACGGTTCATTAATTAAAATCAGAAATAAAGGTAAATTCAGCCGTCCGTTGAACAAAGTGAACAATTTGTCAATGTTGAACTTGTACAAAAATCTCATCATAACATTTACAACCGTTGTAATTCCTTTGGGATTTGTAGCTGCCGGAATCGGAGTTTTTGCTTCACGCCGCAGATTCCGCAGAATTTTGGAAGAACAGTTTGCTGCCGAAGACTCTGAACTGCCGGAACCAGAAACTGAAGAAACGACAGAAGCCTGAGGGGGAATAAAATGGATAAAAATAAAAAGATTATAAATGGTTTGGTGATTTTAGCGGCAGTTCAGGTTGTTCTGCTTGTTATTGTGAATCTGTTTTCATTTAACAGTGTCAAAGCAAGAAAAGCCGACAAATTGCTGTTAAAAAACGCATCGGCAAAAAATATAACTAAGGTAAAAATTTGGGACAAAATTGACGGCTTTACTTTGACAAAGGAAAAAGACGCTTGGTATGTTTCTGTTGAAGAAGACGGCAAGACTCAGCTTCTTCCCGGTGACCAAAAAAAGATTTCGGATTACATTGAAATTCTTGCTTCTTTAAATGAAGGAACTGTAATTTATCGCGGAAGTGACACTTCAAGTGATTCTGCTTATGGATTTACGGAAAATAATACACGCAATGTAGAAGTTTATGTCGGTGACAAAAAGCCGCAGGTTTTGCAGCTTGGTAATAATGGAACTGTAAAGAAATCTACATATTTGCGTTTTGCCGGTGACAGCAAAATTCGTATGGTAAACAGCGATATTGCACAAAAGACCGACAGAATATACAAGGAATGGACGCGCCGTGAGATTCTGCCGGGAGTTGCTTTTAATGATATTGAAGCTGTGAAGTTCAGCGGCGATTGTGAATTCCTGAAGGACAATTATTCTGTGAAGAAAGAGATTTCCGAAACTGATAAAAAAGAAACTTATGTGATTGAGCCTGCTATAAGCGGAGAAACAGATCAAGGCGCACTCGGCATTATGCTTGGAAAAATTGTTAATCTTAAAGCAGATAATTTTAAATTTACAGGTACTGTAGAAGGGAAAGAAGTTGTTGCGCAGGTAGAAATCTTGTGCAAAGGTGGAAAAACTCATACGGTAAAATTTTACCAAGCTACAGATGACAACGATGTGGGCGATTTTATTGCTGCAACTACAATTGATAATTACTTGTATTTATTTCATGATGATACTCTTACCGGAGTATTCAAAAATAGCAGCGACTTAATGAAAAAAAATTAACAAGAGGCACATTGTAAAATAGTGAATGCTTCTTTTGAATTTCAGAGAAAGCGAGCGAGGAGCATAACAGTTCCTCGCTTTTTTTGTTTACACTAGTTTCATTTTATTGCCACACGGATTCGGAATTACTGACGTAATTTCTTTGTATTTACTTTTCCTATGTCAATCTCGAGTACAGCCCGAACAGCCGTGCCACGATTTCACTTTCTGTCGCGTCTTGCGGAAAGCCGTACGCCTGAAGAACTGTGCGGTCGTTTTCCTTGTGGGCTTTTTCAAGCTCCGGGAACATGAACATATTTTCGCCGTATAGCTCGGCAAGGGAAAGCTCAGGATATTTTGCGCGGGCATCGAGGATGGCTTGGGCAGACGCTTCAATTTTTTCTGCCTGAGCCTGCGTGCAGTGCGGGAGATTGTCACACGGATTCGAAACGCCTGACGGCGTTTCCGTGCTTTTTTCTTGGTTCCTAGAATTGCGTAGCAATTCCGAATCCGTGTGACATTCCGGCGTCACAAATGGAAAATTGTTATAAACAATGTCCTTCGAGTATCTGTACCGCATTTCGAGGCGACCGCAGACGGCGCGCGTCCATGCCATGTGGACTGAGGAAGTGAGGATTCCGAAAACAAAAATCGGTGCGAGCTTCGACTTTGAGCAGTTAAGAATGTGGACTGAATCGCTGCAGAGAATGTCGGGAGTGATAAATCCTATCGGAATATAGCTCCGTTTTTCCGACGAGACTCGCGGAATTAGGATATATTCGCTTTTCGGCATGTTCTCCACATGGAAATGAGTCGGCTTTTCCGCGAGCCTCTGCGTAGGCGCGCTCTTGCTTTTAAGGCGGAATTCCCGCACGGCCTTTACGCGCTCCATCACAAGCGGAATTTTCACAAGCTCTGCCGGGGTTGCGTCCCCGAGCCACAGGCACCACCGGCTGTAGCGGTTGATGAACTCGTCCGAGCCGAGCCACTTTTTAAAGTATTTTTCTGCGCGCGGCTCTTTCTTTACAAACGCGTCTTTCTCCTCTTCTGTAAAGATATAGTTTCCGCCGTCAATCGGCTTGTTTCCGATTCCGATTTCAGGAACATCGCACATGGGCTTCTGCCGGCTTTCCACAAAAATGTCCGGCGCGTCCAAAAGATAGCCGTTGATGTTTTTTGCCTCGTGCCGTTCGCCTTTCTCGTCGATGATGAATTTTATTCCCGCTTCCTGCCTCCTGATTTCTGCTTCCTCTTTCCTGTTTTCTAATTCCTGATTTCTGTTTCCTGTATCCTGATTCCTTCCATCCGAAAATCCCACAATCACACAATGGACGTGAGCCTTCTCGGTGCTCTCGCTATCCCAGCGGAAAGTCCTGTAGGCGAAGTCGATTTTTATTCCCTGCATAAAGAGAGGCTGCCACATAATCGCGACCTGCTCGCCCTGCGTGATTGAGTTTGTGGAAACGAGCGCGCATTTTGTGTTTGTGCCGCGTATCAAGTCGGCGGCTTTCTTGTACCAGCACGAGACATAATCGGCATTCCCGATGTTTTTAACGTTTCCCCACACGGAAAGCACGTCGCTTTTCTGGCTCTCGGACATAAGGCGCGCGCCCACGAACGGCGGATTTCCCATGATGTAGTCGTAATGGTGCGCGCTTCCGTCCACATGCGTCGTGATTCCGGCAAAAAGTCCGTCGTCTGGTATCGCATTTCCGTCGATTGGCTTTAGCGTCGCCCAGTCCATTTTAAGCGCGTTCCCCTCAACAATGAATGCGTTTGTGGTGAGTGGCAAAAAGCTGATTTGCTGGGCCATGATTTTTTCGGTCTCGTTAATCATCTGGCTTTCGGCAATCCACAGCGCGGTCTTCGCGACTGTCACGGCAAAGTCGTTTATCTCGATTCCAAAGAACTGGCTGATTTTCACATGGATAAACTCGTCGAATCCGAACACGCGCTCGCCTTTGTTTAGAAGCGAGATTATTTTGTTTTCAAGCCGCCTTAGCGAGAGAAATGTCTCCGTTAAAAAGTTTCCGCTTCCGCAGGCCGGGTCAAGGAATTTTAGCGTGCCGAGCTTTTTCTGGAATGCAAACAGCTTTTCTTTCTGGGACTTTGAGAGTGCGATGTTGTTCTTGTGATGGTTGAGCTCCTATGTTTTTTGTCAACATAAGGAGTTCAACTCCCGATTCCTTTTTTTCAAATTTTAGGCAGTTTCAAGTATGCTGGTAATATCTATCACCGGAGGCTTGAAACTGCGTGCCTCAAACGCATTTCCTGTTTTCAGCATTATATATAAAAGCTCTGCAAGTTTTCTTGCAACCGCCACTATCGCCTTTCTTTTGTTCTTGCTCTGGTATTTCACCATGTACTTGTATTTTGCCTTCAGCGCACTGTCTGTTTTGCTTCTAATCAAAGACCAGCTTGCCATTACTAAAAGCGACCTCAAGTATCCGCATCCGTGTTTTGATATTGAGCCATACCGATTGATTGTGCCTGACATGTCGATTTTCGGAACTAGCCCGATACTTGCTGCCACCTGACTGGCATTATGGAACCTGCTTCCATCTCCGATATACGCTACATAAGCCATTGCTGTCAGTTTCCCAACTCCCGGAACAGTTTCCAGAAGTTCCACATTCTTGTCATCCTTCACCTCTTCTTTTATCTCTGCATCCACAAGTGTGATGTCATCTTCTATCAGATTTATCCTTTCCATGATTCTTTGAGCTCCTATGTTTTTTGTCAACATAAGGAGTTCAACTCCCGATTCCTTTTTTTCAAATTTTATGCAGTTTCAAGTATGCTGGTAATATCTATCACCGGAGGCTTGAAACTGCGTGCCTCAAACGCATTTCCTGTTTTCAGCATTATATATAAAAGCTCTGCAAGTTTTCTTGCAACCGCAATTATCGCCTTTCTTTTGTTTTTGCTCCGGCATTTCACCATGTACTTGTATTTTGCCTTCAGCGCACTGTTCGTTTTGCTTCTAATCAAAGACCAGCTTGCCATTACTAAAAGCGACCGTAAGTATCCGCATCCGTGTTTGGATATTGAGCCATACCGATTGATTGTGCCTGACATGTCGATTTTCGGAACCAGCCCGATGCTTGCTGCCACCTCCTATGTGTTTTGTCAACATAAGGAGTTCAACTCCCGGAACGGTTTCCAGAAGTTCCACATTCTTGTCATCCTTCACCTCTTCTTTTATCTCTGCATCCACAAGTGTGATGTCGTCTTCTATCAGATTTATCCTTTCCATGATTCTCAAAGCCTGTTTTAGGTCAAAATCCTTGAGAAGTCCTGATGTCGTTTCCCGGTTGCCTCTTGTCGCAAGGTTCTTCTTTGCCACTTCTGTAAAGCCGCACCTGAGGTAAATTGCGTGGAGTCTGTTTATTTCCTGTGTTCTGCTTTGCTTTAACTCCTTGTTTTCAGTAAGAAGATTTCTTCGTTTTGTTTCCT
>JBNMHA010000029.1:0-25283 GCA_050872545.1 Spirochaetales bacterium | reverse complement strand
TATAGGCACACCGATAACCGGTTCTTTTACTTGTGAAGCTACCACACCCGGAAGCGCAGCAGCAAGTCCGGCAGCGGTAACGTAAATTTTTGTTTTGTTGGTTTTTAAAAACTCAAGCAGTTCCGGCAAATTTCTGTGAGCAGAATAAACTTCCACAGAATAAGAAATGCCGAATTCTTTTAACTTTTCTTCCAAAGGTATCAAATGTTCTTTATCATTTGGGCTGCCGATGATGACGGTTACTTCTTTTTCCATATTAAAATTAAACTCCATATAAAAAATTGCGGTATATTAACATAAAATGCCGGTTGTTCATAAAGTTTTTATAAACATTCCGATTTATGTGTCGCAGTATTTTGCACGTTATCCGGGTAATTACCGCAGCTGTTTGTATAATATTCCGCTGTTTCAAAACAATCATCACAGTCATTTAATTTTTTACCGGCAAGAAGCTCTAAACATAACCGAGCTTTTCTGTTGGAAGCATTGTGCCGCAGTGCTTTTTCCCACAAAATAGCAGCCTGTTCTTTTTGAGATTCCTTCCATAGAACATTTCCCGTAAGCAGCAGAAAATCCGAAAAAAGGCATGAACTTGTTAAATCAAGCATTTCCAATGATTCACTTATAAATGAAAGACATTCTTCGTAATCTTCCATTGAATACAAAGTTTTTGCTGTTTCAAGTATTTCTATGCCTGTAATAAAATTGTTTTCAAAAATTATTTTCGAGTTCATGCACAAAAAATTAGATAAAAAAAAATGGAACGTCAATTAAAAAAATAATAAAAACAAGCATTTTAACGTCGTGATTTATTGGGAAAATATCTTCTTGACTATTGGTAAAGATATTATTATTTTATCTCTCAAAATTAGGAATCAGCAAAATGATTCTTGAATTGAAAATGATTTTTATAATAAGGAGTTATACAAATGAACGTAAAACCATTGGGAGAAAGAGTTTTAATTAAAGTAAAAGCATCAGAGGAAAAAACCTCCGGCGGTTTGATTATTCCTCAGGCATCTCAGGAAAAAACACAGGAAGGAACTGTAACGGCTGTAGGTGAAAGCGATAAAATTACAGTAAAAGTCGGCGATAACGTTATGTATGACAAATATGCAGGAACTTCTCTTAAAATTAACGGAGAAGATTACCTTATCATCAAAGCTGAAGAAATATTAGCTGTTATTGGTTAATAAATAGTTTTGCTTTAATCAGGCACTTTGTGTATTTCACGAAGTGCTTTTTTTATGCCCTTATAAAATACGCTTAAAATCTTCTTAACTATTTTTTTCACCGACCGAAACTAAAAACAGATAAGGAGCATTACTTATGGTTAGATCATTATGGACCGCAGCCAGCGGAATGAACAGTCAGCAATTTAATATTGATACAATTTCCAACAACATTTCCAATGTAAATACAACAGGATTTAAAAAGACAAGAGCTGAATTTGAAGACTTGTTATATCAAAATTTAAGAATGGCAGGTACGCCTTCAAGTTCTATCAGCAATTATCCTACCGGAATTCACGTAGGTCTTGGTTCTAAAACTGCATCTACTCAAAAAATATTTGAGCAGGGAGCACCGCAGAGTACAGGTGTAAAAACTGACTTGGCGATTGCAGGCGAAGGTTTTTTTAAAGTACAAATGTATGATGGGACATTGGCATATACAAGAGACGGTGCTTGGAAAATAGATTCAAACCGCCAAGTAGTAAACCACAGCGGATACAGACTTGTGCCTGAAATTATTTTACCGGAAAACTTTCAGATTGATTCTCTTTCAATAAGCGAGGACGGTCGTGTAACATGCAAAGTCGGCGGAAGTGACGAACAAATTGAAGTGGGAAATATTGAACTCTACAGGTTTGTAAACCCGGCAGGACTTACTGCAATCGGCGGAAATCTTTTCAAAACATCTGAAGCTTCAGGTGAAGAAATAGCCGGTGTACCTGGATTTGACGGCATGGGAAAACTTTACCACGGTTTTATAGAAATGAGTAATGTAAAAGTCGTTGAAGAAATGGTCAGCATGATAGTTGCACAAAGAGCGTATGAATTAAATTCAAAAGCTGTCCAGACAAGCGACAGTATGCTTAATACCGCAGTGAACTTGAAACGATAACTGATTATGCAGATGTTTATAAATAAATGGTTGTTTGTGATAACAACCATTTTTAGTTTTAACTTCATTCTGTTTGCGCAGTCTGAAGATTCTTTCGTTACGCTGAATCTGACACTTAAACACCGGGAAATTATCGAGGAACGTAAAGATTTTTTCCTTGATGACATAGTAGAAGAGACTCTTCTTCCACCGTTTAAAGGGCTGAAAATAGGCACATTGGAAACAGGAACCGTTAAAGTTACAGCCGAAGAATTGCTGGATAAATTGTCTGTAGTTAAAGGCTGCAATATTATAATTTCCGGCAATTACGTACTGGTTTCGCAGCTTATGAAAGAAGAGGAACCGAAAGACTTTCCTTTAAACAGTCGGCTTCCTTTGGATAATCTGAGGCAGTATATAGAATCATTTATTGATAATCAGCAGTATAAATTGGAGATTGTGGTACGAAACACTATTCCTAAATGCAATCTTAATACTGAATATGACAAAATTGTTTGGCAGCTTCCTAAAATTAAACACGGATTACAGGATATTGATAAATTCCGCAGCCTTACAGTTACTCTTGATGATAAAAAAATAAAAACTCAACTGGATATAAAATTATATTCCCGAATTTATCTGTCTAAAGTAAAGCAGAAAAAAGACGATTTGTTAAAAGAAAATAATTTTATAAAGAAATACAGTGACATAACATTGCTAGAAGATAGAGAATCGCTGATAACGGATTTTGCTCTGCTGGAATCTGCTGATTATGTGTTTAAACATGATATTGGTGGCGGAGAAATTCTTACTGCGGAAAAAATTCGCCGACTTCCCGATATTTGTGCCGGAGAAAAACTTACGGTTGTAATGAATAATTCCGGTATTGAATTGCGTATAAGGGCAGCGGCGGACAATGACGGCTTTGTAGATAAACAAATTTCTGTATCAACGGAAGATAAAAGAAAATTTAACGGTTATTTAAGACGCGGACAGTCGGAAGGAGAACTATATGTTGAAATACATTAATAAAAAAAACTGCATTATTTTCACAATGCTTCTTTGTTCGGTGGCTGCAATTTTTGCTGCCGATGCAGTACGCATAAAAGATATTGCGACAATCTGCGGAATTCGTGAAAATCAGCTTACAGGAATAGGGCTTGTAGTCGGATTGTCCGGCAAAGGTGATTCGGATAAATTCGGATTAACGAGAAAAATGCTTCACAATTTTACCGAAAACTATGGTTTTTCATTATCGGAAGATGATTTGAAAAGCAAAAATGTTGCGGCTGTAACGGTAAGTGCTAAAGTCAGCGGCTTTTTGCGTGTGGGAGACAGCGTAAATGTGACATTAAGTTCTATCGGTGACGCAAAGTCGCTTGAGGGCGGAATTTTGCTGCAAACAGCATTAAAAGGTGCCGACGGCAAAGTTTATGCAGCTGCGGGCGGTCGTTTAATTGCAGGCAAAAAGGGCAGCGGTGCGGAAGCGACAGGAACGATTCCTTCCGGTGCATTGATTGAACAGAATATAGTCAGCGATTTTATTAATGACGGCAAACTTAGTCTTAGTCTTAAACAACCTGATTTTACTACGGCAAATGCAGTAAAGACAGCGATTACAGATATGAACGGCAATTTAACAGCTGAATCTATCGATGCCGGATTAATAGAAATTACACTTGATGAAGAAAGCATGAAAGATCCGATTTCATTTTTGTCACAGTTGGAGCTTTTGACGATTACACCTGATTTTTCAGCTGCTGTAATAATTGACAAAAAAAGCGGAATGATTGTTTCCGGCGGCAATGTCGTAATTCAGGAATGTTCCGTTTCTCTGGGCGGTCTTTCCGTTAATGTCGGCAAAAAGAATGACAGCAATTTTAAAATAAGAGCAACAACAGTAGATGAACTTGTGGCGATGCTGAATCAAACAAAAATTTCAACAGATGAAATTGTTGCATTGCTTGAGGCTATTTATCAAATCGGTGCATTAAATGCAAAATTGATTGTTCAATAGGAAAGGGGAAAAAATGGCAAATCAATTAACATCACTCGGACTTACATCTGTTTACAACAGTGATTTTCGTTCACGTGAAATCGGCATGAAATCAAAAGAAATGAACGCAAAAGCAGAAGCTGTGCGAAACGGCAACAAAAAGTTTGAAGATCTTTTAATAAAATCCGGCGAATCATGCGGGAAAATCGACACAAACAAACTTACTAAGGAAGAGTCTAAACTCTACGACAGTTGCGTCGAAATGGAAAGTTTGTTGTGGAAACAAATGCTTAATGCAATGAAGAAAACGATTAACAAAACAAAATTAATTGACGGCGGACAAACAGAAGAAATATTCACCGATTTTCTTTATGACGAATACGCTTCCAATATAGCAAAAACTTCCAATTCAAAAATAAGCGAAACTTTGTTCAAGCAGCTTTCAGGTTATTACCAAAGTTAAAAAAAAACTGTCCGATAAGTTTGTAATTTACTTTTCGGGCAGCTTTGCTTTTCTATTCTTCAAATATCACATCGGCAAGTTCTTTCCAGTTATCATTCAGCCACTTTTTCGGGTAGTGCAGCTTATGAATTTCATGTGGCAATATTACGCTTTGGCTTATTTTGTGCAGATAATAATGCGGTTTATTGTAATATGGCTGCTCTGTTTGCGTAATATCTGATTCAGGGTAATAATAAAGTGCGGCAACTCTTATATTTTCAATGGTAAGGTTGCGTCGAAGTGTTTCTTTTAGCTTTTCGATTGTTTGATTAATCAATCTTCCTGTATGGAAAACCGTGTCAATTATCAGAATTTTATCATCCGTATTAATATTTTCTTCAAGATAAGAAATCCCGATAACATTGGATTTAAATGAAGCAGGTGAAATATCTGTATTTATTGCAATGTGATCCGGAATTTTATGATTATTTCCGGACATTCTAAGTCTGTATTTGTAATATTCATGAATAGGAATTGCCGTACAGATTCCGTTTTTCCATATTGCAATTATAAAATCGGGAATAAAACCGTCATGATAAATATTTGCTCCAAGTTTCAGCGAATCTTCAAGAAGTGTTTTCGGGAAAATAAAAGGTGGTTCATCGGATTGTTTTATTTCAGTACAAGGGAATTTTCCGTTTTCATGCAGAATGTCAAATACAGTTTCCGATTTTTCTTTCAGCTTGTTTTCTTCCGGGTCATCGGGGAAGCACAAGTCTGAAATCTCATGCGGAAAGCTTATCCAATGATTTTCCTTGTCAGTAACAGAAGTTATCGGCATGGAAATTCTACGTTCACGAATTTTATTGTAAACACATGCTACTACAATTGTTTCCGGTGTATTTGCGCGTGCCATCTTCTTTATTGCGTTAATAAGTGCGTTTATTGTCTCTCCGGAATCATAAATATCATCAATTATAAGCAGTTTGTCTTCTCTGGAAATTCGCTGAATCAAATGTTCCAGTCCTTTTATAATTATTTCATCCTGCGAGTTTATGCCACTGTAGCTTGCAGTTGCGACAGTTGTATGAGTAATAAAATGACCTTTTAGACGGAAAAAATTGTCGACTCCGAGTCCGACCGGCGTACCGCCGCGCCAAAGACTTATTGCATGAGTCGGAATAAAACCTTTGTCGTAAAGTTTTTTACCGAGTTTAAAAGAATCGAGTAGCAGCTCTTCGGATTGAAGAAATTCAATTTTTATCATATTCAGCCAGCCTTTCCTGAGTTATTTTTTCACGATAACGTTCATTTGTTTCCATGAATGCTCTTAATATATTGCACGCAGCTATTTGGTCAACAACTGCCATTTTCCGTTTTTTCTTCACACCGATGTTTCGCATAGTTTCATGCGCTTCTCTTGTCGTGTATCTTTCATCCTGCCAATAACATGGCACGGCAATTTGATTCTTTTCCAATACTGAAATCAGCTTTTTGGAAAATGCAGTAATTTTTTTTGCTGCCGGACCGATTTCGCCGTTTTGTCCGTAAGGCATTCCAATTACTAATATTTCAGGTTCCTTATCTTTGCAGATTGTCAGGATTTCTTCTATATAATTGTTGTTATTTACAACGGTAGTAAGCGGAGATACTGTAATTTGCAGCTCATCGGTAGCGGCTATTCCTATTCTTGCATCTCCGTAATCAATGCATAAAATTCTTCCCATTTGCATACCTTCCAATCGATTCGACAGATTTTATCGCATGTAAACTTTTTCATAATAAAATTCAAGTGCCTAATCTCGGGAAAAACATGAAATTAAATGATGTGAGCCTATTTTATGCAATAAAAATGCTTATTTATTTAATAAAAATTGGATTATTCACAAAAAGAAATTTAAGATTGAAATAGAAGAAAAATTAATGTTAATATGGCAGCCAATTCCAAAAAAGAAGGAGGTTTGTTTTGGAACAATGTTGTAAAAAAGGAACGTTGCCGGCTAACTTATATCAGGAACTGGACAACTTTATCGACAGTCTTTCAATCAAAAAGGATGATCCGAGAAGAAAGGGATTCTTAATTCAGGTGCTTCACAGAGCGCAGCATATTTTTGGTTACCTTCCCGAAGAATTACAAGTACATATTGCGGAAAAACTCTCAATTCACCATTCAGAAGTATCAGGTGTAATCAGTTTCTACAATTACTTTACTACACTTCCTAAGGGGAAAAATAAAATCAGCGTATGTTTGGGTACCGCATGTTATGTAAAAGGTGCTCAGAAAATCCTTGATGAATTTGAACGCATTTTGAAAATTAAAACAGGTGAAGTTACGCCTGATACTGAATTTTCAATCGATGCTTTGCGTTGTGTAGGTGCGTGCGGACTGGCTCCGGTTGTTCAGGTAAATGGAAAAGTTTACGGACGTGTAACTCCGCAGCAGGTTCAGGGCATTATTGATGAATATGCGAAGGGGGAATAAAATTTATGGAAAAAAAAATAGCTTCTTTTGAAGATTTATTATCAATATACAAAGAAAATGAACATCTTTTGGAAAATCGTCTTAATACTGAAAATAAAAACCAGAAACGTCAGGTAATGGTTTGTGGCGGTACAGGATGTCATGCTTCCGAAAGTAAAGTTTTGCTCGAGAGATTGCAGCAGCTTGTAAAAGAAAAAGGTCTGGAAGATAAAGTAGCCGTAGCGCAGACTGGTTGTTTCGGTTTCTGTGCAAAAGGTCCTATCGTAAAAGTTTTTCCTGATGATGTTTTCTATGTGGAAGTAAAAGTTGCCGATGCGGAAGAAATTGTGGAAGAACATTTGGTAAAAGGAAATATTATTGACCGCCTTTTGTTTGAAGAACCTACTTTAAAAAAGAAAGTTCAAACTCAGCATGAAATGTCTTTCTATAAGAAACAAAAACGTATTGCACTGCGCAACTGCGGAATTATTGACCCTGAGAATATAACTGAATATATAGCCAACAAAGGTTATCAGGCGTTGGGTAAAGTTTTGACAACTATGACACCTGAAGAGGTTATAAAGGAAATGACAGATTCAGGATTGCGCGGTCGAGGCGGTGCCGGATTCCCGACAGGATTAAAGTGGAGTTTTGCCGCAAAAGAAAATAATCCAGAAAAATTTATTCTCTGTAACGCCGATGAAGGTGACCCGGGTGCTTTTATGGATCGTTCCATAATGGAAGGTGACCCGAACTCAATCATTGAAGCAATGGCAATCGGTGCGTATGCAATCGGTGCAAGCAAAGGTTTTATTTATATTCGAGCCGAATACCCATTGGCTATTGAACGACTTGAAATTGCTATTAAAGAAGCTAAAGAACTCGGTCTTTTGGGACAAAATATTTTCGGTACCGGTTTTAATTTTGATTTGGAATTAAAATTCGGTGCCGGTGCATTTGTCTGTGGTGAAGAAACTGCGTTGATTCATTCTATTGAAGGTTGCCGCGGTGAGCCTACTACAAAGCCGCCGTTCCCTGCTGTAAGTGGTTTGTGGGAACGTCCGAGTGTTGTTAATAATGTAGAAACTTATGCCAACATTCCTTGGATTTTCTTAAACGGAGCGCAAGCGTTTGCATCAATCGGAGAAGGAAAATCAAAAGGAACAAAAGTTTTTGCTCTTTCCGGTCAGATTAATAATGTAGGACTTGTAGAAGTTCCTATGGGAACAACTTTGCGCGAAATTATTTATGAAATCGGCGGCGGAATTACCGGCGGACTTGATTTCAAAGCTGTTCAGACCGGCGGACCTTCCGGCGGATGTATTACAAAGGAAAATCTTGATACGCCTATCACTTATGAATCACTGCTTCAAATCGGTTCCATGATGGGATCCGGCGGTATGATTGTACTTAGTGAAAAAGACTGTATGGTAAATATTGCGAAATTTTACCTTGAATTTACAGTAGATGAGTCATGCGGTCGATGTACGCCTTGTCGTGTCGGAAACAAGCGATTGCTGGAAATTTTGGAAAAAATTACTAACGGCAACGGAACCGAAGCTGATTTGACAGAACTGAAAAGTCTTGCAGAAACAATCAGAGATACATCTCTTTGCGGTTTAGGTCAAACTGCTCCTAATCCAGTTTTAAGCACTTTAAAATATTTTGAAGATGAATATTTAGCTCACGTTAAAGACAAAAAATGTCCTGCCGGTGTATGTCACAAACTTATAAGCTACAGTATTATTGCTGATAAGTGTAAAGGATGTACAGCTTGTGCAAGAGTTTGTCCTGTAGGTGCGATTGCCGGAACAGTAAAAGAACCGCATGTTATTGACAACAGCAAATGTATTAAATGCGGTGCTTGTTACTCCAAGTGTAAGTTTAATGCAATTGAGAAAAATTAAGGGGGAGTGAAACATGGCGTTAGTAAATCTTACTGTAAATGGTGAAAAAGTAGCGGTTGAAGCAGGATCTACAATTCTTGCTGCTGCTAGAAAACTGAATATAAAAGTTCCGACATTGTGCCACATGAATTTACATGCGGTAAATGTGGAACATACAAATGCGTCTTGCCGTGTTTGTGTTGTAGAAGTAGAAGGAAGAAGAAATCTTGCTCCTGCATGTGCTACTCCTGTAATGGAAGGAATGGTAGTAAAAACCAATTCAAAAAGAGTTTTGACTGCAAGAAAAAAAGTTTTGGAATTATTGCTTTCCGATCATCCTTTTGATTGTCTGACATGCGATAAATCTACGGCTTGTGATTTGCAGTCTTTGGCTAATGAATACGGAATAAATACAAATACTTACAAAGGTTTTGAACAATCAAATTATCCTGTTGATACATCAAGCCCTTCTATAATCCGTGACCCGGCTAAATGTGTAATGTGCCGCCGCTGTGAAACAGTCTGCAGCAAAGTTCAAACTGTCGGCGTTTTGACAGGATTCGGCAGAGGATTTCAAGCAGTTGTAAGTCCTGCTGAAATGGGATCGCTTGTCGGTACACAGTGTACATTCTGCGGACAGTGTGTTGCTGTTTGTCCTACAGGCGCACTTACTGAAAAATCATACATTGACGATGTTTGGAATGCAATTTTTGATGAAAACAAAACTGTTGTTGTTCAAGTTGCGCCGGCAATTCGTGTAGCAATAGGTGAAGAGTTTGGCATTCCTGCCGGAACATCAGTAACAAAGAAGCTTGCTGCTGCATTAAAAAAACTTGGCTTTGACGCTGTTTTTGATACTGATTTCGGTGCAGACTTGACCATTATGGAAGAATCTGCCGAGTTAATCGAACGTGTAAAAAGCGGAAAGGATTTGCCGATTTTAACATCATGCTGTCCGGGTTGGATTAATTTTATAGAACACCAGTTCCCTGATATGCTTAATCTTCCGTCTTCATGTAAATCTCCGCAGCAAATGTTCGGTGCTGTAGCTAAATCTTATTATGCACAAAAAATCGGCAAAGATGCAAAAGATATGGTTGTAGTTTCAATCATGCCCTGTCTTGCTAAGAAATTTGAATGTACAAGAGATGAGCTTGCGGTTAATAATGTAGCTGATGTTGATTATTCATTGTCTACGAGAGAACTAGCAAAAATGCTCAAAGGTGCCGGAATAGATCTTAACGATATGCCGGATGATTCTTTTGAAAATCCTTTGGGTGAAGCTACTGGTGCTGCCGATATTTTTGCGTCATCAGGTGGCGTATTGGAAGCTGCTTTGCGTACTGCATACGAAAAAATTACCGGAAAAACTCTTGAATGTGTTGATTTTAAAGATGTTCGAGGTTTGGAAGGAACAAAAGAAGCTACAGTAAAAGTAGGTGATTTGGAATTAAACGTTGCAGTTGTTTCCGGTTTGGGCAATGCGAGAAAAATTCTTGAGAAAATAAAAAGTGGCGAAGCAAACTATCAGGCTGTAGAAGTAATGGCTTGTCCGGGCGGTTGTATAAACGGCGGCGGTCAACCATATCACCATGGAAATTCTGAAATTATTCAGAAAAGAATGGAAGCTATTTATGCTGAAGATGCAGGCAAGAAAGTAAGAAAATCTCATGAGAATGAATCAATTAAAACTTTGTACAAAGAATTCTTAGGTGAACCTTTAGGACATAAGTCACATGAATTGCTGCATACTCATTATAAAGCTAAATAAAATTGGTTGATAAGCAAAATGGGCTGTCAATTTTGGCAGCTCGTTTTTAATGATGTGAAACTAAATTAATTCAGCGAAAAAATCAGCTTATACTTCTCGGTAGTATGGGCAGATATTTTCAAAGTGCCCATCTTTCATTCGGAAGCCGCCTTTTATTGTACCAAGCTGAATGAATCCCAGTCTTTCGTAAAGGTGGCGTGCATGTATATTTGTTTCAACAACAGCGTTGAACTGGAGAACTTTAAAGCCGTTGCTGTGTGCTTGTGCAATACAATCTTTTACGAGCATTTCTCCGATATGAAGACCGCGCCATTTTGAGCTGACAGCGTAACTTGCGTTTGCAATATGTCCACAGCGTCCTACATTGTTTGGGTGCAAAATATAAAGCCCAACGATTTTTCCGCTCTCGCTTTCTTCTGCAACGGCGCAGAATGTTTGGTTGGCAAAAAAGCTTTTTCCTGTTTCCTCCGTTAAAATTTCTTCCTGCGGAAATGCGATTCCTTCTTCAACAACCTCATTCCATATTTCAAGCATTTGCTGAATATCTTTTTCTGTGTATTTCCTGATTTTGATTGTATTCATAAAAGCTCCTTATTTGCTTGATGAATGTTCCGGTACTACAGCAAAGAAAACTAAGTTATCACTTCCGGCATTAATTAAACTGTGTGAATGACCTTTTGGGCAGTAGTGACATTCTCCGGCTGAAAGATTTTCTTTGTCATTGTCGAACAAGATTTCTGCATTGCCGCTTAGAATATAAATTATTTCGCTGGATGTATCGTGAGTGTGCATTCCGATTGATGCGCCTTGTTCGAGACTGCCATACATAATTTTATTGTTTTCATCGGCGAATATTTTTGCCACAGTGTTTTTTTCGCCACCTCTGAATTGTGAAATTACGGTTTCCTTTATTTCATCAAAGTTGATTTTCATGTTATTTCCTTTGTTAATAAAAAAAGATGCACAAATTAAAACGTGCATCTTTTATGCAAATATTTAAATGGTTCAGTCGCCTAAGCAGCTGTCAAGTGCGGCGCAGATTGCGTCTTTGTCCATTTTGCGCCCAATGAATACAATTTTATTCATGCGGTCGCCGTAAGTTTCATCCCAATCTTTTTTGGCTTCCGGACGTTCCGCAAAAATTCTTTTTTGTTCTGATTTAGGCAATGCGTCAATCCACACGCCGCCGGTTTGTTGTGCAAACAATTGTTTCCCGGCTTGTTCAAACAAATAAACTGCCTTTCTGTCATCGGCAAACCACATAATTCCCTTTGCACGAATTACGCTTAGCGGCCATTCCGCTTCAACCCATTTTTCAAACTTTTCCTGAACAAAAGGGCGGCGGCTTCTGTATACAAAAGTTCCTATTCCGTATTCTTCTCCGTGCGGATGATCTTCATCGTGGTGATGTGAACAGCAGCATTTTCCATGTTCATGATCGCATTTTGAATGATCTTCGTCATGTTCATGATGATGATGCTCGTGCTTATGCTCTTCATCATGGTGATGTTCGTGTTCATGATGTTCATCTTCGCCATTGCGCTTATCATCTTCTTCCATTGCATGAAGCCAGCCTGCGGAAGAATATGCTTTTTCATGATCAAAGCGTTTAGTATCAAGAATTTCCGTAAGTTCTACTTTTGAATAATTTGTTTCGATAAGCTTTGCTTCCGGCTGCAAAGTTCTTACTACTTCCAGAACTTTTTTTCTGTCTTCATCCGAAATTTCGTCAATTTTATTAACAATAATTGTTGTACAAAATTCAATCTGCTGAATTAACAGGTTTTCAATGTCTTCTTCTTCAATATCTTCCTTTAAAAGACTGTGACCGCCTAAAAATTCATCGACAAGCCGCTTTGCATCAACAACCGATACAATATTGTCAAGACGGCATATCGGCTTTTCCTCTGATTCCGGAACTGTTCCGTCGAGCATGGAAATTGTTTGCGCAATCGGAATCGGTTCACAAATGCCGCTTGCTTCAATCAAAATGTAATCAAAGCGATTTTCAGCGACTAAATCTTGAATCTGCTTCATTAAGTCAAGTTTCAGCGTACAGCAGATACAACCGTTTGATAAAGGCACTAAACTTTCGTCTTTTTCATTTACTATTCCGCCTTTTTCAATCAGATCGGCATCAATATTTACTTCTCCGATGTCATTGACAATAACTGCAACTTTGTAACCTTTTTGATTTGCAAGTACATAATTCATCAATGTAGTTTTTCCGGCACCCAAATATCCGGTCAGCAGTGTAATAGGAACAAGTTTATTTTTCATTGCTGTTTACTCCTTAGTTAGATTAATCGAATGATTAAGGCTGCATTTTTATTATTATTGCTTCGTTTGGTCAAGTACTCATTCTGCATTGATTTGGCAATTTCAGAAGCTGCCGAAAAGTTTAGCCATATCAATATTTCCGATTTTTTCCATTTTAATGTATTTGTTTTTCAGTTTGTTTTTTGCAGCGTGAAATTCTTCATGAATTGAGCCGTTTTTTATTGCAATATCAGCTTCTATCAATGCGGAAAGTTCGTCTGCCGCTTTTACAAGTTTTCCGTCGCGCGGATTATATTTGCTGCTGTTGTATAACGAATTAATTTCGGCAGTGGAAGTCAGCTTCATTTTTTTGTTGTCGATAATGTAATCTTCAAATTCTGTTTCTGTGTACAAACGCATTTCATTTTGAAGATTTTCCGGCAACAGCGGATAAACAATCGCCTGCATTTGTTCCTTTTCACATTCTTTTATTAAATCTCCCAGTCCCTCAACCGAATTTTTTACAGGCGAAATAATATCGCGAGTCAAAACTTCCGGCAGGTCATGGAAAAGCCCGGTAAACGTGTTGTTGTAGCAGCGTTTTTCGCAGCCGTTTTGTGAAAGCGTAAATAAATATGAAGTAAATGCAACAAATAATGAATGACTCAGCACCGAAGTTTTAGGCTCACGCATAAGGTTTGACCAACGAATTTGAAAGCGAAGCTGACCGCAGAGATTGATAAATTTCTTGTACGATGTAAAAAGTGCGACTTCCTGAATGCCGCGCAGGTCGTAGCATTGCTCCATTTGTTGCTCAAACCAGCTTTTTATGAAAGAATTGTCGTAGCCGTCCGGATTAGCTTTCTCCAGAATTTGAAACTCCCATCTGGAAGAATAAACATGTGCCGCATGAATTATTTTTTTGCATACATTTGTTTGTGGCAAAGCAAAATATTCCTGATACCTTTTTACAAAATCATCGCCGAGAGGACGCAGAATTGGTTCGAGCTGTGAGAAAATCCAGTTGTTGAATTCTTTCATCTTTTGAGTATTTTGGCGCATTTTATCGAAAACTGTAGGTTTTATGTCTGTTACAATCATTCTTTGCAGATATTCAAAAATTGAGCCTTCGATTATTGTAATCCAGTCAATTGAAGTTACTTTTTCTTCCAGTTTCGCAAAAAGATAAGTAATCATAAATTTATGCGCCTGTTTATCCATTTCAATGAATGCAATTGGGCGTAGCTTATCATTCCAACGCTGCATGTACGCCAAATCAAAAAGTTTCAGCAGAAAATCTTTGTTTATTGTCATTTATTTCTCCCGGCAGTTTAGCTTACTTCTTACAGAATTGAAAAATGACACAAGATAAACGCCTGCGACAATTGCGACTGCATTAAAAATACATTCAAGCAGTATTGAAACAATTATTGGAATGAAAAAGAATGTTCTGATAAGCAAAAGTTCGGAAATTATCAAAACGGCAATTAAAAGCAACGGAAGCAGCCAAAGCACTAAAACGTGCAGTGCAAATTTGTGAAAGTTCCCATAATTACGATAGCAACGGTAAAATCTGCGGATTATCAGATACAAAATAAAGGCTGCGACTAAACAGAGAATTATAAAACTGTAGGCGTGCGGAAATCTTTCGGAAAAGAAATAAACCGGGAAAATAAATGCAGCTGCCAGAATAAAAAAAATACCGGCAAATGTGAAAATAACAGAAAAAACACTTTTTATTTTCTGCGATACTTTTTCCATAACCAAAAAACCTCCGATAATTGGAAACGTTTATAACTGTAAACATTGGGATTGTCAAATATCAGAAGAACTCAGCCGCAGAAAAAGCAGTTTGAACATTTGCCGAATCGCAGCAGGTTAAACAACCAAATTTTCAATTTCTTTCAGGCTTAGTCCGGTAATTTCGCAAATCCACTTATTTTCAATTCCGCTTCTTTTCATCTTCCTAGCAATTTCAATAACTTGTTGTTCCTGGACTTTTAATTTGTTTTCCAAGTCAGAAATTTTTTCTTGCGATATTTTTAATTCTTCTCTAAGTTCTTTTTCATCTTTACAGTGGCAGTTAATGTTTTCGGTATTTTTGTAGTCAAAATAATTATTGAAAATATCTTCATCTAAATAATCATAAAAATTCCGTGCAAGAACTTTGAGATTTGCTTTTTTTGTGTTCTCTGTGATTATGCAAATATCGATTATCCAAAAAATCAGCAGCATAATTGAAGAAGAAATTATTATGAAAAAAAGTACGTTTTCATTTATGGCATTACCGAAGAAATCTTTTCTATTAAAAATAAAAACTGTATAGACAATAATATTGATAATTGAACATATCAGCTTTTGGATTCCGCTTCTAATGTTTCCGATTATAAATCTGTCAATTCCGAAAGCTCCAAAAAATATGCTTATTAAAAGGATAATATGCGGATTTTTAAATTTGCAGCATGATACGAAAATGGAAATACTTTGTTCGCTAAGCTTTTCAAATGCTTTCATTATCGCACCGATTGAATCGTTTGGGAAAAAATGTGTATTTGCAGTGAAAAATGATGTGATAGAATATTTTGATTCCATTTCCAACCAACCTTATTTTGTTTTTTATATTTAAATGTCATTATCGGGTTTGACTTACGATTTTTCTGAAAGAAACTCGTTTGATAATCTATCGTAAATTTACAGCAGATTCCAATATCGTGACACGGTAATGACAATTAAGCTGCTATTTCTATAAGAAAATCAAATTATTGTAAATGATAGTACAAACAGAAGGCTGTCCGGGAATGACTTCTTCCAATTTTTTGCAGCTTGCAACTCAACCGCCTTTTTGATATAACGTTGCGATATTTAAGCAATAGGACTTGTTTATGAGTACACAATTAACTTACAAAGAGTTTCTGAATCAGGTGAAAAACGGCGGATTGTCGCTGCCTGAATATTATAAGGAACTGAAAAAGAAAATTGAGGCAGAGGATAAGGAAATTAATTCTTTGCTGTCGGTTAATGATAAATTGGATGAAATTGCCGCTGCAGCGCAGGCTCGTTATAATGACGGTACAAATCGTGAATTGGAGGGAATCGCAGTTGCGGTAAAAGACAACATTGCGGTAGAAGGACTTCCTAACACGTGTGCTTCTAAGATATTGGAAAATTTTATTCCGCCTTATCAGGCTACAGTTGCGCAGCGACTTGCAGATGCTGGAGCTGTTTTTGTCGGAAAAGCGAATATGGATGAATTTGCAATGGGTTCTACAACTGAAACATCAGCTTTCGGTGCGACAAAGAATCCTGTAAATAAACAGTATGTGCCGGGCGGTTCATCAGGCGGTTCAGCGGCTGCCGTTGCTGCCGGTTTTGTTCCAGCTGCACTTGGTACAGATACGGGCGGTTCAGTGCGTCAACCGGCAAGTTTTTGCGGAATTGTAGGATACAAACCAACATACGGACTTTTATCACGTTGGGGCGTTACCGCATTCGGAAGCAGTCTCGATCAGGTCGGTACATTAACGCAGAATTGTGAAGATGCAGCTTTATTGACTTCGTTTATGATGGGAATTGATGAAAAAGATTCGACAAGCTCCTCAATGGTTCCGGAAAACATTAAAGATTTTGCAGCTAAAGACATTAAAGGAAAGAAGTTTGGCGTAATCAGCGAAACTCTTGAGAATGAAAGCACTGATGAAGCTGTGCGTGCCGTAATGCAGAAAAAAATTGAAGATTTAAAAGCTGCTGGTGCAGTCGTGGAAATGACAAGCATTAAAGAAATTACTTACGGAGTCAGCACTTATTATATCATCGCACCGGCTGAAGCAAGTTCAAATCTTGCGCGTTACGACGGTGTTCGCTATGGATTGCAAGTTCCGAGAAAAGCCGATGAAGACGTGAAAGATTTATTTACAAAGACAAGAAGTCAAGGTTTCGGTGATGAAGTGAAACGCCGTATAATTCTCGGAAACTTTGTTTTGTCATCAGGTTATTACGATGCATATTACAAGAAAGCGCAAAAGGCAAGAATCGTTTTGGCAGACAGATTTATGCAGGAATTTAGTAAATACGACTATTTGATTACTCCGACATCGCCTGTATTGCCGTTTAAATTGGGTGAAAATTTTGATGATCCGCTTAAATTATACACTGCCGATCTTTGTACTATTCCTGTTAATTTAGCCGGACTTCCGGCTGTGAGTATTCCGGCAGGAACAGATGCAGTTACAGGTTTGCCAGTAGGAATGCAGCTGATTGGAAAGCGTTTTGATGATGGCTTACTGCTGGGAACGGGAGAATTTATTTTAGGAGGAACAAAATGAGCAGCACATCCGATGTAAAGAAACCTTATCCGATTATAGGTTTGGAAGTACATGTTCAATTGAAAACTAAAACAAAAGCATTTTGCAGATGTGAAAATAAATACGGCGGAAATCCTAACAGCCGAGTTTGTCCGGTGTGTATGGGAATGCCCGGAATGCTTCCTGTATTTAATCGTCAGGTTTTGCATGATTCGATTTTAGCCGGTCATGCTTTGAACTGTAAAATTGCGCATATAACAAAATTTGACCGTAAAAATTATATGTATCCGGATTTGCCTAAAGGCTACCAGATTTCACAGTATGATAAACCGATTTGTTATGAAGGTTACCTCACAATTGAAAATGATGACGGAACTACGAAAAATATTAGAATTACACGTGCGCACATGGAAGAAGATGCCGGAAAATTGATTCACCTTGAGGATGGCACAAATAACAGTTATGTCGATTACAACCGCTGCGGAGCACCGCTTTTGGAAACTGTAAGTGAGCCGGATATTACATCGCCTGATGAGGCTGTGAAGTATTTGAAAACTCTTAAAGAGATTTTCCAGTATATAGGAATTTCCGATTGTAACATGGAAGAGGGAAGTTTGCGTTGTGATGCAAATATCAGCATGATGATTCCGCAGGCTGACGGAACTGAGGTAAATACGCCTATTGCCGAAATCAAAAATATGAACTCGTTTTCCAATGTGAAAAAGGCTTTGGAATATGAGATGAAGCGGCAGGTTGAGGAATATGAAAAAACAGGTGAAGTAAACAGCGGAACAAATAAAACAACTCGCGGTTATGATGACAGCAAGGGAATTACAGTATTTCAACGTTCTAAAGAAGGTGAGTCGGACTACAGATATTTCCCGGAACCTGATTTGCCGCATTTGGAAGTTTCTAATGAGATAATAGAAATGCAGCGAAAACGTCTGCCGGAGCTCCCTGCGCCTAAGAGAAAACGTTTTGTTTCTCAATACGGTATTACTGAATATGATGCGCTGACTCTTTCTGCTTCTTTGGCTTTGGCTAATTATTTTGAAGATGTTTGCAAAGAGACAAAATATTATAAAAAGGCTTCAAATGTTGTGCTTACTGATATTTGTGCAATACTAAACGCAGAAAATATAACAATAGAAGATTTTTCTGTTCCGGCAAGTCATATTGCCGATTTGGTAAATCAAATGGGCGACGGCAAGATAAGTTCTTGGATTGGAAAGGATGTTTTTGTAAAAATGCGTTCTACCGGCAAAACCGCATCGGCAATAGTTGCAGAGGAAAATTTGGCACTGATGGATAATGACAGCGAGATTGAAAATATATGCCGCAGTGTGATAGATGCAAATCCTAAGTCTGTTGAAGATTACCACAAGGGAAAAGATAACGCGTTAAAATTCCTTATGGGACAGGTTATGAAGCTGACAAAGGGCAAAGCAAATCCGGTGAAAGCTACGGAATTGCTTAAAAAAATGTTAGGTTGATTTTTTTTGCAGACAGCCACAAATGACTGTATTGTGGCTAGAAAGTCGAAAAAAATTAATCTGTTCATGAGCGATAATGCAGGGACAGACCTTAATTCTGAAATAGGATATGGGTCTGACACTATGCAAACAATTTGTCATTCTCCGGCTTGACCGGAGAATCAGTTGCTACTGTCATCTTCGGTGGGTGTCCCGGAGATCTCCTTGAAAAAATAGATTCTCGTGTCGCAGCACGAGAATGACATAAAATAGAAGCTTGGGTCTTATTACAGGGACAGACCTTGATTCCGAAATAGAATATAGGTCTGACACTAGGCAAACAACTTGTCATTCTCCAGCTTGACCGGAGGATCAGTCGCTACTGTCATCTTCGGGCGTGTTCCGGAGATCTTCTTGCAAAATTGATTCCCATGTCACAGCACGAGAATGACATAAAATAGAAGCCTTGGTCTTATTACAGGGACAGACTTCGATTCCAAAATGGGATATGGGTCTGTCCCTAAATATTAAGTACATCTTTTTATATAGAGCGTGCAAGACGCAATCCTATAGTAGGTGCTTCATTGTAATTCATATTAAATCGATATCGATGCGAAACGCTGCATAGGCTTGAAGGATTAAGCCAGCTTCCGCCTCGAATTACTCGATAGGCTCCCGGAATAAAACCAAGTGGATTTTCTTCAGTTTTTCCGCTGCTGATTTTTTCATTAGTGACACCGGCATCGTTGTAGAAATCCCAGCACCATTCCCAGACATTGCCGCTTATATCATAAAGATTTAAAGAGTCGGCATTTTTTGAGCCGACATTATGAGTCCTTTCGTTGCTATTGTCTAAATACCAAGCATAATCATCAAGTTTTTTATCATTATTATAGAAATCTTCTAACCTCGGATTTCCTCCTCTTGCTGCAAATTCCCATTCTGCCTCAGTCGGCAACCTGTAGCCGGTATTTGTCAATTTCAGAAACGGCATTTTTTCATTATTCGCATCTGCTGTTGTATAAACGCTGCTGCATTTTTCATCGCTGTAATAAACGCAGTCGCTTTCAGTCATTGTTTTCTTCGTTAGTTCATTGCAAAAAGAAACAGCCTGATACCAATTTACCTGTTCAACAGGAGCTTCGTCACCGGAAGTACTAGATTTAAATTTACTTGGATTATTGCCTGTTACCGCAAGATACAAACCTTGTGTTACTTCATATTGCCCTATTACAAAAGGTGATAATTTCACATTTCTTTTGTTAATAAAAACTTGGCTCTTATTATTTCCTTTTATAAAAGCTTCGGTTCCCTGCGGAATTACAACAATTTCAGATGTTTTGCTGTAAGTTTTTTCACCGATTGTTATGTCTGGTGAAAATATTTCGCCCTGCTTTTTTCCGGTAGCAGTTCCGCTTAATCCAACGACGTACCACTTGGAATATAAAGTAATGTTTTTGTTTGTGCCTTCTGTAATTTCAGTTACAGCAGTTCCTGTTAAATCTTTGTTTTCAAACCAGCCGTCGAATATAAAATTGTCTTTTTCTGGAATTGGTAAAATATTAACGCTTTTTTTGGCAATAAAGCCGTTTGGAAGTACCTCAAGCTTATTTTCTTTATCATAATAGGTAATTGTGTAATCGTTTTTTTCCCATTTTGCGGTTAATGTTACATCTCTTGTGACGGTGTAACTTCCGGCTTCAGCCTTTTTATCATCGTTATCGTACCATCCTATAAATGTGTAATCAGCGGCAATTAAATCTTTCAGCTGATTTTCTGTAAGTATGGAATTTTCAGTTAAATGAAGCTCATTTGGTTTTTCTGCATAATCAGTTTGAAAGGTTACGGTATAAGTTTTTAAATCATCTTCTGTTTCGTATGAACAGCAAAATATTACCAATATTATTATAAGGAAGAATATTGGTTTTACGAAGGTTTTAGGTTTCATTTTTCGCTCCTTTTTTATTTGCTTGTAAAAAAAAAAAAAAAACTGTCAATCTTGTGATTATATTATAGATGTTCTGCCGGAGTAACTACCTGCTTTCTCCTTAAATAACCGGTGAAACGGCGGAGCGTTATATCTTTAATTTGTTTTATGGCTTTTGAATACAGGGACAGACCTTAATTCCGAAATAGAATATAGGTCTGACACTAGGCAAACAACTTGTCATTCTCCGGCTTGACCGGAGAATCAGTCGCTACTGTCATCTTCGGTGGGTGTCCCGGAGATCTCCTTGCAAAAATAGATTCTCGTGTCGCAGCACGAGAATGACATAAAATAGAAGTTTTGGTCTTATTACAGGGACAGACCTTAATTCCGAAACAGAATATAGGTCTGACACTATGCAAACAATTTGTCATTCTCCGGCTTGACCGGAGAATCAGTCGCTACTGTCATCTTCGGGTGTGTCCCGGAGATCTCCTTGCAAAAATAGATTCTCGTGTCACAGCACGAGAATGACATAAAATAGAAGTTTTGGTCTTATTACAGGGACAGACCTTAATTCCGAAATAGAATATAGGTCTGACACTATTGTTTTTATGTAATCTCTTAGTGCAAATAACTCTTCTTATCATTACCGAGCTGCATAAGAAATATTCAACAAAAAAAAGTATGGTTTTTTATTTTTTTTGACACTATGTCGAATGTTTTTTCGTCTATGTTCAGGTATTTTTATAAAAGGAGAACTTATGCCTACAAAGAAATTTTTTGATTTAACTGATGAAAAAAAGAAGGCTTTTATCAATGCTGCAATTTCGGAATTTGAGCGGCAGTCTTTTGAAGATGCGTCTATTTTCAATATTGCCCACAATGCCGGAGTATCACGTACTGGGATATATTACTATTTTGCCAACAAGCAGGATATTTACGATTACCTTCTTTCCTTGATACACGATAAATTTTTTGAATACATAAAACCGTCGGATAAATTGGATATTTTTGAGTTGTTTATGAAATATTTTGAGTTTATAGCCAGTTACAAGGGAACGTGCGAGGAGAAATTTATTCGTCAAACGTATGAGAATATAAAGCTTTTGGGAGTAAATACTTTAAGTCTTTCTATTCAAAGATTAAGTCCGGAAATAGGAAAGAAGCAGGAAATAATAGATTTATCCAATTTAAAATATGAAACAGAAGATTTTTTGAAGATGATATGTCTTATGGGATTTGGTGCAATTTCTCGCTTGAGCAGTGATTATTTCTTGGGTAAATTGACTTATGATGATGCTAAACAGCAGTGTGAAATATTTATGGATTGTTTGAAAAATGGTTTCATTAAACAAAAGTAAATATTTTGTATTATTTACTGATATTAGTAACATATCAACGTTAATTATATATCCGACAACTGTTAGTCAACAAAAAGGAATTGCTGATGAATAGAAATCTAAAACGAATTGCACATAATACTTATGTGGAAACCGGCTACAATGCAGAAAAAATATATGACACTGCATTAAAATTTCAACAACTGATGATGATTTATGACGGTGCAGCAAAGCAAGTTACAACTAAGCTGGAAATTCTTAACAAAGAATTCAGTGTTCGCGGAAAACGCAGTCCTATCGAAACAATCAAATCACGTATTAAATCACCCGAAAGCATTGCGCTGAAACTGGACAGACATGGTTTGCCTATGACATTGGAAAACATGACCTCTTGCCTAAACGATATTGCCGGAGTACGTGTCGTGTGTCCTTATGTTGCGGATATTTACGAAGTTCGTGATATGTTCTTGGCACAGGCGGATATTAGGCTGATTGAGGAAAAAGATTATATTGCAAATCCTAAAGCGTCCGGTTACCGAAGTCTGCACCTTGTAGTAGAAACAGATGTTTATCTTTCGGAATGTGTATGCCCTGTGCGTGTGGAGGTTCAGCTTAGAACTATTGCAATGGATTTCTGGTCTAGTTTGGAACATAAAATGCGCTATAAAGCAGAAAAGGATGTTCCGCAATCTATAAGAGAAGAACTTAGACAGTGTGCAGACCGCATTGCTGAAAATGATATGGAAATGCAGAGTATTGCAGAAAGGCTGGATTTGTTTGTTACCGAGAATTAAATTCAGTATAAAAAGGTGTATTTGAATAATTATTTTAGCTGTTAAGTTAATGAATGGTCATTAAAGTCAGACAATAGCTTGAGCGTTTTTTCAGGAGGTAGAAATGGATTCTAAACGTTATATATTGAAGCAATATTTGGGCAGGAAAATTTATGTGACGGCAGATTATGTTTTTTACAAAAAAAATCGTGTCAATAATCTAAGAAATTTTTTGTTTCACAATGTAAGGCTTTATGACAATCCTGAAATGCTGCTTGATCACATTTGGATTCTGGAAAAAAATTTTGATTCATCATGTTTAAAAGTTCTTGAAAGCTGCGAGCACGGCGGACGATTGCGAATACACGGAACTGTAGATACTTATTTGAATGTAAAGAATATAAATGGAATTAATATACGTAAAATGTCTTATGATCTGAATAAAATTTATAAGCTGGAGTGTACATAAAAAATAAAATTTATAATTGACAGCAAACACTTATTTAACTATAAGGGGGCTGTTTTTTGGAATGGTTAATGAATGGTCATTAAAAACAGGGAAACAATGAAAGGTTTGACGAAAGAAGAAATAATATTAAAAGCTGTAAACACCTGGAATGAAAATAACTTCCAGAATATAAGCTTATCTCCTGTAGCCAAAGCTTTAAAAATATCAAAACCGGCTTTATACAAACACTTTCACGACAAAGAAGAGCTGATTACTGAAATTTACCGCTACTTTGATTTGTTACAGATAAAATTCTGGCGTGACTTTTTTGATAAGCAAAAAGGATTTTCCGGTAACATTTTGCGCTTGTTGATTCGCAGTATAGCTGTTTTTCTTCACAAAAAACCTGAATTTTTGATGTTCCGAAAGTATATGTTTGTAAGCAAAAGACAGGTAAGCGGGCTTTGTAAAACTTATATAGAAAATGTATTAACAAAAGAAGAATTGAATGATATATATAGCAAATTTGACGACATAAACTGTCCGATAAAAGGCAGAGATTATTTCTTTGCATATTTGTTTACTATTGTTGAAATCTAGATGTCACTGCAAGATGATGTGGTGGAGAATTCGGAAATGGAAATTGAAAAATATCCTAAGGAAACTTTGTTTGATGTATGCGCAGATCAAGTTTCCGAAATAATAGAGTACGGCTTTTTCAAAGATGACGTTAATACAAAAGATATTGATTTTTCATCGATTGAAGAAGAAATAAAAAACAGGGAAATCACCGATGATTTGCCGGAGGAGGCTGTTCTTAATGCTATTGCTGATGTGATAATTGAAGAAGGTTATTGGAATATTTCGGTTAATAAAATTGCTGCAAAAATGCACATTACAAAAAGTTCATTGTATAATTATTTTGAAAATAAAAAGACAATGATTTCAGATTCATTGTTCAGAAGACTGCATAATTTTAAAAAGTACTTTAATGAAGAGACATTTCAGAGAACTAACGGCTTTGAAGTGTGGTATTTGCTTATATATTTTTTTTATCACACATTCCGTTCTAATATCAGACATACTGTGATTATGAACTGGATTGCGACTAAAGACTACAGTAAAATTACGATTAAGGGTAAAACTCTTGATGTACTGAAAGAAATCTATAAGATTAAAATACCTAAAACCAGAAAACTTTTCTGCGGTACTGTTTATTTTCCATTCATAATAATCCAAATTCTAATCGTTAGATATGTCTTTTTTGCCTTATTAAAAGGAATAAATTCTGATTTAGAACAAATCAGGAATCTTTATAAATTGTCTGTTTACGGAATAAAAAAGGGGGATCTATGAAACTTAAAGGTTTAACGGCAATGTTGCTGCTGCTGCCGGCTATTGTTTTTTCACAATCTGTATCGAAAGATATTACGCCGCAAGACAGTGCAGATAAAGAAATAAACAAAGAGAATGATGTTCTTGAACTGAGTCTTAATGACGCAATTTACAGAGCATTAAAAAATAACTTAGGACTGAAAAGCGACGGTTTTAATTTTGACAAAACTAAATGGTCGCTTTATGGATGTTGGAATACTTTTTTGCCTACTATCACAGGAAGCGGAACATTTTCAATCAATACGCTGGATGAAGATGATCGCAAGGGCAGCCAGTGGGTTGGAGTTGTTCCTTCTCCAACAATTCCGGGCGGATACGATACTGTAATGAACTACGAGTATACAACACCGCAGGTAATGCCGACTTTGGCAATTAACGTAAACTGGAACTTTAATGCTGCAATGATTTTTCAGGCATACCAAACTTGTCTTGATTATCAGTCCGGCAAAATAACTTATGAAAGCGCGAAAAGAACTTTGCTGAAAAATGTCAAACTTTCGTACTATTCACTGCTTTTGAGCCAAACAAAACTTGCTATAGATGAAAAAGATTTGGCAAGCAAAGAAGAAACTTTTAATCAAACAATGGGGCAGTTTCGTTCCGGAATTGTGCCTAGACTAAGTATGTTGAATGCACGTGTTTCTTATGAAGCCGCAAAACCTACGCTGATAAGTTCACGTGATTCGGTAAAAAATGATGGTAACAC
>JBNMHA010000028.1:0-26082 GCA_050872545.1 Spirochaetales bacterium | reverse complement strand
GCTGCTCGCAAGCTTTTTTGATTCCGATGTCGTCCGAGAGCTTCAAAGCCTCGTCCTTGAAATTTTGGTCGTACCTTTTCATTGCCATGCTCCTTAGTTTTTCGGCTATTTAGGCACTGCACTTTTATTGTATCACTCCAATTCCTATATTTACATTAAAAAGTCTGATTCCGTATATGAATAAAAGAATTGTTGTTGTGAATACAGTAAGCGGAATATTATTTTTTATAAAGTAAAAATAGTTTTTGCAGAAAACGCAAAAATTGCTTCTTTTTGTTTCCAAGATTATTTCCTTATAAGTAACTGATTTTAAATAAGTGAATAAAAAACAGCACCGACAAACAAAAAGTTTATCTGTGCTGTTAATGTTATAGTTTCAAATTATAAAGTATAAAATTGTTATTTATACAATTCTATTAATCTCTGTAAGTGTTCAAAACGTGCTTTTGCAGCTTCTTCATTTGCTTTGAAAAGTTTTTCAGCACGTTCAGGGAATTTACGAGTAAGTGCAGAATAACGAGTTTCATTAGCAAGGAATGCTTGGTAAGTTCCGTCACCTTCTCTTGAAGCCAAAGTAAACGGATTTTTACCTTCAGCTTTAAGAGCAGGATTGAAACTGAACAAGTTCCAGTAACCTGATTTTACAGCAGCTTTCATTTCGTCTTGGCAGTGGTTCATTCCACCTTTTACTCCGTGAAGTTCACATGGAGCATAACCGATGATTAATGACGGACCGTTGTATGCTTCAGCTTCGGCAATTGCTTTTACGGCTTGTGCAGGATTTGCGCCCAGAGCGATTTGAGCAACGTATACGTAACCGTAACTCATTGCGATTTCAGCAAGTGATTTTTTACCGATTTCTTTTCCGGCTGCGGCAAACTGACAAATTTCACCGATGTTGGAAGCTTTAGAAGCTTGACCGCCTGTATTTGAGTACATTTCTGTATCGAATACCATTACGTTTACGTTTTCACCTGATGCAAGTACATGGTCAAGACCGCCGAATCCAATATCGTAAGCCCAACCATCTCCACCCATAATCCAAACAGATTTTTTAGACAGATAAGATTTCTTTTCAAGGATTTCTTTAGAACAGTCACATCCGCATTTTTCAAGTTCTGCGATAAGAGCCTTGCAAGGTTCTACGTTTCCTTTTGTAGAATCTTTAGTTTCAATGAATTTTGCAATTGCATCTTTTAATGATGCGGAAGCTTTGTCTCCGGCAGCAATTTCTTCAAGTTTTTTAATTAAGCTGTCACGGATAAATTTTTGTCCTAAGTACATTCCCAAACCGTGTTCTGCATTATCTTCAAATAATGAGTTAGCCCAAGCCGGTCCTTTTTTGGAATCTTTGTTTACTGTGTATGGACAAGTTGCAGCAGGACCGCCCCAGATAGAAGAACATCCTGTAGCATTTGAAATATACATTTGTTCACCGAAAAGCTGAGTAATTAAACGAGCATAAGATGTTTCCGCACAGCCGGCACAGCTTCCAGAAAATTCAAGAAGCGGCTGATTGTACTGTGAACCGATAGGTGTAGCATCAGTAAATACAGGTTTAATTTCTTTTTTGCCGACATTAGTAACCAAGTAGTCAAATACAGGCTGTTCGGCAGATTGAGTTTCTTGAGGTACCATTTTAAGAGCACCTTTGCTTGCTGCAGGACATACAGTCACACATTCACCACATCCCATACAGTCTAACGGAGATACACTCATTGTGTACTTCATTCCGGCTTCTGTAGCATGTTTAGAATCTGCAAGCTTAATGTTAGCAGGAGCAGCTTTTACTTCTGCATCGTTCAAGATAAACGGACGAATTGTAGCGTGAGAACATACAAATGCACAGCTGTTACATTGAGCACATGTTGCAGGATCCCAAACAGGAACCATAACTGCTGTTCCTCGTTTTTCGTAAGCAGAAGCTCCGATTTCAAATTGACCGTCAGCGCAATCTTTAAATGCGGAAACAGGTAAATTATCACCATCCATAAGGGCAATCGGATTCATCAGGTTTTCAACCATAGCTACAACTTTTGGATCTCCGGCAAGTTTTGCTTTAGGCGCATCTGCAGTCGGATTTTTCCAAGAAGCAGGAATTTCTACTTTATGAAGAATTTCAACACCGGCATCGATAGCGTTGTAGTTCATTTGAACAACATCATCACCTTTTTTTGCGTATGATTTTTTAGCAGCTTGTTTCATAAAGTCTATTGCTTCATCAATAGGCATTACATTTGCAAGTTTGAAGAATGCAGACTGAAGAATAGTATTCGTTCTTTTGCCCATACCGATTTCAATTGCTTTATCAATTGCATTGATTGTGTATACTTGAATGTTGTTGTCTGCAATGTATTTTTTTGATTCAGCCGGCATGTGTTTGTCGAGTTCTTCATCAGACCACTGACAGTTAATCATAAAGATACCGTTAGGTTTAACATCCTGAACCATTTTGTATCCTTTGATAACGTATGAAGGACTGTGACAAGCTACAAAGTCAGCCTGATTGATGTAATAAGGGCTTCTGATTGGTTTATCACCAAATCGGAGGTGAGAAATTGTAATACCACCTGTTTTTTTAGAGTCATACTGGAAATAAGCCTGAATATATTTGTCGGTGTGATCTCCGATAATTTTTGTCGAGTTCTTGTTGGCACCAACGGTTCCGTCTCCGCCGAGTCCCCAGAATTTACATTCTTTTGTTCCGGCAGCAGCTGTAATAGGCGCAGGTTTGATTTCAGGCAAGCTCAAGTTTGTTACATCATCGACAATTCCCAATGTAAAGCGAGCTTTAGGTGAATCTTTTTCAAGTTCTTTGTAAACAGCGAAAATGCTTGAAGGCGGAGTATCTTTAGAACCCAAACCGTATCGTCCGGCAGTAAGAACAATGTCGTTTAAGCCGGCTTCGCGCAGTGTTGTAGCAACATCAAGGTAAAGCGGTTCACCGAGAGCCCCCGGTTCTTTTGTACGGTCGATAACTGCAATTTTTTTAGCAGTTGCAGGAATAAGTTTTGTGAAAGCTTCTTTTACCCAAGGTCTGTAAAGTCTTACTTTAATAAGTCCTACTTTTTCACCTTTTGCATTTAAGTAATCGATAACTTCTTCTATTACATCACAAATAGAACCCATTGCAACGATTACACGGTCAGCGTCTTCTGCTCCGTAGTAATTGAACAAACCGTAGTTTGTACCAAGTTTAGCATTAACTTTAGCCATATATTTTTCAACAACGGCAGGAAGCGCATTGTAAACTGTGTTACATGCTTCTCTGTGCTGGAAGAAAACATCTCCGTTTTCATGGGAACCGCGCATTGCAGGGTGTTCAGGGTTAAGTGCGTGGTCACGGAAAGCTTTTACCGCATCCATGTTACACATTTCTTTTAAATCTTCGTAATCCCAGATTCTGATCTTCTGGATTTCATGAGAAGTTCTGAAACCGTCGAAAAAGTTAATAAAAGGAACTCTTCCTTCAATAGCTGAAAGGTGAGCTACTGCGGCAAGATCCATAACTTCTTGTGTGTTTGTTTCTGCAAGCATTGCAAAACCTGTTTGTCGGCAGGCATAAACATCGGAATGGTCTCCGAAAATGTTCAAAGACTGTGCTGCAACGGTTCTTGCTGATACATGGAAAACACATGGTAAAAGTTCTCCGGCAATTTTATACATATTTGGAATCATCAAAAGAAGACCTTGTGATGCTGTGAATGTAGTTGTCAAAGCACCGGCAGCAAGCGAGCCGTGAACTGTACCGGCAGCACCGGCTTCAGATTCCATTTCAACGACTTTTGTTTCTGTGCCGAAAATGTTTTTCAGACCGTTTGCAGACCATTGATCTACAAAATCAGCCATCGGCGATGACGGTGTAATAGGGTAGATACCTGCAACTTCAGTAAAAGCGTATGCTACATGTGCTGCAGCCTGATTTCCGTCCATCGACTGTTTTTTTGAGTTACTCATTATTTTTACTCCTTATTCTTAAAGTAATTTTAATTTTTTCCTGTAATTGAGTCAGAAAATATGGGGCGTATCATATAACTTTTTACGGAAACTCACAAATACAAAATGAATAAATGTACGCAGAAGCAAAAAATATGTGATTTGAGGAATTGATTTCTTATTTTCTGTAGCGGTTTAAAATACTGCTTACGTATGAAAATGTATATCCCGAACGCTGCATTTCGCACAATATTGTACTAATATCTTCAAATAACCGCTCGTCTCGTTCTGTTCCGTTGAATCCTGTTGAAAACAAAACTGTTTGTGAGGGCTTTAAATTTTGCAGCAGTCGCAGAATCAACTTTTCATTGTTCATGTAGTACCTAGAATTAACATTGCGGTCGTTTTTGTCAATCCAGTCCATACTGTCAAGCTGATAACTTACAAACTTATATCCGCTGTCCAATCCGTACCGAACAATCGAAGTATTATAAATGAACAAAGGTGAATGCCAGTATGGAGCAAAGTTTTTCCCGGTTACCGCAAAATAATTTTCTTCGGCGCATGAAAGCCCTTGCTGAATGAAAGTTTTGTCAATCGTATAAGTGTCACCCGAAAAATTTATGTTGCTGTCAAAAAGATTGCAAATTTCGGCATCAAGCAGTGAAATTTCACGAGTGAGAACAGGCGAGTTTCTGATGAAATCACCGTTAAGAAAAAAATTAGCACGTATTTTATAACGTTTAAGGGCTTCTGCTATTTCAAAAATGCCTTCTCCGGAACGCAGACAGTCGAACATCAGCGCAATTTCATATTTTTCTCCGGCTTTAAAATGCAGGTTACCTTTAATTTCCGGTTGGTAAAGTGTGTAATTCAGTTTTCCTTCCTTTATAATGTCGATTTGTTTCCCACTGAAAGTTTCTTTGAAGCATACAACATTCTGGTAGAAACTTTTCTTTATCTCTCTGGTAAGCAGGCGACCTTTGGAATTTTGAGGTTCTGTTATAATTTTCCCCCGATATGATGGCTGCTGCTTAATCATACCGCTATTCACATCTATTTCCCAAATATTTCCTTTTGCTGCGGTAATAATCGGTGTGCCGTTTTCGGAAATTCCGGCAGCCGGAGCACTGCATAAAAACAAAGGCTGTAAATCACCGTTGTGATTTCTAAACCAAGCAGCGTCTTTTGCAAACAAGATATGTCCGGTTGTTATCGGAAGGATTTTTCTTACATCTTTTTGTTCTGCCTGCCATAGAATTTCATCTGTTTCAATGTTTACTGCGGCGGCACTGTCGGATGTACTTATCAGCAACGTTTCATTGTTTAATGTGAAATCATTGATTCGGTTCAATGAAGAAGCTGACGTTTCGGAAAGCGGAACAAACGTTTTATTTTTTATAATAAATAATTTATTTGTGAAATTTCCATTTTCCAATATTTTGACAAGAACCGCACCGTTGCCGTTTTGATTAATTTCAGCCTTTTTTACACGCATATTTGTTCCAAGCTGAAGATATGCGCTGTTTTCCAGCGGTGCATTTGGATTGAACAGCATTGCAGCACCGTTATTTCTTACCAGAAGCATTTGCGTGGATTCTCCGGAAAAAAATAATCTGTGTGACTGCTGCTGAAACGGATAAGGCAATGCGGCAGCTGCTTTTCCTTGTTGTAGATAATTTGAATAAATTGACTTTGCGGCAAATGAAGCTGTATCACATTCCCAAATTGCCTCTTTTTCTGCCCAAATAAAACGGTTGCTGTCTGCCCAGTCTCCGTTTATAAGTCTTGCATTTGCAATGAAACGCCAAGATTCTTCAAGCTGACGGTTTTGCGAATAGTTTGCAATCGAGAAATAGTAAATTTTATTGTTTTTCTGATAGATAAAATGGCTTGAATCAGGTGACCATTTTGCAACAGTTTCTCCCGGACAGCGGTCGGCGGCGTTTATTACCAAAGCAGGTTGCGATGACGCTAAATCGTACAAAAAAATATCTGCACGTGTAGGGGAAACGGCTTTTTTGTAAAGCAAATATCTTCCGTTCGGAGAAATTGCGATTTTGCATAAATCATAAATATTGTATTCTTCATCGGACAGAAAATCGGGAATATTCGGCAGTGCTTTTACTGCATTTTCATGCTGCACGTAAACAAATATACCGAAACGGTTTTGTATAAATACGCATTCGCTGTTTTTGTTGTAAATCAAATGTTCCGGGCGGAAACTAATTGCATGAACTTCCGGAGTTTCGCCGTAAATTTTCCCATAAAATAAGGAAGTTTCCGGAACGTTGGAAGTTGTTATTCCGTCTTCGGAAGAACGAAACAGAAAATTATTATAATCATCTAAAGCAAGGCATTCAAATTGCAGCTTGCAGAATGTAAGAATCGGAGTAAGCAGAAATATCAACCTAAAAAAATACTTGTTTATTTTCATAACGTTGTATATCGGAAATCGGATTGTGATTATTTACTTTGGAGCTTAGTTTTGTTATTCACTGTTTTTTTTGTAATATTGAAAAATTACTTTTTTTCTTTACAAAAAAGGGGTATTACAAGGAATATTTATTCAAATGAAAAGAATGTCATGGGGGAAAAATCATGTCGGAAAAAAAGAAGATTTTAATAACATCTGCGCTGCCTTACGTTAATAACGTTCCGCACTTGGGAAATATTATCGGATGCGTGCTGTCTGCGGATGTTTTTGCTAAATATTGCAGAATTGCAGGTTATGAAACGATGTTTGTCTGCGGAACAGATGAATACGGAACTACAACTGTAACAAAAGCAAAGCAGGAGGGGCTTTCACCTCGTGAGATTTGCGACAAATACCACAAGATTCACAAAGAAATTTATGATTGGTTTCATATTGATTTTGATTCTTTCGGGCGAACATCAGATGCGGAGCAGACGCAGATTGTTCAGGCAATTTTTCATCGACTGTATGAAAAAGGTTACATAACAGATGAACTTCAGACACAACCGTATTGTGAAAAATGCCAAATGTTTTTGCCAGACCGCTACATTGAAGGAACATGTCCGCACTGTGGTTACGAAATGGCACGCGGCGACCAATGTGAAAACTGCGGAAAACTGCTTGATCCGGCAGACTTGAAGAACCCGCGCTGTTCAACATGCGGTGATACTCCGGTTTTTAAGAAAACAAAGCATTTATTTTTAAATTTGGAAAAGCTGAAACCGCAATTGGAAGATTGGATTGCGAAGGAATCTGTGAATTGGTCGAACAATGCTGTAAAAATTACTCAAGGTTGGCTGGAGCAGGGATTGAAAAAACGTTGTATTACACGTGATTTGTCTTGGGGCGTTCCTGTTCCGCTTGAAGGATTTGAAAACAAAGTTTTTTATGTGTGGTTTGATGCACCGATCGGTTACATTTCCATTACCGCACATAACTGCAAAGATTGGGAAAAATGGTGGAAAGATCCTGATAATGTGAAGCTGTATCAGTTTATGGGGAAAGACAATATTCCGTTTCATACAGTTTTGTTTCCGGCATCACTTTTGGGAACAGGCGAAAATTGGACTAAGCTTGATACTTTAAGTTCTACCGAATATCTTAATTACGAAGATTTGAAATTCTCAAAAAGCCGCGGAACTGGAATTTTCGGTGATCAAGCAAAAGATTCCGGCATTGAATCGGATTTATATCGTTATTATTTGCTTAGAATTCGTCCGGAAAAAAATGATACGCAGTTTTTCTGGAATGATTTTATGGAGAAAGCTAACGGAGAGATAATCGCCAATTACGGTAATTTAGTAAATCGTGTTCTTCAGTTTATAAACAGATTCTTTGATGCTCAGGTACCTGCGGTTAAAAAAGGTGCCGGTTCTGTTTTTGAAGCAACCGACTTTGACCAGAAAATAAAAATTATACTGGAAGATTTTGAAGCTGTAGAACTGAAAAAGGCACTTATTGACATATTGGATTTGTGCAGCGGTGGAAATAAATTTTTTCAGGATAACGAACCTTGGCGCTTAATTAAGGAAGATAAGGAAAAATGTGAAGCTGTTATCGGCGGTTTGTTCGGTTTTGTGCGTGATATTTCCATTTTGCTGTATCCGTATATTCCGACTGCTGTAGAAAAATATTTTAAGAGCATTAACCAAACTTTGGATGAATTGAAGATTGAAAATATCGGTAATTATGAAAAATGCAGCGGTCTGCACATTAACGCACCAGAAGTTTTATTCAAAAAATTAGAAAAAGAACTGGTTGATGTGTTGAGAGAACGCTTTTCGGGCAAACAAAAAGGAGAAGATAAAATTATGGACGGATTTGACAAATTAGCATTGAAAGTAGGGAAAATAATCGAAATAGAACGCCACCCAAAAGCTGATAAACTTTATGTGGAAAAAGTTGATATGGGAAACGGTGAGATTCGCCAAATTGTTTCCGGTTTAGTTCCTTATTTTACAGAAGATGAACTGCGTGGGAAAAATGTGGTTGTAGCGTACAATCTTAAAGCTGCAAAACTTCGCGGTGTGATGAGTGAAGGAATGATTTTAGCTGCGGAAGATGATGCCGGAACTGTAGAAATTGTATCGCCTGATTGTCAGCCGGGTGAATGGGTAACAGTAGAAGGTTCAACGCCTAATAAAGAAGAAATTACGGTAGATGACTTTTTTTCTGTTCCGCTTACAGTGAAAGCCGGTCAAGCTGAATATGACGGCAAGGTTTTAAATGCAGCCGGGAAAGCTATTAAACTAGAAAAAGTTGTTTACGGAAAAATTTGCTGATTGGCAATAAAAAAATAAATTAGCCGGTAAATATAGAAATGCGTTAGATCAAACAGCATGCTTCTGTTAATTTACCGGCTTTTTTTGTCGCACAATAAAAAAAGCGAGTCGATTAAAAATCGAACTCGCCTTGTTCACGGTTTCCGAAAAGTTCTGAAATTGCGCTGTTATTTATTTACACGGAATTTTTCATTTCCGTTTTTAATGAAATCTACAATTTGATTTGCAGCAGCTATACCGGCATTAATATTTGCTTCCGCAGTTTGTGCTCCCATTTTTTTAGGAGTAGAGAAGTATCTGCCGGCAAATTTTTCAGCCATTTCAGCGTTATTTGCAGGAAGAATATCTGTAACGTATTTGAAATCGCTTCTTTCAGTCATTAATTTTACCATATCGGCTTCGTTAATAACTTCTTTTCTAGCTGTATTTACAAGCATTGCGCCGTTAGGCATTTTTGAAAGTAATTCATAATTAATAGAATTTTTTGTTTCATCTGTAGCCGGAATGTGCAGAGAAACAATGTCGCATGTTTTGTATAATTCTTCTGCTGAAGAAACGGCTTTTACTCCGTCTGCTTCGATTACATTTGCCGGGCAGAATGCGTCATAAGCATAAATTTCCATACCAAAACCTTTTGCTATGCGAGCAACATTTTTACCGACATTGCCGTAAGCGTGAATTCCGAGTTTTTTGCCTTTTAGTTCTGTGCCGGAAGTTCCGTTGTAGAAATTTCTTACCGCATAAATCATCATTCCGAATGCAAGTTCAGCTACTGCGTTTGAATTTTGTCCCGGAGTATTCATTACACATACGTTATTTTTTGTGGCAGAATCAAGATCCACATTGTCATAACCTGCGCCTGCACGAACAACAATTTTAAGATTTTTTCCTGCTGCCAAAACTTCTGCATCAATAATGTCACTGCGGATAATTACTGCGTCAACATCAGCAACAGCTTCTAAAAGTTGTTTTTTATCTGTATATTTTTCGAGAAGTACCAGCTCAAATCCTGCATTATCGATAACCTTTTTAATTCCTTCTACCGCTACTTTTGCAAAAGGCTTTTCTGTAGCTACTAAAACTTTTGCCATAATAATGTCCTCCAATTTATTTAATGTTCTCTCTGGTTTATTGAGAAAAAACGACAATCTATTATCAAAAAAAAGTCCTTTAGTCAATGTTGCAGGAAAAATGAATTGAAAATAAAAAAAGTTGATTAATAGTTGCTGCATTTGTATTTTATGTAAAGTTTGAATTAAAAGAGGTAAATATGCTCAATGAAAAAATTGCAAAAAAAATAAATCAACAGATAAACAAAGAATTTCAGTCGTCTTATCTTTATTTGGATATAAGCAATTATTACAGTTCAGTGGGGCTTTCCGGGTTCAAGACTTGGTTTAATATGCAATTTCAAACTGAATTGGAACATGCAAGACTTTTTATTACATATCTGCTGCGGCACGGTGAGAAAGTTGATTTTGATAATACGAGAAATAATTATAAGCATTTTTATGATTTTTTAGAACCGATGAAGCTTTCGTTGCTGAATGAACGTGACAGCAATTTGTCTGTCAATGAAATTTATAATCTTGCAAAAGATGTTAATGATTACGACACAATTTTGTTTATTACTGATTTTATCAATAAGCATTTGATGGAAAGAAACTATTCTTTTAAAAAGTTTATTGTAGAAATTGACAGCAGCAGTTTAGAGGAAATGAATTTTAAAATAGGGAAAAGTAACTTCTGCGTTAATTTCGGTAAAAATTAGCTTGTGCGCAAATGAAAAAAGCGTGTTTTTAGAAAACTTCATTTCTAAAAATACGCTTTTGTTTCCCAAAGTTTTAATTGGTTGAACTGTATGCTGATTATTTTTTTCTTTCAATTTTTTCAAATCCGGTATACGGAACTAGAACTTTCGGTATAGTAACGCTTCCGTCTTCATTTTGGAAATTTTCCAGTATGGAAATTATTACGCGCGGAACGGCAACAACTGTACCGTTTAGCATGTGCGCAATGGTTCGTTTTCCTTCTTTATCTTTAAACTTAATATTCAATCGGCGTGACTGGAAATCGGTACAATTTGAAGTTGATGTGATTTCCCCATAGCCGCCTCGTCCCGGCATCCAAGCTTCAAGGTCGTATTTTTTATACGCAGGATTTCCCAAATCACCGGTAGCAATGTTCAATACATGGTAAGGAATTCCCAAAGATTGATAAAGTTCTTCTTCTATTCCGCGCAAAGTTTCAAGCATTTCAACTGATTTTTCGGGATGACAGATAATGAACATTTCTACTTTACTGAATTGATGAACGCGGTAAAGTCCTTTTGTCGCTTGTCCGGCGGCTCCGGCTTCTGTTCTGAAACAATGGCTGAAACCTACCATTTTTATAGGAAGGTTGTTTTCATCAATTACTTTATTTCTGTATATTCCGCCTAATGTGATTTCTGCCGTACCGACTAAACACTGTTCCGTATTTTCTATGGAATAAATGTTTGTTTCTTCACCTCTTGGGCTGAAACCGATACCTTCAAGTATGGAAGCTTTTGCAATATCCGGAGTTAAATACGGAGTAAAGCCTTTTTTTACCAGAAAGTTTATACCGTACTGAACGAGCGCAAGTTCCAGAAGCGCACCTTCATTTTTTAGGTAATAGAATTTATTTCCGGAAACATCTGAACCGGAATCGAAGTCTATAATATCAAGTTCTTCTCCGAGCGTTACATGGTCTTTCGGTTGGAATGAGAATTCCGGAATGTTTCCGACTTTTTTTATTTCTATGCTTGCTTCTTCGCCGCCTACAGGTGAAGTCGGGTCTGTCATGTTAGGCAATTTCATTGCTTCTTCAAAGTATTGAGTATCGATTTTTTTGCTTTCTTCTTCAATTTCGGCAATTTTGTTTTTTAATGTTTTGCCTTCTTCCACTAGTTTCGCACGCTCGTCATCTGTAAGCTTCTGCTTCATTTTTGCTGCGTTGTCGTTGCGTACTTTTCTCAGTTCGTCGATTTCAAGCTGCAATTCATTTTTTTTCTTGTATAAATCCACAACCAATTGCGCATTTGCTTTTACGCTTCTTTTTTCGATATTTTTCTGAACTTCGTCTATATTATCGCGAACAAATTTTATATCCAGCATTTTCTAATCTCCTGATTCTGTAAAAATTTCGGTGGCGATTATACATCAAATCATTTTTATTTTAAAGCTTTTCTTGCCGCCCGTTTTACTGTTTAGTCAGACAGCAATTTGAGAAATTATCAAATATTAATTTTGCGTATATTTTTCTGCCATTTCTGTCATTTTTTGGAAAAAGCCGTTGCAGCTAAAAAGCGGCTTACCAAATGCATAATTAGGTGTGAAATTGAAATATTCCGGATATTCATATTCGTAAAAGCAAGGCTGAGCGTCATAATCATAAGAATATTTTTCAATCATGTTGTACCATCGCATGATTCTGCTTTCACTTTCTTCATAAAAGAACAGCCCGGCTTTCGGCGAAATAAGCTCTTTCAATGCGTTTTTATATATATCCAAATAATATTGATTGTTTAAAATTCGTTTGACTAATATCGGAGCTTCGGTTTTTTCGGGATTTTTTATGTATTCAAGCGGCGGCAACTCCAGTGAGTCCGGCATATATAATGAGTTATCGCAGTCGTATGATAAAAAGTAAAGCTTGTTGTTTGCTGATGTATCGAAGTAGAAATAATAATTGTTGTTATTTGCCCAGTAGCCGTCCCATTTTCTGCATACAGCTTCTACAGCTAATGTTTTCAGAAAAAGTTCTACATCCATAGAATCTTTAATCCAGTCGTAAAAATCTTCATCGGGTAGATTTTTCACTTTGTCATTAAAGTCATCCAATTGAGCTCTTGCTGCTTCAAAGTTATCCTCATTCGTTTTTAAAATACTGTCGCGCTTCCAAAGATTGCCGTTTTTGCTGTTGAAACCTTTGCCCGGCTCTGTACTTACTCTGGCTTTTAGAAATCTATTATTTACAGCTTCTATTGCCTTGTACATTCCGAAATATGCCGGATCTTCATTGCCTATCTGAATGTAAAACATCGTATAAGATGCTCTTGCTGCCGTCCAGATTCCGAAACGCCGCATAAGGTCGTAAACATACATTTCTGCACTGTAGCTTGTGTCTTGACGCATACATTTTAGATTAACGCCCTTTATCAAATCTTCAATAGTGTGTTCGTCATTGTCATGAAAATGGTTAAATTTCAATTTAAAATGCGTCTGAACATACGACGAATTGCAGGAATTATAGCAATCTGTGCATTCACTTACATGTTTATCGTTTTTTTCCGGAGGCTGATAACTGTCGCTTCCGCCTCTTATGCGCACTCCGATTTCATCGAGATTATATTTTACCTTGTATATTTTGTTATTATAATTAAAGCTTTTCTCAAACTTGCAATCTGCTTTTACGTAGTTTTTTCTTAGTGCTTCGTTACGGCTGTTTTTCAAAAGCTCATTCCATTGCTCTTCTGTAATCTTTAGAGTTATTCGTCCTAAAGCCGTGTTGTCAAACAAATTATTTAGTTTTTCCGAATTATTTGCGCCTAATATATGATTTACTTCTTGCCCTTTAAGTTCAATAGAATCGTATTCCGGCATACAACAAGCTGTTATATTCCAAATATATATATATATATATGGAATATTTTATAAATTTGTTTACTTTCATTTTCACTCCTGACGGTTTTATTAGAGAATAAAAGTCAATCGTCAATGTTAAAATTTATTATTTACAATCAGATGAAGTTATTGTGGCAGGTTGCAAATTGAAATTGTCTGCTTAAATAAAAAAAGCCCGGCTTTTTAGGGCCGGGAAAACAAGGAAACAAGCTGTTTAAAAAACGAGCCTGATTTTTTTACGTTAAAGTTGGTTAGAAATATTATTCAGACGGAATAGAATATTCTTGAATCTGCATATTTCTATCGGTAAAGAAGAAGTTATCATAATTAACCATGAAAGACATCGGTTTGTAATATGTTTCTCGCATAACGTTCACATTCTGAACATTTTGGCTTTGGATTTCAGGTATCGGTGCAGTTTCGGCGATTATAGATTCCTGATTTCTACTGTTGAAAATTGACAATTGGAATAATGACATTCCGATTAAGATTCCGAAACATGCCGCTGCCGCAAGTCCTACCATTTCCATAACTTTTTTATGATGTCTCTCGCTTTCACTATCCATAGTTATCGGATCTATTCTGCATGGCATTAGATTATTTTGATTAAAAATCAGGTTTTTGTACATCAGCAGTTCATTTTTGAAATTGCTGCATGAAGTGCAGGATGAAAGATGCAAAGTCAAATCCCGCTCTTCATCCTGATGTAATTGATTGTCAACCCAAAAATGTAGTTTAGTTCTGGCTTCTTTGCATTTCATTAGTAAACTTCCTTTTGTTTTATTCTTTTTATTAAAAGTTCTCGCCCTCGTATCAGACGTGACCTGAAAGCAGGCAGAGAAATATTTAAAATTCGCGCCCCTTCCTCGTATGAAAGCCCGTCATAATCAATAAGTATTATCGGAATACGATAAATATCGTCTAATTCCTCAATAATTTTCTTAACAGAAAGTATTAAATCTACATCCTTTGACTTCGCGCTTACATTTTCATGAAGCATTGCCGTCTTTGAAGAAATTCTTTTTTTCTTTCTGTATTCGTCGATAGAACGATTTACTGTCATTCTATATAAATATGTATAATAACTGCAAGACTTTTGGAATGTTTCCAGTACGTTGCAAAATTTTACAAAAACTTCCTGCACAACGTCTTCTGCTAAATCAGTATCTTTTACAATTCCGTATGCTAAGTTTATCAATTTTTTGCTGTACTTATTATGCAGTTCGGCAATAAGTTTATCATTTTTCAATTTTATTTAATCCTTAATTTCACTTTTGTGCCGGAGCAAGGTCATTCCGTTAATTTTCAGAATAACCCTACTTGCTGATATTTACTAAAAAAATCTTGTAACTGTTTAATCTTTAAATTTCTTTTGCGGATGAGTATCAAATTTCTTTTTCTCATTTCGCTTGTTTTTGTTATCTTTCGGCATTTTATCCTTTTCATCAAAAAAGTTCACACCTTTGGGAAAGTTCTTTTTAAATATGTTCCACTGCTCTTGAGTAAGCAAGTCTTTTACCTTTAAATCTCTTTCTAAAAAATTAATTAAAATATCACCCTCAAGTTTTTTTCTGCTTTCAATCAGACCTTTCAATTTATCAAAATCATAATCATCGTTTATCATAACTTCGTCAAAATCAAGTTTATTGCGGTTAAGATCCAGTATTATCAAATCTATTTTCTTTTTGTATTCTTCTGTGATTTTGTTGATTTGGACATTTTGTTCTTCGGAAAGGTTTAAAAATCTTAAATCCAAATCTTTTTCGGGAATTTGATATGGCGGTGGATTATTGTGCTTTTGCGCATTCGGCGGTATAGGCTGTGCTGTAAGTGGCAGGGCAAAAACTAAAACTGTAATAGGCAATAAAATTTTTTTAATCATTTGGAACTCCTTTGTTTCTCCATTGTTTGTAATTATCAAGTTGTGCACTTTATACGAATAATTTTTGTTTGGAATTGCAGCTTCAGCGATTTTTTGTCAGTTTACAAGTTACGGCAAAAAAAATGACGCCCTTTCAAGCGTCATTTCCCCTCCCGGATTATAGTACAGTCAAAAGCTTTTCTCCCCGCAAATAAAACTTTTGACACAGTAAGATATTGCATTACTAAATAAAATTGATTGTTTCCTGAAGCTGCTTCAATGCTTCTTTTGAATAGTCTTTTAACTTTTTGTTTTCTAATGTCCGTGCATTTTCATTTCGTGATAGCTTATTGTAGTTCTCCGGTTCTTCGACAATCGGATAATCTGCAAAAAGGTTCAGAATTTCATTCAAACGTTTTTCCAGTTTTACTTTGTCATTTCCGGTAACTTCTATTTCCAGATAAGAATTTTTTAAATCATTAAATTTTGACAGTTCAATATTAACATCATTAAGAGTAAAAAGAGTTGTTGTTTTTACATTATAATAGAAGATATAAAAACCTTCGGAAAGAAATTTGGCTATTGCGCGAAACACATCTTCTTCACATTCGTATTCGTATTCAACATTTTGCTCAATGCGGTTTACTATTGCTTTGTTTTTTAATGTAACGACAAATTTTTTATTATCCAAAATGCGCAGCCGAATAAATTGAAAATCTTCTTCTGGGATTTTCAGTTCGGTCAACTTGTTGATTGTCTCAATGTTTTTCTTTGAAATTTTATGAGTTCCGTCGGAAGTTACCAGACACCAAGGATCTTCATTTTCTGTCCACCAAAAACCCATTTTTACGGAAGTTCCGATTTTTTTGAATTCATTTTCAAGCCGATTTGCGACTAAATCATGGTTAAGAACTTTGAATTTCTTTTCAATTTCAAATGACATAAAATTAAAATTTCCTTGCTAAAAGTCTGTTTTAATGCACTTTCACGTTATAAACATTGTTTAATAATGTGAATTCATAAAATGCGTCATTCTTATAACTATTTGAATTCTGCTTGTCAAATAGTTTTTCCGAATAATCTCATGAAAATTCAAAAACTTTTTTTTGACGCATTTCATTGACGGTATTCCTATAATTTTTTATAGTCACTTCATTATAATTCACTAATATAAAAGGGGATAAATATGTCAAAGAAACCTTATGTACTCATTATTAGAGACGGCTGGGGATATAACCCAGACTTTAGATACAATGCTGTATACAATGCAAAAACGCCTAATCATGATAAATATTTGAAAGATTATCCGACAGCTTTAATTGTTCCATCGGGAGAAAATGTTGGTTTGCCGTCAGGAAATCAAGGTTCCAGTGAAGTAGGTCACCTTAACATGGGAGCCGGTCGTGTAGTGTATCAGTCGCTTGTTCGTATTACCAATACAATTTTAAACGGCGATTTCTTCAAAATTAAACCGTTTTTAGATGCAATGAACAAGGTAAAAGAAAAAGGTTCAACTTTGCACCTTTGGGGATTGGTTCAAGACCAAGGAGTTCATGCTCACAACGAACATTGTATTGCACTGTTGGAACTTGCAGCAAAAGTGGGATTGAAAAAAGACCAAGTTGTAATTCATGTATTTTCCGATGGACGTGATACACCGCCTAGAAGTACAGAAGGCTTTATTCAGGTATTGGATGAAGCAACTAAGAAATACGGAGTGGGTGTAATAGGTTCCGTAGTGGGAAGATATTATGCGATGGATCGTGATACAAACTGGGACAGAATCAAAATTGCTTATGACATGCTTACTACAGGAAATGCACCTAAATTTGACAATGTTTACGCTGCCGTAGCCGACGCTTACGCGAAAGATGAAAACGATGAGTTTATTAAACCGCGAATTACGGTTGATTTTAAACCTGTATCAGATAATGATTCTGTAATTTTCTTTAATTATCGCCTCGATAGAACACGTGAAATGACAAAAGCTTTTGTTCTTGACGGATTCAATGAATTTCAGACAAAAGATATTAAGAATCTCGACTATGTATGTTTTACCGAATATTACGACGGTGTAGCTTCATCATCAAGAGCAAATGTGCAAATTGCATTCCCTAACATCGAATTAACTAATTTATTCGGTCAGTATCTTGCGGATAACGGAAAGACGCAGCTGCGTATTGCAGAAACAGAAAAATTCGCGCATGTAACATTTTTCTTTAACGGACAGTCAGATGTTCAGTTTGCTAATGAAGACAGAATCCTTGTTCCTTCGCCAAAGGTCGAAACATACGACTTGAAGCCGGAAATGAGTGCTTATGAAGTAAAAGACAAAGCGGTGGAAGCTATTAACAGCGGAAAATATGATGTTGTGATATTAAACTATGCAAACCCAGATATGGTAGGACATACCGGCGTTTATGACGCAGCTGTAAAAGCTTGTACTGTTGTAGATGAATGTGTAGGCGCAGTGGTAGATGCTGCTCTTGCAAATGACGGTGTAGTGCTTGTGACAGCTGATCACGGAAATGCGGAACAAATGGTAGATTATATTACAGGCAAGCCAATGACATCACATACGACAAATCTTGTGTGGCTGTCACTGATTTCAAAACGTCCAGAACTTCAGAAAGATAAAATTTGCTTAAAAGTAACAGGTGGACGATTGGCAGATTTGATTCCTACAATGATTGAATGTATGGGAATGGAAAAACCTGCTGATATGGAAGGTGAATCTTTAATTCGCAAGTTAGATTAATATCGCTTTAACGTTTCTTTAAAACACCAAGTTTTTTGAAGTGTACATCCAAATTTGGATATACACTTCAAAATTGGAGGTTTTGGCTTTTAGGCTTTGCCGTAGTCGTTGGCAGAACCGAAGATTTTAATTTCACCCGGTTTTAAGTTAATATCGAGCTTTACAATATTGCCGTCAATTCTTTCTTCCGGTGAATAATCTTTTATATTGTTGCGTCCCAGAATTGCTTCAACATTTTCCAAATAAATGTGCTGATTACTATCAATGGACTTGTTTATTACAATAAGTACTTTTTGTCCGCTCCAATCTTTGCAGAAACAGAAGACATTTTGCCAATTGTTTTGATCCACAATTGTTATCGGGCTTTCTTCATGCAGCGGCAAAAATGCTTTTTTTACTTCCAAAACTCTGCGAATATTTTCGGAAAAGTCCATTCCTGTATTTTCCCAATCGTCCGGAGTTGTATTTACCGTATTAATTCGTTTTGTAAATGCATATTCCAATCCGGTAGTAATCATAAATCCTTTTGAAAACAGTGCAGAAAAATAAATTCGCTGTAGGAAGTGATTTATATTTCTGTTGCATTCCACATACAATCTGTCTGTATCGTGACCTGACGGAAATGAAATTGAAGCAGCAAATTTTCTTGACATTTCGTATTGTTCAAGACACCAAGCGTCGTTGAAATTCCACCATTTTGAAGAGTTAAAAATGTAATCGAATCCGCTGTTTGATAACGCTTCGATCTGAACCGGAGTACAGCCGAGAGTTTCTGCAAGAAAAACAATACCGGGATATTTAGCTTTTAAATTGGAAATTAAGAAGTTCCAGAAAACATTCGGAATTTGGTAAGCTGCGTCACATCTAAACCCGGAAAATCCCATTCCGATAAAATATTCACAAACATTTTGCAGGTATTTCCATAAATTATCGCGGTCGCTGCTTCCTTCAAGATCAAACTGCGCCAAATCGCCCCAAGAAACAAACTGACCGTTTTCCCAAGCTCCGGGACGTTTTACATCACCGTTTTCCAGAATGTACCATTCTTTATGTTCTGTAGTTAAAGGCGAATCGATTGATGTATGATTTACTACTAAATCCATAAATACATCAATTCCTTTTTCTTTAGCTTTGGCAATAAAGGACTTCAACTGATCTTCCGGAGCTCCGTCTTCCTTTGCAAACATTGTTTCATTGAAACGGTAATATTCTTTTACAGCATAAAGACTGCCGGAAAAGCCCGGATAATGAATCGGATTAATATAAATACTGTTAAAACCCATATTTTGAATGTGGTCTAATGCTTTAATCCAGTCTTTGACTGTTCTGTAAAGTCGGGGATAAAGATTATAAATGTACAATGCTTTCATATTATTTTCTTCCGCCTCCTATTAATAAAGTTAACATAGCTTTTATTGTATGCATCCTGTTTTCGGCTTCTTCAAAAACCAGTGAATTTGGAGATTCAAAAACGTCTTCGGTTACCTCCATACAGTGCACTCCGTTTTCATGAGATGCCGGCAAACAGTGGAAGAAAACAGAATCTTTTCCGGTTGCTTCCATTAATTTTTTATTTACTTGATATTTATTTAATGATGCGATACGCTCTTTTATTCCCGGCTGGTTTTCTTCTCCCATGCTTACCCACACATCAGTGTAGATAATATCCGCTCCTTTTACTGCTTCATAAGGGTCTTCAGTCAGAACAATAGATGTACCGTCTTTCATTTCTTCTGCTTTCTTTATAATATTTTCTGTAGGAAAAAGGTTTTTTGGTGCACCTATGGCAAAATCCATTCCCATACGCACACAGCCGAGCAGCAAACTGTTTGCCATGTTATTTCGTCCGTCGCCTACGTAAGCTATTTTCAAGCCTCGTATTTTGCCGAAGCATTCTTTAGCAGTCATTAAATCGGCAAGCACTTGCGTAGGGTGAAAATCATCTGTTAAACCGTTTACAACCGGAACGCCGGAATATTTTGCAAGCATTTCAACAGATTTCTGCTCATATCCGCGGTAAAGAATTCCGTCGTACATTCTTCCTAAAACTCTTGCGGTATCTTTTACCGATTCTTTTTTTCCCAGTTGGATTGCATCCTTTCCTAAAAATTCGGCATGACCGCCTTCATCAAGACAAGCGACACTTGTTGCACAACGTGTTCTTGTAGATGTCTTTTCAAAAATCATAGCAATATTTTTGTCTTTTAAATAGTAATTATGAATTCCTGCACGTTTTAAGCGTTTCAGTTCTATGGCCCAATCGATGAAATAAGCAATTTCATCAGGCGTATACTCCATTAAAGTAAGAAGACTTTTGCCGAAAAAATCAGAACGGATTTCCATAAACTTGCTCCTGTAAGGGAAATTGATTACTTTAGTTTTTTCTTATATAGTATTTTACTTATTTTAACAAGGTAGAAAATCTTAAACTTTGCTCATAAATATACTTTTATTGTGAATTAAAGTGTTTTTTGTAACTTATTCTTGATATGAAAAGACGATTTTTTTATCCAAAAAGAACTTTATTGTGTAGCCTGCAGCCAATCCGAGAACTAAACCGAGATATTCCAGTTGAAAATAAACCTTGAATGACAATTGAACAGCCCAGAAGAGAAGCGTTGTAAATACGGAAAACAACGTGTAAAGTCCTATGCTGGCAATTTCTTTTTTCGCAGTTGCGTATTTTTCCTTTTTAAATACAAGAAAACGGTCTGCCAAATATTTGAAAACGAAAGCCGCTACTGTTGCCGTTGCTAGCTTTAGTATTGTTGCAATATCGATATTTTTATAAAGCTGGAATGAGAAAAAATCATTGTTGAATGAGTAAAATATTGCTTCACATATTTTCTGCACAAAAAAATTCAGCACGGTAGAACAAACGGCAAATAGTATGTAAAAAAAATACTGGCGGTTAATTTTCATGGCGCGACTATACTTCAAATGCTTAAATAATTCAATCAAGCATTAAAAAAAGTGGGTTTCACTTCCGATATTCCGAAATGAGAAAAAAATATCAGGAAAAATCATGGAAATGAATGAAGCATTGATTGTTATATTTCTTATGGGACTTTCGGTTCCGTTATTTTCATATCACATTTTTTTATTGGCAAAAACAGCGCGCAAAATTAATTATTACTTTGCGGTTCTTTCTATATTATATGCGATATATATTGTGCTTTTTTCGGCAATACCGCAGACATCGCTTATAGGTACAAACTTTTTCCAATTAATTCCCATAATAAAATTATTCGTTGTACTCGGAATAATTTATTCGTATCACGGTGTTATAAGATTCGGATTTAGGATGAAATTTCCGCTGGTTACGGGAATTTATTACGGAATAATATCTGCCGGTTCGTTGGGATGGCTTTTATTTGCCATTTCACGCTGGAATTATCCCATGCCAATTTCAAATTTAGCAATGGAAATCTGCATTAAAATTCTATTGTTGAGCTTTTATTCAGTACTGCTTTACTCCATGTTCAACAGTCGGCAGGAAGGTAAAAAATCGATTTATATTGTTTTAACTTGTGTTTTGGCTTTTTTCCTTTTGCTGTCAATTCTAAGTTATGTCTTTGCATACTTGGAAATGTTTCGCTATTTCTGTGCTTATATTCCTGTGGTGCTCTATATTTATTCTTTCTATATATTTAATGCGTTTGTGAAATACGAAAGCATTCAGGAAGAAGAGTACGAGGAAGAACGACAGGAAACTGTAGAAAAATTGCTTGTAGCTCAAGAAAAAGCAGACAACGGCAATGAAAATAAGACTTTGATTGATAATGTTGAAGTTGATCCCGATGCGAAAATAAACATTCCGTTTACAGAAGAACTGCGCAAAAATATTGAACATTACAACAATATTAGCAAGGTGATTCCGCTAAATGCGTCTTTGCAGGAGCAAATTTTTCTTCATGCAAAGCGCAGTGTCTTTGATGATTTTATTCATTCGCTGTTTACATTTATCTACAATACAAAAAATTGTTCGTCGGAATACAATTTGAAGATTGAGTGCGGAAGCGAGAACATATTTTTATCATGTGGTGATTTTCAGCTTTCTGCCGGGGATAAGTCTCTTAATATGGAAAAAATGCGGTTAATTCAGCTGAAAAAAAGTACCGAAGAATTGGGCGGAACGTTGTCGCTTATTAAAAATCAGGAAACAGGCGGAATGATTATGCGCTTGAGATTTCCTTGCTTGAATGAAGAAGCAGGTGATGATACAAAAATTATTCCATTTAAAGAGGGCTTGTCGACAGTTTTATTGGCAACGGATTCGGCTGATTCTTTATGTTTCTTTTCCAATATTTTTTATGACAAATACAATTTAGTGACTGTTTCATCTGCCGATGACATTGTGGCTAAATTGTCTGACGGGAAATTCCTGTGTTTGATTTGTGCAATGAGCAGCGACAACAGGACGCAGGAAATTTATTATGCTGTCGATAATCAGCCGTCATTTTCCGATTTGCCTATTTTAATGATAGTAAATGAACATCAAACGTACCTTGAACTGAAAAATTACCGTCAGTTTACAACAAAGGAATGGATAAATCCTGTAGAAGCAGATGAAATTATTTCGGAACTGGATAATTTGCAAGTAAAAATAGAGCAATCACAGACCAGAAATATTGAAGCTATTGACAATAAAATAGAGTCTGCTCCGGCAGAGGTCGGCGAAAAAGCCGATAAAAAAGCGGCAATGACTCAAAAGCAGTTTGATGAAAAAGCATCGCTGTATGGGCTTACGAACAACGAAAAAGTAGTTACAGTTTTGCTGCTGCATGGGCTTGAGTACAGGGAAATTGCTGCTAAAACAAAAAGTTCGCTGGATAAAATTTTAGCGATAACTAATGCAGTTTACAGGAAAGCAGGTGCAAATTCAAAAATTGAACTGATTGATTTGTTCATGAAAAATATTTAACAGGAAAAAACATCGCTGCTGAGTGGCATTTAACCTTATGTTATTGTCAAGATTAATAATTTGCGGTATTGCAAAAATCAATATTTGGGCTAATTATTAGAAAAAACTACTTGAAATAAAAAATAAATATGCTATAAAGCCAGTAACTTTTAGAAATGCAAGAATAACTCAGTTGGTAGAGTGCGACCTTGCCAAGGTCGATGCCGGGGGTTCGAGTCCCCTTTCTTGCTCAGCGAATCACCTTGTTGAACAGGGTGATTTTTTTGTCCTTATGCAATTTAGCTTTTTATTGCAGTAGCGTAAATTAGTAAACAATATTTCTTGGAATAAAAAAATGTGCCTCGTAAAATTGAACTTTATTGTTCGACTTTAAGAGGCACTTTACCAACTGACGCAGCTTTTTGTGGATAGGAAAATATTATGCATGTACGTCAAGAGATTCTCCTATTCCACTGATACCAGAGTTTTGGCTGGAATTCAAATCTTCAGCTTGCAACTGCTGTTCCTTTACGACTTTCGAAAGAATTCCGACTCCCCATTGATCCTGCAGCGAATGAAGACGATAAGTAGAAATAGAATCAAGACTAATCATATTTACCTCCTTTGCTTTATAGGAAATGAGATTTTTGATTAACAACGCACCGATATTTTAACATAATTTGCCGATTGAAATTCAAATATGAAATAATATGGAAAAAACTCGCTTTTTTTTGAGTACTTTACATTTTGCGGTTTATTTTATAGTATGCCGAAATTATTTTAAGAGCCTAACGGAGTGTAATATGGGACTGAAAATTTACAATACATTAAAACGTGAAAAAGAAGATTTTATTCCGCTGAATCCGCCTTATGTCGGAATGTATGTTTGCGGTCCTACTGTTTACGGTAATTCTCATTTGGGACATGCACGCAGTTACACGTCTTTTGATGTTATTTACAGATATTTAAAATATTGTGGCTACAAGGTTCGTTATGTTCAAAATATTACAGATGTAGGTCATCTGGTAGGTGATGCGGATGAAGGTGAAGATAAAATTTCCCGTCAGGCTGTACTTGAGAAACAGGAACCTGTAGAAATAGCTTATAAATATGAATTATCTTACTTTGAAGATATGCGCCGACTGAATATTCTGCCGCCAGATATAAGCTGTCGTGCTACAGGGCATATAATAGAAATTATAGCTCATGTTCAGGCATTAATCGACAAAGGATATGCTTATGTTACCGACAAAGGCAATGTTTATTTTGAGGTAAAAAAATTTGCGCCTTACGGAAAATTGTCCGGACGAAATCTTGATGATACAAAGAGCGGTGAACGAATTGATGTGGCTACTGACAAAAAAGCTCCGGAGGATTTTGCGCTGTGGAAGTCGGCAGACGGAGGTCACTTGATGAAATGGTCTTCACCTTGGGGCGACGGTTATCCCGGTTGGCATATTGAATGTTCTGTAATGTCACGCAAATATATCGGAGATACGCTTGATATTCACGGTGGCGGAATGGATAATATTTTTCCACATCATGAGTGTGAGATTGCCCAGTCGGAAGCTTTGACCGGAAAACCTTTTGTAAGATATTTTATTCATAATAACATGCTTACAGTCAACGGTTCAAAAATGGGGAAATCACTCGGTAATTTTATTGTATTAAAAGACCTCTTTAAGAAAATGAACCCAATGATTTTGCGTTTTTACATTCTGCAGTCACATTACAGAAGTGTTCTCGATTTCTCTGATGAATCAATGACTGCTGCCGGAGTCGGTTTTGAGCGACTTCGCAATTCTATTTTTGCATTAAAAGATGTTAAAACTGCTGAAAATGATGATTTAACTTGTTATTCGGAACTGGAAGCGTTGAAAAAAGAATTTCTTGCAGCTATGGATGATGATTTTAATACGCCTGTTGCAGTTTCTGTACTGTATGAAATTTTGAAGCATTCCAATAATGAACTAAATAAGCCGGAACGTGATACAGCAAAACTGGAAGCGATAAAGCGGATGATTTTTATTTTTACAGAAGAAATTTTAGGTTTTGACTGGAATATGGCTGATGCAGGAAACGGCAGTGGCGATAACAGTCGTGAGGATAAATTAATAGAATTTCTTATTGATATAAGAAAACAATACAGAGCAGAAAAGAATTTTGCAATGTCTGATAAAATTCGCGATACGCTGAAAAGTTTTGGTGTCATCCTTAAAGATGCACCGCAGGGAACGACTTACACTATTTCTTAATTATTTATCAGGGTTAATTAATGTTGAAGAAATTTTTTATTATTTGCAGCTTTGTTTTATGCATGACATTTCAATCTTTTGCGCAGTCATTTTCGTCGTCAATGAATGTTGTGGCGGAAGAAACGCGATTTTTTTTCCAGTTCGGAACGGGTATATTTTATAAATTTGATCTTGGCACTGAATTTTTTGCTGATTCATCTAACCGTGTGTTTTTCGATGTGCCGTTGTTTTTTGAAGCAGATTTCAGGTTTTCAAAGGATTTTTCTGTAAGTACGGGAATTTCTTTTAATTATGATTTGGAATATTATATTGATGGCAGTTATGACATTTACAAAAACTCGCTTTTGATAGATATTCCGGTTAATTTCAAATTTTATCCGCTAGCAAAGAAAGATGACAGGTTTGATTCTTTTTATATTGGACTTGGACTTTTCTTTAGAGCTTGGGCGGTAAATACTTATGCTGCGTATTCTCATGATAATGTGTATTACGGAAATGCTTATGAGCCTGATAATGATGTCGTAGTGCCGGGAAGTAGTTTTATACCATTCAATGTCGGGGTTAATTTGTTTCTTGGTAATGTTTTACCGCTTAACAGACAGACAGGATTGGGGATTGAGCTTTCTCTGAAATATTCTTTTATTCCTTATGAAAATGGTTATCTTTGCAGTCCATATTTTTATGGCACATCAGGAAATCCTCTGCTGAGTTTTTGGGGAGATATTGGTATGCGTTTCTTTGTACGATTTTTGCTTAACAACAGAAGTTTGGAATACAGATATTAATGGTAGAATGATTGTTTGCTTGCCTTATGCTGATTTCATCGGCGATAGGACTGGACGTGTGGCAGAGTGCTAAGCCTTACGGTTGGCGATGGACATTTTGCAACAGTTGGCTGCGCTGAATGCCACTTTGTTTCAAAGTGCGTTGGGCTTGCGCTTGGCAAAGACACTCTGCCTTACGGC
>JBNMHA010000027.1:0-26161 GCA_050872545.1 Spirochaetales bacterium | reverse complement strand
GGTCGTTTTCTACACCTTTTCACTTCCCTTGTCAACTACTTTTTTTAATTTTCTTAAATTATTTCATTAACGGGATTATCTACGTGCTTTTATCCTCCGAATTACAGTACTAAACTCGTAATTCAGAACACTCTGCACTGCAGTGCTTGACGACTTCACGCCTTATACTACAACACTTACCGCCTGTCAACTTAATTCGTTCCTTTTTTTGATTTTGTTTTCAAAAACAGCTGCAATACACCTTCAACCTGATAATTTTCCAGTCGGTACCGCTTTTATCACAATTTTTACTCTATGAAATCACTGAAAAAATTTTTAAGTTTATCATTAAATTTTTCAGTTTCGGCTTTCAACTCAATCAGAAAATCGTTTTCTTCCAATTTTCCCACAACTGAAATCATTTCATCTTCATTGCGGTAAGTAATTTTCCTGAAATCATCCTGATAATCTTTTTTTCTTGATTCAACAGAACTTTCATATATAAAAGTCGAAACATCGCCAACATCAAGCAATATGTTTCTATAAATAGCCGCTGTAAAATCAAAAAGCGGCTTACTATAAAGATATTCCAGCAAATAGATTGCATAGCGTGCTTTATCTGCAAGGTATGAATCGTTGCATTTATCATAAAAATCATGAACTTCTTCCCAAGAAGATAAAATTCCCTCATTAATTCCTTGAAGCAACGTCTTAACTTTTTCAGCCGGAATAACTTGTCCTCCGACATTTTCCCAAGAAACAAAAAGCGGCATTGAATAAATCTCACTCAGCACATTTTTTGATAATACCACTGATTTCTTGTCACAGTAATCCATAAGCACTTTTATTGCAAAATATTTCATCACTTTTCGATATTCACGATAACCTTGTGCCGGGCAAATTATTTTCGCACCATACTTTCGCATTGCAGATAAATCTTCCAAAATTAACTGACTATCCGGATTCTTATGAAGAAAATCTTTTGCTTCCTGCCAAGTTTCCGCATCATCTTTACCTGTCAATTTCCCGGCACGCTGCAACTGTTCTCTTGTCAACAAAATAATTCGCTCCAATGCAAGATGTACTTCCTGCATACAGTCAGGAGCAAGATATTCCATTTCAATATGCTGTGCTTTTATCACACGTTTATCACGCTTGATAAATTTAAAATTGTTTCTTGCCATTGCAAACATATTGTGCCTGAACCAATATCCCGGCACAATATTTATCGAGACATCACGCTTATCATTGCTTACAAGCGAAAAAGGATACGTAATATTCAATTCATGAGGATACGAACCTTTTGCAACTAAAGTAAAAGAAGCAAATTTGCTGTTATGTTTGAAATCAGAACAAAGACCGGGCCAAAATCCGCGTCCCGCTACAATTTCGCCGTCCGGACTTCGCGAATTATGGTTTGAACCGATCATTGCACCTGCTGCAATATTTGACTGTCCGCAAATCGTCGAGGCAATCAAAAACGATGTATTATGATGCTGCTCGTGAAAAGGATAAATAAGATTATTAAGAAGTTCACAGCACGAAACTGTTGAATTATCGCCAAGCACAGAATTTAGTAGTCTTGCTCCGTATTTCAACTGACAATTGCGACCTATCACAAAGCGCACGGCAACTGCCTGATAAAAAACTTTGCTGGCATATCCCATAATTCCGTTTACCATTTCCACACCCTCGCCTATTTGCGACGGTTCTTCGAAACTAGAACACACGGTCATATTTTTCAGTTTAAAAGCACCTTTAATGTAGGCACAATCTCCAATCTTCACATCTTTAATCAAACTGCTGTTTTTTATTACAACAGAATTTCCCACATAACCGAAAGTCGCAGATTTCACCGAAAAATCACGCTCTGTCATTTTTACAAAAGCAGCAAGCAGTTTTTCATCATCACGATGTGCGCTCCACAATGCAGCATCGGCAGGCAACATAGTTTCAAACGGAAGAATTCTTCTGCCGCCGTTTTCATTGGCAACTTCCACCCAAATTCTTTGATCTTCCGCTTCGCCTGCCGCCAGTACTCCGTTGCCGAACTTACTGTGATTTGTGCAACTCATTTCCTGAACATTAAATAAAACCGAGTAATTACCTATATAATAATTGGATAAATAACCGACATTGCGAATTACCGTGCAATCACCGATTACCGATGATTCAATAAGAGAATTGTAAATTCCAATATCAAGCACCAAATCATGAAAACGCAACTTACCAGATTTCATTTTGCCAATAACTACAGTTCCGCAAAACTCAGTGTTTTGTATAAGATTTGGATTAAATTCATCTGCCACATAAATATTTTTCCAGCTCGAATCATTTGACTTGCAGCCGTTATTTTTCAAAGCAGTAATTTCTTCATCCGTCAAGTTACGGCGCGCTGCCAAAAGTTCGGAAGTAATGGCAGTTTCTGTAATCTTTTCAGCATTATCAGCAATCAATTCGACTTTTTGCATAAATCCTCTTTATTCCTTTAATAAATTAATTTTGTGCACTTCAATATCCAGAAAATCAATATCACGTTGAACAGCTTCGGGAATAACTTTTCCGGCAATCTCATTTTTAAATGTATTAAATTTCTTTTCCCAAAAATCAAACTCTTCAAGAAATGCATCAAATTCATCATTTATTAAAGCTGCCGGCAATTTTTCTTCAAGTTTCATAAATTTAGTTTTCAGGTCTTTAAGCGTATGTTCTGCATTCACCTGTGCGCCGCCGGAACACGCAGTAAAAGCCAGCAGCATACAAACAATTTTTATAAAGCATAAAGCATTTTTCTTAGTCCGCATAATTTTTCATCTCCGCAAAAAAATTAGTCAATACTTGCAAAAAATCAACTTATTGTCAATTTCCCGACAAATCGACGAAATAATAAAGTTGTACTTTAAGTAATATTGCAACAATTCATTCTCATGCTTAACACAAGAATCTATCGTTAAGCAGCAAAATAACCTGCAAATAAAAAAACCGAACTGCATTAATTTATAAAACTTTCACAGCTCGGTTTAAATTAAGGAAAGGAAATTTTGAAGACAAGGAAATTTAATCCAACTTTATCGGGCTGATTTTTCGCAAAGTTTCGACAACTTCTTTCACTGCTGCAATTGTGTAATCAATATCAGCCTCTGTATTTTCTCTACCCAATGAGAATCTTATAGAACCGTGTGCTCGTTCCGGATTATTGCCGATTGCCATAATGACCGGACTCGGATCCAAAGAGCCAGAAGAACATGCACTGCCGGTTGAAACCGATATTCCCATTAAATCAAGCCGCAGCAATATAGACTCGCCTTCTATTCCGTCAAACGAAACATTAACGCAACCCGGCACACGAAGTTCCGGGTGCCCATTCAACGTTGTATGAGGAATTGAAAGCAGTCCGGCTTCAAGCCGTTTTCGCAGCCGTAAAGTTTCAGCCACTTCACTAGGCATTTCGTCTTTCAAAACACGCAGTGCTTCACCTAATGCAATAATTCCGAGTGTGTTTTCTGTGCCGGCACGCAGTGCATTTTCCTGATGACCGCCGGCTATCAAAGGATAAATAATATCTTTTACGTTGCTGCGTGCAAACAAAATGCCGACACCTTTAGGCGCGTAAACTTTATGACCTGAAATCGAAAGAAAATCAAACGGCATTTTAGAAAGATCAATATTTATTTTGCCTGCAGCCTGCACTGCGTCGGTGTGGAACAAAACTCCGTGTTTATGAGCTATCTCACACAATTTTTCCACAGGTTCGACAGTTCCTATTTCATTATTTGCAAACATTACACTTACAAGCACCGTTTCCGGGCGAATAGCTTTTTCCAAATTGTCGGGATTTACCAATCCGTATGAGTCTACATCAAGATACGTAACATCAATATCATCATCACGCTTCATCAGCTCCAAAGTATGCATAATAGCCGGATGTTCGATTTTACTTGTAATGAAATGCTTTTTGCCTTGCTTCTTTACATTTCTGGCGCAACTTTTCAGAACAGTATTATTCGATTCCGAACCGCATGATGTAAAAATAATTTCATCAGGTAAAGCATTCAGAAAATCAGCAGCATATTGACGAGCCTGCTTCAGCAGAAAATTTACTTCACGCCCGATTGTGTATGCTGAACTGGGATTGCCGAAATAATCAAGCGATTCTTTAATTTTCTCCTTTACTGCCGGATGCAGCGGAGTTGTAGCGTTATTATCAAGGTAAACTGTTCGTTTTTCCATAAAAAGCCTCTTAAAAATTATTTGTTTATTCCGCAACTGCTGCCGGTGTAAACTTGGTCTTTGTAGTATTTTTCTACGAACCGGGCTAATAATTTCTTAACTTCACCGATACATTTGCCGCAGCCGGTTCCTACTTTTGTACGTTTCTGCAGTTCATCAAAATCTTTCACACCTTCAAGCACTTCCATCTTAATATCTTCTTCTGTGACATTAAGACAATGACACACAATTCTGCTTTCTTTATTGTGAGGAATTTTTTCAGGATGCCCACTTTTTCGGTAATAATCATTAATTGCTTCGCGCAGAGCTTTATCACCCAAAACAGAGCAGTGAATTTTATTTGAAGGAAGTCCGCCCAATTCGTTAATTATCATTTCCGGCGTTATCTTATAAGCTTCATCCAGCGACATTCCGCCGTTGCGCACAACAATGTCACTCAACATCGAAGTAGAACCGATTGCACTGGCACAACCGAAAGTCTGCCATTTCAAATCCGCAATTCTGTCATCTTTAACTTTGATAAATATTTTCATCATATCACCGCACGCCGGAGAACCGACGTAACCGACTCCGTCCGCATTGTATTCTTCTTCATTCACATCAAGAACATTATGCGGATGAAGAAAATGTTCCTTTACTTTATCAGAGTAATTCCATCCCATTCCGTCCATAATATAACTCCTTCTTCAACTGCCGATTTTACATAACCTTAATTTCGAGCATTGTTTTTTTAAATGGACTCTCACATCAAGTACGAGAATTCATTTAAAATAAAACTCAGCATTAGGCTATATAAATATATTTCCTAGTAGTTTAGTAGAGTATATATCCCCCTTTGTATCGTTTGTCAACATTCTTTTCTTTGTTTTTACCGCTGTTTTTGCAAAGTCACAAAATTACATATAGGAACACAGCTTACTTAATGTAAAAAAATAAAAGTTCTTCATTACAAGGAGAAAATGACATAAAAAAAAATATTATTGTACCAGAAATAATTTTAGCAATTCTTATAGGCTGTTCGCTGAATAATCCATTTCTGCCAACAGATAATTTAATCGTACCGCCGCCGGAACGTCATCCGATAGAATCTGTTACTTTGCAAGGAAAAGCAAGAGTTGAAAGGTACGTCGGTGAAACATATCAATGTGCGGCAACTGTTTTTTTACGAAAGTTCATCCGTAACCGTAGCGAAAGTTGACCGAAACAGCGGTCTTGTAACCGCACTGTCTCCCGGAGTTACTATAATTACCGTAACAACAAATGACGGCAAAAAAACTGCAACTATCGAATTATCGTAAAGGAAAAGGAACCGAACTATATTGATGTCGAATCAATTGCGGTATCTCCGAAATATCAAGAACTTTACATCGATGAAACATGTCAACTTACAACCACTGTAACTCCGGACAATGCAACAAACAAGGAAATTACCTACACAAGCAGCAATGAAAACATTGCAAAAGTTGATGAAAACGGAGTTGTAACGGCAATATCGGAAGGTCAGGTAACAATTACAGCTACTACAGTTAATAATTTATCAGATACTGCAATTATAAAAGTAAATAGAAAACTAAATCCGCAAGTTACTATTTATGCACCGAACGGCGGCTAGGAATTCACATTTAAAACATATACAACCATTCAATGGAGCACCGTCGATATGGAATGCGAATATGTAAAAATTGAACTGATAAATACAGAAACTGCGGAGGAATAGAGACTTGCCGAAAGTACTGAAAACAAAGGCAGTTTATTGGTACATTGAAAAAAATGCCGGGTATACTGTCGGTGAAAATTATAAAATACGAATTTCAACAATACCGGCGTCAGCGGATGAAACTCCGATAACCGATGAAAGCGATGAAGTATTTAAACTATCAGCTGTCCGCGCAACAATCGACTTAACTGCACCAAGCGACGGCAATTATTTTTACTTGAGCAACACAATCAATACAGACATAAATTGGTTAAGTACGGATTTGGACGGCAATGTTTCAATTTACTTGATTAAAAAAGACGGCAGTAAAGTAGCCACAATAGCTGAAAATATTATTAATGACGGAACTTACCGCTGGACTTTACCAGAAAACAGAAACAGCCGGGCTGACGGTTCGGAATATTAAATTAGAATTGAAAGTGTTGATGATGAAACTATTTTTGATATAAACAATATAACTTTTACACTGATAGAGGTTACAGAACCAAAACTTAAATTTAAATCTCCGAGCGGCGAAAAATTATATATCGGAACGTATAATGACATTACTTGGGAAGGCGTAGGCTTTACCGGCAACGTAAAAATTGAACTTATAACCGAAGACACAAGTGTATCGAATTATGACATTACACTTGATACTCCGAATAATTCAATCTATGAATAGTTTATAAGTGAAGATATAATGAATAATAGCTTTAATCTAAGCACTAAATACAGAATCAGAATTACTACTCTTAACAATCAAATAAGAGACAGCAACGGCAATCAGGTCGGTAATAACGGAACATTAACAGCCCAAAGCGACATTTACCTTGAAGTAATTCTCGCACCTAATGTTTATTTTGTGCTGGATGATTCCGGCTCCATTAGTTGGGCAAGTCCTGCACGAATAGCTGTTCTGAAACAGCGAATGAACAACGCTGCCGTAGCACTCGCAAAAAATTTCAATATCGGTATTTCCGGTATGAATACAATAAACCATGATTTGCTGCCAATGAAAAAAGGATACACAGCTTCAGAAATCAGAGAATCGTATGCAAGTTTAACCGCTCCGGGAGATACACCTACCGGCAAAATTCTTAAAGAAATACGTGAAAATAAAAAATATGAAATCAGCAGTGATATTTACAATGAATACAGGCGCAAAGCCGTAGTAGTCATCACAGACGGAGAGCCGGCAAATCTTCAGGAAGCAATTAGTGAATCTGCATTTCTTGCAGATGACGGAGTTCCGGTATTTTATATGAGAATAAATGCAAATTCATATTCTGATGATTTGCAGCAAATGGCAGTTGCAGGAGATTCCGACAATCCCGGTGACCCAACAAGAAATTGGTATCCGATTGATGAAGACGGTCAATTTGAAACCGCACTCCAAGAAATTATGTACGGAGACTTGGAAGTTTTCGGAAGCATGGTAAAACTGGAAATAGATTGTGGCACACCGGACAGCGGCAATGCCATTTATTTCTACGGTGATACGGCAAGGCTCGGCAATACGACATCACCTACGGATATTACCAACCTTTACAAAGTGACATACGAAAATGGGAAATATTATGTAAAAATAAGAAAACAAGACGGCGTAACTTTCTCTTGGAGAGTCGTAGAAGTATTACTAAACGGTTCAATTGTGAAAATAGAAAAAGTTCCGCTTCATACAAGTGATGATACATCGCATGCATTCAACGGCTGGGAAGAAAAAACAATTACAATACTTGTTGCAGCATCTTTCGGATTCGATAAAATTCATTACCGGAATTGTAGTAACACAACTGCTTATCCTAACTCCATTTATCCGGGAATTAAGATGACATTAAGCGGAAGTGATTATGTTTTTACTTTTTCTAAAGTAACAAGCGTAGAATTTTTAATTACAAAAAGAAATAATGATAGTGACACTCAAAAACTTTACGGAACAGGCATTGAAGCACCTTCCTGCGGTACTTACCGGGTTACAAGCAGCGGATGTTCTAAAATAAACTAAAGTAAAACTCTACTCTGCCTGGCGACAACCTAGAAACTTTGCGGTTACATTACATGTCATTCCGTGCGTATTTTGAAAAAATTGTCCCATAATTCTTTCAAAATACGACAATAACCGCAAGCATACTTTAACATGCTGCAAAATGACTTAAACAAAAAAAGGCTGTCCGGTAAAGTTTAGAAACTTCCGAAACAGCCTATTATTAAAACCACAAGTTTATTTAACTACAATGTTTACCAGTTTATCTTTCACGGCAATTTCTTTTACTATTGTCTTTCCGTTAATCTGTTGCTGCACTTTAGGAGATTTTTTTGCCTCTGCAATCATCTCTTCATTACTCAAGCCGACTTGCAACTCTGCTTTGTCACGCAGCTTTCCATTAACCTGAAAAATTACGGTAACAGTATCATCTGCCATCTTTTCTTTGTCAAATTCCGGCCAAGATTCACGCAGCAGACAATTTTTTCCGCCAAGCATTTCCCACATTTCTTCTGTAATAAAAGGCGCAAATGGGTGCAGCAATTTTATAAAAGTTTTAATCACTTCTTTATTCAGCGCATCTTCTTTCTGCATTGCTGTCAGTAAAATCATCAATTGACTGATTGCAGTGTTGAATTCCAGATTATTCAATTTATCGGTAACAATTCCAATCGTCTTGTGAAGCAATTTTTCCAATTCAGCAGGAGTATTAACATCTTCACGAATGTCTTTTTCCATAAGCCGCCAAGTTTTTTCAAGAAAGCGTCTTACACCCAAAATATTTTTTGTACTCCAAGGTTTATCCGCAGCCAAAGGTCCCATAAACATTTCGTACATTCTCAATGTATCTGCACCATGTTCACGAATCACGTCATCTGGATTAATTACGTTTCCGCGTGATTTAGACATTTTTTCGCCGTTCTCTCCCAGAATCATTCCTTGATTTCTCAATGCTAAAAACGGTTCTTTAGTAGGAACAATACCTAAATCGTACAAAACTTTGTGCCAAAATCTCGCATATAATAAATGAAGTACCGCATGTTCCGCACCGCCGACATATAAATCCACCGCCCCCCAGTAATCAAGTTTTTTCTTATCAGCCAAAGCTTCATTGTTTTTAGGATCAATATAACGCAAATAATACCAGCAGCTTCCTGCCCACTGCGGCATTGTATTAGTTTCCCGATGAGCTTTTCCGCCGCATTTAGGGCATGTAGTATTTACCCAAGAATCGATAGAAGCCAACGGAGATTCGCCTGTTCCTGTAGGTTTGTAGCTTTCAACTTCTGGCAATGTCAGTGGCAAATCTTTTTCATCAACAGCCACAACGCCGCATTTTTCACAATGAACTACAGGAATCGGTTCTCCCCAATAACGTTGGCGACTGAATACCCAATCGCGCAGTTTATAATTAACAGCTTTCTTTCCAAATCCTTTTTCTGTAATCCAAGCAGTTACGTCACTCTTCGTTTGTGATGTAGGAAGTCCAGTAAACTGCGCTGAATTTACCGCAAAGCCATCGGCTACAGTACATTCTTCCGGTTCTGCACTCCAATCTGCTTCATTAATTTTTTCGATACCGCCGACAGCGTCTACATCTTCTTTTGAGGCAACAACCTTTATAATCGGCAAATTAAATTTCTTTGCAAAATCAAAGTCTCTTGTATCATGAGCCGGAACCGCCATAATCGCACCTGTTCCGTATCCCATTAAGACATAATCTGAAATCCAAATAGGAATTTCTTTTCCATTAACCGGATTAATGGCGTAAGCTCCTGTGAAAACTCCGGTTTTATCCTTATTTAAATCAGTTCTGTCGAGATCGGATTTTGATGCAGCCGACGCGATATATTCTTCAACCGCATTTTTTTGAGCTGCTGAAGTTATCTTTTTTACTAACGGATGTTCCGGTGACATAACCATATATGTTACACCAAACAACGTATCAGGGCGTGTCGTATAAATTGTCAATTTATCGCCCAAATCCTTAACTGTAAAATCGACTTCAGCCCCTTCACTTTTACCAATCCAATTTCGCTGCATTAGCTTTATGGATTCATTCCAATCCAAATCATCTAAATCTTCCAACAATCTATCAGCATAAGCCGTAATTTTCAGCATCCACTGACGAATTCTACGGCGTTCAATAGGCGTGTCGCAGCGTTCACATTTACCGTCTTTAACTTCCTCATTTGCAAGTCCGGTCTTGCATTTAGGGCAAAAATTTATAGGCATTTCGGATTCGTATGCCAAACCACGTTTAAACAGTTGCAAGAAAATCCACTGCGTCCATTTGTAATAATCTTCATCACAAGTCGCAATCTCGCGAGACCAATCATAACAAAAACCGAAAGATTTTATTTGTTTACGAAATGTATCTATATTTTTTCTGGTTGTAACTGCCGGGTGCGTTCCGGTTTGAATTGCATAATTTTCAGCCGGCAATCCGAATGCATCAAACCCCATTGGATGCAAAACATTGTATCCGCTCATTTTCTTAAATCGTGAATAAATATCTGTAGCCGTATACCCTTCCGGATGTCCTACGTGCAAACCTGCACCTGACGGATAAGGAAACATGTCTAATACGTATAATCTTTTTTCCTGCGGTATGGATTCATCTTCAGTTACTTTAAAGATTTCATTGTCTTCCCAATATTTAATCCATTTGTTCTCAATTCTTGTAAAATTGTATTCACCCATAACAAACTCCTGATTTGTCTTTATACAAAACGGTTTACAATAGGTTATAAGGTCTGAAAAGTCAACCAAATTCCACGAAACATAATTGCAGTTTGGAATTAGCCGCAATATTTTAAAGCAGAAAAGTAAACAAAAGAATACTGCAAATCATAAGAATAAAAAAAATAGCATGAAAATAAAAGAAAGACCTTAATGACAAAGACGATGTACTGCAAGCTTTATCCGGAAAATAAAATAAACTTCTATAAAACCAAAAGTAAATGTGCCTTAATATATTTTTGCCCTTAAAGTTTATCCCCTCAAACAAATAAAAAAACTTTTGCACTGAAAGGGAAAGCAATGACGAATCATTTTGCATAATAAAAAGATTTCGGTTCTGATAAACACAATTGGATGAGACCAAGAATAAACATAATAATAGTAAAGATTTTTCTACTCCAATATGTAGAGCCTGCGTCGTTATAATAATAAATTTGCTTGAATATAAAACTTTTCCTCCAGTAATCTGGAATAGGTGGCATATAAAAATGATTGAAGAAATTATAGTAATAGACAATATTTTTTTCACACTTCCTTTCAAATAAAAAAAATATATTGCTTGAAATAAAGCAAATTCCAATAACAAAAGTAAATGTGATGATGAAAAGAAAAGAATAAAAAAGTCGAATAGCACAACGCATAAAAAAAACCCCCTATTAACCATAGGGGATTTACTATTTATCAAAAGATTATTATTCATTACTCTTTTGCTGGTTCAGCCGGAGTTTCCGGTACTTCTGCAGAAGCCTCAACTGCTACTTTTTCAGCTTTAGGTGCAGCAGCTTTCTTTTTAGCCTTTTTCTTTTTTGAAACTTGCTCTTCCTCACCCAACAATTCGATGATACACATTTCTGCGCCATCACCTTTTCTTGCAGTAAGTTTAATTATTCTTGTATAGCCACCGTTTCTCTTTTCATATCTCGGAGCAATATCATTAAATAATTTCATAAGCAAAGTTTCATCTTTAATAAGCTTATTTATTTGTCTTATTGTATGAAGATTTTTTACCCTTGCTTTTGTAATAATTTTTTCTGCAACACGGCGTAATTCTTTAGCTTTCGCTACTGTTGTTGTTATTTTTTCATTCTCAATAAGAGCTTCTACCATATTACGATACAAAGCACGTCTGTGAGCATGTGTTCTATTTAAAGTATTAAATCCTTTAAGATGCTTCATTTTATTTTCTCCACATTATTTTTTATTCAAAACTCTCGCAACAACATCTTTCATACCAAATGAAAGCTTATACTTTACGAGTTTTTCTTTTATTTCAGTAAGAGATTTCTTACCAAAATGCTGAATTTTAGAAATTTCTTCTTCCGGACGACTAACCAGCTCGCCGATAGTTCTAATGTTTTCACTTCTCAAACAATTTCCTGCACGAACAGACAATTCCAATTCTTCTACAGGAGTCAAAAGAATTTGCTTCAATTCCTGATCTTCGTCTTTCTCTTCATGCTCTTCATTAATTTCAGGCAATTTGAAATTGATGAAGATAGAAAAATGATCTGTTAAAATCTTAGCTGCAATCCCCATAGCATCTTCAGGGGAAACAGTTCCGTCAGTCCAAATTTCAAAAGTCAATTTATCATAATCTGAACGTTGACCAATTCTAGTATCCGTCACTTGATACGCAACTTTTTCAATAGGACTAAAAATAGCGTCTATTAAGATAGAAGAAACATCCTTATCACCATATTTTTCTTGTCTGTCTATGTCAACATAGCCTCTTCCGCCATCAATTTGCAAGTCAATAGAAACATTGGCATTTTCAGACAAAGTCAATAAATGAAGATCTTTATTGATTACTTCTACATTTTCATCAACTGCAAGATCCTCTGCTGTAATTACACAAGCACCTTTTTTTTCTATTTTTATAGTTCTTGAATCTACATCATCAAGCAATTTGATTTTTACATTTTTCAAATTGTTAATAAATTCAAAAGTTTCTTCCTTCGCTTCAGGAATATTTGCAAATGGTGAAGGTAAAACAGACAAATTTCCCTCACTATCCCAAGATTGAACACGCAATGCTGTTATTGCATACCCAGGAATGGATGAAAGCAGAACTCTTCGGAAAACATTTCCTACGGTATGTCCAAATCCTCTTTCAAAAGGATAAATAGTAAACTTCCCATAATTTGGAGTCAGCTCATCTTTTTCATAAGAAATACTTTTCGGCTTAGTAAACCCTTTCACAAGTAAGTTCTGATTCACTTCAATCTCCTATAGTTTATTTAGAGTAAAGTTCTACAATTAGCTGTTCATTTACGCCTACTAAATCAGGAACATCTGCTTTTGTAGGTGCATTTTTGAAAATTCCATAACATGCATCTGGATTAACTTCCAAGTGAGGCAATACACCGTATGAACTTACAGCTTTTAGAGCTTCAAGAAGTTGTAAATTTTTTCTATAGTCTTCCCTAATTTCAATTTTGTCGCCCGGTTTCAATTGGTATGACGGAATATTAACAATTTCCCCATTAACCAAAACGTGCTTATGCAAAACAAACTGTCTTGCTTGTCTTCTGCTTCTTGCAAAGTGTAATCGATAAACAACATTATCTAATCTTGATTCCAAAATTTCCAATAAGTTATCACCGGTAACACCTTTTCTTCTCGAAGCAATATCAAAATATCTTCTAAACTGACGTTCCAGAACACCGTACATCAATTTCACTTTTTGTTTTTCATTTAACTGAATGCTATAAACTGAAGCTTTTTTCTTTCTAAAAGAAAGATCTTTACCCGGAAGGTTAGGTTTTTTCTGAAGTAATTTATCGTATTTTTCAACTCCAAAAATATTAACACCAAATCTTCTAACAACTTTACCTCGTGGGCTTCTATTTCTTGCCATTTCTCAAACTCCTTACACTCTTCTTCTTTTCTTAGGACGGCATCCATTATGAGGCACCGGAGTAATATCTTTTATGATATTAACTTTTAATCCACAAGCATCCAAAGCACGGATAGCAGCCTCTCGACCAACGCCCGGTCCTTTAACAAAAACATCAACATCTTTCAAGCCGTAGCTTTCAATTGCTTTTTTTGCTGCACTTTCTGAAACTACTTGAGCTGCAAAAGGAGTAGATTTTTTAGCCCCTCTGAATCCTTGCATTGATCCTGAAGATGACCAAGATAATACATTACCTTTCTTATCTGTAACTGTTACAATAGTATTATTAAAAGATGCTTGAACGTAAACTTTCCCACTGGAAACAACTTTCTTTTCTTTCTTTTTGGCTGCAGATGCAGCACCACTAACCTTTGCCAATTTCGAGCTCCTCTTTAATCAATTATTTACTTCTTCTTATTCGCAATTGTTTTTTTGCGACCCTTTCTTGTTCTTGCATTAGTCTTAGAACGTTGTCCTCTGACAGGTAATCCTTTTCTGTGTCGCAATCCTCTGTAAGAAGCAATATCCATCAATCTTTTAATATTAAGCTGAACTTCACTTCTTAATTTTCCCTCAATTGTATATTCATTCTCTAAAATTTTTCTGATTTCTGCAATTTCACTATCTGTAAGATCATTAGCTCTTTTGCCACGCTCTACACCAGCTTTCTCCAAAACTACTAACGCATTATTTCGACCTATTCCGTAAATATAAGTCAATGCAATTTCAATTGGTTTATTTGGTAATTCAATACCAGCAATTCTCGCCATCCCAAATCTCCTTTTTATTTCTGCTTCTGTTTATGTCTTGGGTTTTCACAAATAATTCTCACTACGCCTTCTCGTCTAATAACACGGCACTTATCACAAATCGGTTTTACACTAACTCTAACTTTCATATCTTAACTCCGTTTAAAAGTTTCTTGATCTAATTTTCCCTTTCTTAACAATACCATCATAATGATACATTTTCAAATAACCTTCAATCTGACTCATTGTATCAAGATCAACTCCGACAATAATTATCAAAGACGTTCCACCTAACAAATAAGCCATACTGCTTGGAAATTCGGGAATCATGTTAATGATAATAGAAGGAATAATCGCAATCAAGGCTAAAAAAATTGATCCAGGAAGAACAATTCGATTTAATACCTTAGTTAAATATTCTTCTACTTTATTAACAGGCACACCTGGAATAGTTCCTCCATTTTCTCTAATATTTTTCGCAATTTCTACAGGATTTAAAGTTACTTGAGTATAGAAATATGCAAAGAATATTATCAACAGTGAATAAACAATCATATAAACTACTGATTGTCCATTCAAGGCATTACTTATAACTCTAAAAAAGTTTACTTGACTAAAAACTGATGCTAATGTATGTGGAAACGCCAATAAAGAACTTGCGAAAATTATAGGCATAACTCCAGATGGATTTATTTTTAAAGGTAAATAAGTCGTATTTGGGTTTCCATACATTTTTCTACCAACTATACGTTTCGCATAGTTGATAGGAATTTTTCGTTGTCCCTGCTGCTCATAAATAACCAAAGCTATTATAAATATGAACATAATAACTATAAACAAAACAACTGGAATTTCTAAAGCCCCTTTACTTACTTTATTAAAGAGTTCTCCAAGAGCTCCAGGCATTCGAGCCACAATACCGGCAAAAATTATGAGAGAAATTCCATTGCCTATTCCTTTTTCAGTAATACGTTCTCCCATCCACATTAAAATCAGCGTACCAACAGTAGTTATAATAACAGTTGAAAAATAAAACAACAGTTTAGGTTCCATTGCTATTATATTAGCGGCACTGTTTTCATAGTTTTTTATCAAATTTATTGTTAAAAAACTTTGAATAAAACATACAGGAACAGTACCAATTCTTGTAAACTGACTTATCTTCTTTCTGCCACCCTCTTCTTCTGCTATCCTCTTCAATCCCGGTACAATTAACATTAATAACTGTAAAATAATTGAAGTAGTAATGTACGGCATTATACCCAAAGCAAATAAAGATAAATTCTCAAATGCACCACCAGCAAAAAAGTTAAAATACTCCATAAAAGGATTATTTGAACTTGAAGAAGACTGCAAATATAGTTCTAAAGAATTTAAATTTACTCCAGGAACAGGAATTTGGGCTCCTATTCTAAAAAGAATCAGCATAAAAATCGTATATAAAATACGATTTCGCAATTCTTTTATTTTTAATATACCAGATAATGCATTTGACATTTTTTATCCTTAATACTTACTATATTATTTAAGAATTGCTTTTCCGCCAGCTTTTTCTATCTTTTCTTTTGCTGAAAGAGAAAATGCATCAGCATGAACTTCTAATTTTTTTGAAAAATCACCATTTCCCAAGATCTTAATTTTTTTCTTAGGATACTTTACTAAGTTCATCTCAACAAGCGTTTCTTTTGTTACAATTGTATCGTCTTTCAAATTATCCAATAAATAAATATTAATAATATTGAAATATTCTTGAAATTTTGAGTTTTTAAATCCTCTTTTAGGAAGTCTTCTGATTAACGGCGTTTGACCTCCTTCAAAACCTGGACGAACACCTCCACCAGATCTTGAGTTCTGACCATTCATACCTCTTCCGGATGTTTTTCCATTACCTGAACCAGGACCTCTTCCTACTATATTTTTCTTTTTTACAGCACCTACAGGTGGTCTTAAATTATTCATAAAAAACTCCCTTATACCACTTCTACAAGATGTTTAACCTTAAATACCATTCCTCTAATTACAGGGGTATCTTTGTGTTCTTTTACTTGTCCTATTTTCCATAATCCCAAAGCTCTAAGAGTACCCCTTTGAGAAGGAACCGATACGAATCTTGATTTTATCAATTTTACTTTTAAAGTTTTATCAGCCATTTTTTATTCCTTTAAGCTATTAATTAAAAGATATCTTGAATACCCTTTCCACGTCTCTTAGCCACTTCTTTTACTGTCATTAAACGAGACAATCCATCTAATGTAGCTTTTGATACATTTATTTGATTTTTAGAACCGACAACTTTTGCTAATACATTATGAACACCAACCACATCCATAATTGAACGAACAGCACCGCCGGCAATAACACCAGTACCGGGACGAGCAGGTCTCATAATAACCTTCGAACCTTTAAATCTTCCAATAATTTCATGCGGTAAAGTTCTAGTTTTAGTCAATTTAATGCTCTTCATATTCTTGCGAGCATCGGAAGTTGCTTTAGAAATTGCATCAGACGTTTCATTAGCTTTTCCAAAACCAAGTCCAATGTTTCCTTCTTCATCACCAACTGCAACCAAAACTGAGAAACTAAATCTTCTACCACCCTTTACTACTTTAGCAACACGGCTAAGATTTACTATAGCCTCTTTATATTTCTTTTCCCCATTTTCGTTTACATTTAATTCACTCATACTAATTTCCTTACACTATATTTTTATACTGTTCTCTCTTAAAGCATCAGTGAAAGCCTTAATTTTACCTGTATAAATAAAACCATTTCTATCTAAAACAGCTTCTTCTATTTTTTTCTCTTTAAGAGCATTAGCTAATGCAACTCCAACCTTTTTAGATATTTCAATGTTAATTGGATTACCAATTTTAACGCTTGAAGCAGAAGCCAAAGTCACACCATTTTCATCATCAATAGCTTGTGCATAAAAAAAACGATTACTTCTGAAAACGCTTATTCTTGGTTTTGATGCAGTTCCATTAATCTTTTTTCTTATTCTGAACTTAGCACGAGTCCGTCTACTCTTTTTTACTTCAATTTTATTCATATAAACCTCTTCTATTTTTTCGCAGCTTTTCCTGCTTTTCGTCTTACAACTTCATCAGAATAGCGAATTCCTTTTGCTTTATAAGGCTCACAAGGTCTGAAATCACGAATAACAGCAGCCACATGACCTACTAAGTGTTTATCAACACCAGAAATAACAAGCTTAACTGAATCTTCAACTGCAATTTTTATTCCTTCTGGAATTTCATAAACTACAGGATGAGAGTATCCTATATTCAAAGTAAGCTTCTGTCCTGAAACAGCTGCCTTAAAACCTGTTCCATTAATTTCCAGTCTCTTTTCATATCCCTGCATTACACCAGTTATCATATTATTAATCAAAACGCGATAAAGACCATGTAATGCTTTAGTTTCTTTCAATTCATTTTTTCTGGAAAGAACAAATTCATTATTATTATTTTCAATGGAAATTCTGGAATCCATTTCTATTGACATTTTTCCTTTTGGCCCTTCAACAGCCAAAGAATTTCCTTTAATATCTACTTTTAAACCAGTAGGTAAAGCAACTGGTTTTTTACCAATTCTCGACATATTTATATCCTCATATTTGCACTAACATTCAAGAACAATAAAATTTAGCATTTTATATAATAGCAGAAAAAAATTGTCAAGGATAATTACCAAACATAACAAAGCACTTCACCACCGATCTTTCTTTCAGTAGCTTTTTTACCTGTTGTTATACCTTGAGATGTTGAAACAATCACTGTACCCATCCCATTATATAATCTTGGCATATCTTCATACCCTTTATAAATTCTTCTTCCAGGACTACTAATTCTTTTAAGTCCCAAAATTGCAGGTTCATTCTTATCATTGTATTTTAAGAATAATTTAACCATTTGATCATTTGCATTTTCTGTTGTTTTCTTGAAATTTTTTATATAACCTTCATTCTTTAAGATTTTAATAATTTCCAATTTCTCATTTGAAGAAAATACAACTACACTTTCGTGCCTTGCCATTAAAGCATTTCTTATTTTTGTTAACATATCCGCAATCGGATCATGACAAGCCATTTACAACTCCTTATTTTACCAAGATGCTTTTACTACTCCAGGAATTTCACCTTTATTAGCCAATTGTCTGAAACAAATTCTACACATACTATATTTTCTTAAAAAACCTCTAGATCTTCCACAAATAGGACATCTATTATATTTTCTTACTGAAAATTTAGCAGGTTTTTGTGCTTTTACCATCATTGCTTTACGAGCCATAACCTTCTCCTATTTTCTCTTTTTTACAAATGGCATTTCAAATTTTTCAAGCAAAGCCATTGTATCTGCATCATTTTTTGTATTAGTAACAAAAGTAATATTTAATCCCCTAACTTCATTGATTTTATCAAAATCTATTTCAGGGAATATTAAATGTTCTTGAATCCCCATAGAAAAAGAACCGCGCCCATCACAACCATTAGCTTTTACACCCTTGAAATCTTTTACACGAGGAAGCGCAATTGCAATTAACTTTTCAAGAAAAGTATACATTCTATCCCCACGCAAAGTAACTTTACAGCCAATTTCCATACCTTCACGAATTTTAAAACCTGCAATAGAAATTCTAGCCTTAGTTTTCACTGCTTTTTGTCCGGCAATCAAAGATAATTCTGCCGCTGCTGATTCCAATTTTTTCTTATCTTGAACAGCATCGCCAACACCCATACTTAAAACTATCTTTTCAAGCTTAGGTACCATCATAACATTTTTATATTTTTTCTCTGACATCAGTGATTTTACTATAGTTTCATTATAGTATTTCTTCAATCTAGGTTCCATACATACTCCTAATCAATTTCGGCTTTGCATTTCTTGCAAACTCTTTTCTTATCATCACCATTAATAACAAAACCGACTCTTGTATCTTTTTTGCATTTAGGACAAACAAGCATTATATTAGAAATATCTAAATAAGCTTCAATATCTTTAATTCCACCAGCTTGGTTTTCAGATGTCTTTTTAAAAGTTTTCTTAACAATATTAACACCTTCAACCAAAACTTTTCCCTTTTCGCGGTTTACAGCCAATACCTTACCTGTTTTACCGACATCTCTTCCTGCAATAACTTTTACAGTATCATCTTTCTTTATTTTTTTAAATGTCATACTCTAGGCTCCCTTAATTATAATACCTCAGGTGCTAAAGATATTATTTTCATAAAATCTTTATCTCTTAATTCCCTCGCTACAGGTCCAAAAACACGAGTTCCCTTAGGATTATTATTAGCATCGATAATTACAATAGCATTATCATCAAATCTAATATAAGAACCATCATTTCTCTTATATTCTTTAGCCTGTCTAACAATAACACCTTTCATTACTGCACCTTTCTTTACAGGACCATTAGGTATTACCTGACGTGCAGAAACAACAATAATATCACCAACACCCGCGTATCTTCTGTGAGACCCACCAAGAACTTTTATACATTTAACTAATTTTGCTCCACTGTTATCAGCAACTCTTAATATTGATTCTTGCTGTATCATACTATTTACTCCTTACATCCAAATTACTTAGCATGACTCAAGATTTCTACAACCTTCCATTTTTTCTCTTTACTTATGGGTTTACAACTCTCAATTTTAACAACATCCCCCATTTTGCAGCTATTTTCAGAGTCATGAGCTTTAAATTTTTCATACTTCTTCACATACTTCTTATACAAAGGATGCATCATTCTATACTCAACAAGAACAACAACTGTCTTATCCATTTTATCGCTAACGACTTGTCCTTGAAAAGTTTTAATTATTTTTTTATCGTCCACCTCTAAACTCCATATCTCTAGTTTTATTTAGATTTAAATTCTTCTATTCTCTTTTCTTTAAGAACTGTATTTATTCTTGCTATATCTCTTTTAATCAATCGAATTTTAACTGGGTTTTCAATAACTCCAATTACCTTTTTCAATTTAAGATCATGAAGTTCTTTTACAAGTTTTTCCCTATCATTTAATAACTCATTTTCATTCTTTTCTTTTAAAACACAAGCTTTCATCACGACCTCTCTTTTACAGTGTCTCTCTCTTAATCATTTTTGTTGCAATCGGCAATTTCTGTCCTGCCAACCAAAAAGCCTCTTTCGCTAATTCTTCTGACACACCGGAAACTTCAAACAAAACTTTTCCAGGCAAAACTTTAGCCACATAGTACTCTAAGTTACCTTTACCGTTACCTTGACGTGTTTCAGCCGGTTTTCTTGTATAAGGAACATCAGGAAATACAGTAATCCAAATTTTCCCCTCTCGCTTTAAAGTCCTTGTAATTGTTCTTCTGGCAGCTTCTATCTGTCTGTTGGTAATTAACATACCTTCACAAGAAACTAAACCAAAATCTCCAAAAACTACGCGATTTCCTCTTCTCGCAACACCTTTAAATCTCCATCTTTGAGCTTTTCTATACTTTGTTCTCTTTGGCATTAACATAGTATTTATTCTCCATTATTTTCATTTTTCTTCGCAAAATTTCTATCTTTTCTAGGCGACTTCAATACTTTTCCTGCATCAGCATTCATTTCTTTTTTAAGTACTTCTTTTTTAAATACCCAAACTTTTACACCAATACAGCCATAACTTGTATGTGCCGTAGCGCAACCATAATCAATATCAGCTCTCAATGTATGCAATGGAACGCGCCCTTCTTTATACCATTCTGTACGAGCCATATCAGCTCCACCTAAACGACCTGAAACTTGGATTTTTATTCCACCAACACCGCTTCTTTTTGCATCCCCCATTACCTTTTTCATTGCTCTTCTGAAAGGAATTCTGTTTTGCAATTGTTTTGCTATATTCTGAGCAATCAACTGAGCATTTTTTTCAGCTTCTTTTTCTTCGTTTATTCTAATTTCTACTTTTTTCAAAGAAATCATTTCTTCAATAATTTTAGATAAATCAGAAATATTTTTTCCTTCCTGCCCAATAACAACACCCGGTCGGGAAGTATGAATAACTACCAATACACGATCTGGTTTTCTTAAAATTCTAACCTTAGAAATTTCTGGAGAAATTACTCTCCTTTGCTCATTTTCTGAATCTTTCACAAAGTTGTATGATTTTATAAGATTTTTAATTTTCAAGTCTTCATGAAGATTCTTTACATAAGTTTTTTTATCAGCATACCAAATAGAGTCCCAAGTTTTAATAACACCGACTCTAAGACCAATAGGATTTACTTTCTGCCCCATATTATCTCCTTATTTAACACTAACCTCTACAGTAATGTGTGAAGTTCTTTTTAAGATTTTTCCTGCTCTTCCTTTAGATATTGGATGGTATCTTTTCAATGTAGGACCGCCATCAACCAAAATCTTAGAAATAACAATTTCTTCTTCATCTACACCCTTATTAAGGAATAACAAATTGGATCTTGCAGAATGAATCGCTTTTTTTAAAGCAAATGCACCTTTATTTGTTAATACAGAAAGATAAGCTTCTGCAGTAGGAACATTCATTCCCCTAACTTCATTAGCAATTCTTCTTATTTTGAAAGGTGAAATTCTTATATATTTTGATACACATTTAGCTACCATAAAACTTACCCCTTCGCCTTCTTTTCTGAACCAGAATGACCTTTAAATGTTCTTGTAGGCGCAAATTCTCCCAACTTATGACCAACCAAGTTTTCTGTTACATAAACAGGAATAAATTTTTTACCATTGTAAACATTAATAGTTAATCCTACCATTTCTGGGAAAATAGTAGATCTTCTAGACCATGTTTTAATAGGTTTCTTTTTTTCAACATTCTTGCTTTCAAGAATTTTTTTATAAAGGTGTTTATCAATAAATGGACCTTTTTTCACACTTCTAGCCATAAAAAACTCCTATTACTTCTTTCTTCTTCTAATGATAAATTTAGAAGATGGTTTTTTCTTGCTTCTAGTTTTAAATCCTTTAGTAGGTTGTCCCCAAGGTGTACAAGGATTTCGACCTTTATTTTTACCTTCACCACCTCCGTGAGGGTGATCTACTGGATTCATTACCATACCTCGAACAGAAGGTCTTATTCCTTTCCATCTTGCACGTCCAGCCTTACCTAACACTTCGTTCATATGATCAATGTTGCTGACTTGACCAATAGTAGCCAAACATTCAGCATTTATCATTCTTAATTCGCCAGAAGAAAGTTTCAAAGCACAATAATCACCTTCAAAACCTGTAATTTGAACAGCACTACCAGCAGCTCTGCCTATTTTTGCGCCACGATCTTTTTCCATTTCAACATTATGAACTATAGTTCCAACTGGAATGTTTTTCAAACGCATCGTATTTCCTGTTTTTATAGGACATGCTTCGCCTGAAACGACAATATCATTCACTTTTAATCCATCAGGAGCTACGATATAACGTTTTTCTCCATCTTTATAAAATAAAAGTGCTATGTAAGCAGTTCTATTAGGATCATATTCCAAAGAAGCAACTCTTGCAGGAATATCAAATTTATTTCTCTTAAAATCCAAGATTCTAAATTTCTTTTTATGACCACCGCCGCGTCTTCTTACAGAAATACTGCCGGTAGCCATTCTTCCACTGCCTCGTTTTTTTCCAAATGTTAAAGCTTTCAATGCTCCATTTGGAGACAATTCATCATTTGTAATAACTGTTTTTTCTCTTAACCCATTTGTTATAGGGTTAAATTTTTTTATTCCCATCTCAGTCTCCCGTTATACACCTTCAAAAATCGAAATTTTCTCATCTTTTTTCAAAGTTATAATTGCTTTCTTAATAGCCGGTGTTCTTCCGTATTTATATTTTACTCTTTTTAATTTTCCAGCCTGATTCAAGACATTTACTTTTTCAGGAACTACGTTGAATAATTCTTTAATAGCAGCTTTTATCATTATTTTATTTGCATCTTTTGCAACAACAAAAACATACTTATTTTCTTTTTCACGCAATTTAGTACTTTTCTCAGAAATTACAGGTCTAAGAATTATTTCTTCACTTCTCATTTTATGCACCTCATTTTCTTAATAAGAATTCGCCTAATAATTTAGCAGATTCTTCAGTAAGAATTATTTTTTCAGAATAATACAAAGCATGTGCAGTAAGCATATTGTAATTTAAGCAATTAACATTCGGTAAATTCTTACCGGCACGTTTTGCTAAAGTATCCGCTTCAGATGCAGACAAAACAATACTTACTTTTGTTTCAGGAACAATTTTATCAACTATATTTCTCAAAGTTTTTGTTTTTCCATCAGCAACTGCTAACTGATCCAAAATAATTAAATTATTTTCCTTATTTTTAATTGAAAAAATAGAACGATAAGCTAAGTTCTTAATTTTTTTAGGAAGCTTATAAGAAAAATCTCTAGGCTTTGGTCCAAATGCAATACCACCGTGAACCCAAACAGGGTTTCTTGATGTTCCAAAACTTGCACGACCTGTTCCTTTTTGCTTCCAAGGTTTTTTCCCTGTACCAGAAACTTCTGCTTTTGTCTTTGTTGAAGATGTTCCCTGACGCGCATTTGCTAATTCATTCTTCACTGCTTCATAAATAGCAGCTTTACTAGGTTTTTCTAAATTAAAAACCTCATCTACTAGTTCTAACTCTTTTAATTCGGCTCCATTAAAATCTACAATTTTACCCTTCATATCTAATCCTTTTTATAGCCAAAATTATTTTTTTACTGCCTTTCTTATAATAACTTCACTATTTTTTCTACCCGGAACCGCACCACACACAGCAATTACATTATCATTAGGCATCATTTTTATTACTTCTAAATTCATTACTGTTGTTTTTTCAAATCCTGTTCTACCAGCTCTTTTAGTTCCCTTAAAAGCTCTTGATGGTTCCGTATTTTGTCCTGTTGATCCGTTTTGGCGATGAAATTTAGAACCATGAGTTGCTCTACCACCATGGAATCCCCAACGTTTCATAACACCTTGAAAACCTTTTCCTTTAGACAAACCTGTTACATCAACATATTTAACATCTTTAAGCAAGTTTTCCATATCAAGAACTTTGCCTTCTTCATACGCTTCAACATCTTCACATCTGAATTCTTTAATTGAAGCTTTAGCATCAACATTTTTAAATAAACCTTTTTCAGGTTTTGTTAAATGTTTTTCTTTTACGTCAAATGCACCAACAATAACTGCATTATAACCATTTTTTTCTACTGTTCTTTTTCCGATAACAGTATTAGGTTTTACTTCAAGTAATGTAACAGGCACTAAATCACCATTTTCTCTAAAAATCTGAGACATTCCTACTTTTTTGCCTATTAATCCAATCATTTTTCCCACCTTTTTTCTCAATACTGCTTAATATCAACATCCACACCGGCAGCCAATTCTAATTTCATCATTGATTCCAATGTACCTTCTACAGGTTCAATATCAATAAGACGCTTATGAGTTCTCATTTCAAATTGTTCACGAGATTTTATATTTACATGAACAGAACGCAAAACTGTAACTCTATTAACTTTTGTCGGTAATGGAATCGGTCCTGAAATTTTAGCTCCTGTTTTTTTAACAGCAACAACGATTGATTTTGCGGCTTGATCAACTAATTCGATATCATATCCGCGCAATCTTACCCTAATCTTGTTTACATCCATTATAGTCCTCTTTTTCCATATATAAAAAAATCACGTATTCCTATCATTTTAAAAAATAAAAATCAAGAAATTTAGCTACAAATTTAGAAATAGAAAAAAGTTATATCTGACAATCAAATACAACTTCTCTCTCTTTAGATTGATTATATTCAAAACTCCAATCTTAAAAAAAGGTTGGAGCAACTCCAACCTTTCTAAAATCAGAAGTATTAAAATTATTCAATAATTTCAATAACTGAACCAGCACCTACAGTGTGACCACCTTCACGAATTGCAAAACGCAAGTTTTTATCCATTGCAATACTGTGAATAAGTTCACAATTCAATTCTACGTTATCACCAGGCATTACCATTTCTCTACCTTCAGGTAAGTGAACAGTTCCTGTAATATCAGTAGTTCTAAAGAAGAACTGAGGTCTATAACCGTCAAAGAATGCAGTATGACGACCACCTTCTTCTTTCTTCAAGATATAAGTAGTTGCCTTAAATTTCATGTGAGGAGTAATAGAACCCGGTTTTGCAAGAACCTGACCACGCTGAATCTTATTCTTTTCAATACCTCTCAACAATAAACCTACATTATCACCAGCCAAACCGTAGTCCAAAGTTTTTTGGAACATTTCAACACCAGTAATTGTTGTTTTTTGAGTTTCTCTGATACCAACCAATTCTACTTCATCACCGATTTTTACTTTACCTGCTTCAATTCTACCTGTAGCAACAGTACCACGACCTGAAATAGAGAAAATATCTTCTACTGGCATCAAGAAATCTTTATCTTCTGCTCTTTCTGGTAATGGAATATAAGAATCCAAAGCATCCAACAATTCTTGAATACAAGCAGTTTTACTATCATCAGTAGGATTTTCCAATGCCTGAAGTGCAGAACCTTTAATTACAGGAATATCATCTCCAGGGAAATCATAAGAAGAAAGTAATTCTCTGATATCCATTTCAACCAATTCAATTAATTCTGCATCACCTGCAATATCACATTTGTTTAAGAAAACAACAATGTAAGGAACTTCTACCTGTTTAGCCAAAAGAATATGCTCTCTTGTCTGAGGCATTGCACCATCTGTTGCCGCAACAACCAAGATAGCACCATCCATTTGAGCTGCACCAGTAATCATATTCTTAATATAATCGGCATGTCCCGGACAGTCTACGTGAGCATAGTGTCTAGTTGCAGTTTCATACTCAACGTGTCTAGTATTAATAGTAATACCTCTAGC
>JBNMHA010000026.1:0-26648 GCA_050872545.1 Spirochaetales bacterium | reverse complement strand
CCACCAAATCGCAGATTCCCGTGTCAAGCACGGGAATGACATGTAATCTAACCGTCAGGCGTGGCACTTTAACCTCAAGTTCAACCTTGTTGCCGACTTGTCGGCAGTACGTCTTTGCCTACCGTGAGGCAACGCATTTTAAAGTATAGTTGCACTTTGTGCCGTAAGGCAGTGTGTCCTTGCCTAGCGCAAGCCTAATGCACTTTGAAGCAAAGTAGTTCAGTAACGCAGCCAACGGCTGCAAGATAATGCAGAAAAATTTTTACTTTAGTCTTCTTCTACGCTGATATGAGCACCTAAGCTTTGCAGTTTTGCCGGCAGATTTTCATATCCTCGTTCAATTTGAATTACATTTTGAATTGTGCTTTTCCCCTCTGCACACAATGCGGCAATTACAAGAGCCATTCCGGCGCGTATATCCGGACTTGTAAGCATTGTTCCGCGCAGATGCGCCGGACCGGAAATAACAGCTCTGTGCGGATCACAAAGAATAATTCTTGCCCCCATGGAAACTAATTTATCTACAAAGAACATTCTCGATTCAAACATTTTTTCAAATACAAGAACAGTTCCTTCCACTTGTGTCGCAGTCACGATTACGATACTCATCAAATCAGGCGGAAATCCCGGCCAAGGCGCGTCGTCAATTTTAGGAATCATTCCGCCAATATCGGACTGAACTTTCAGCTCTTGATGTCCCGGCATAAATATAGAATTGCCGTCTGTTTCCCAACGGATTCCAAGCTTGCCGAATGTCAGACGTGCCATATTCATATTTTCAGGCTGGCAGTTAAGAATTTCAAGTTCGCTTCTGGTAACAGCGGCAAGTCCGATTAAAGAACCGACTTCCATAAAATCTGTTCCGATAGTAAAATCAGTTCCGTGAAGTTTTGAAACGCCTTTTATTCTGAGAATATTTGAACCAATTCCGTCAATGTTTGCGCCCATCTGGTTCAACAAGTTGCACAAATCCTGAACATGAGGCTCGCTTGCCGCATTCATCAGAACTGTTTGCCCTTCTGCCATAACAGCCGCCATAACGGCATTTTCTGTACCGGTAACAGACGCTTCATCAAGGAAAATATCTTTCCCCACAAGTTTATTTGCAGTCAGCTTAAATGTGGACGTAACATCAACGCTGCTGCCGAGTTTTGAAAGTGCTAAAAAGTGGGTATCAAGTCGCCTGCGCCCGATAACATCACCGCCCGGCGGCGGAAGCTCGATTTCACCGATGCGTGCAAGCATTGGACCTACAAACAAAATGGAAGTTCTGATTTTTCTTCCGAGTTCCGAATTTATCGAATTGGAAGTAACGGCACCTGAAAATTTATAGCAGTGTTCGTCAAGCTTTTCTATTTTCTTTCCGAGTTCACCAAGAATTTTAATCATGATATTAACATCTTCTATGTTCGGAACATTGCGAAGAATCACTTCTTCATCTGTTAAAATTGTCGCAGCAAGTATCGGAAGTGCGGCATTTTTATTTCCATTCGGAGTAATTTTTCCTTTCAGCGGATACCCGCCTTCAATAATATATTTTCTAGCCATATTTTTTCCTGATTATGATTTAAAACAAATGTCGACATTTTTACAAAACGTCTTACGTTTTTTTGCATAAAGATTTTTATCAGCCTTTGAAGATAAAAAAAACTGCTGCAAGTATACAAAAGCCAGCCCACAAATAGTTTAAACGCAGCGGCTCCTGTAAATAAAAGAAAGAAAACGGAACAAAAACGGACAGCGAAATTACTTCCTGCAAAATTTTTAGCTGCGGAACGGAAAAAGTCGTTGCGCCTAATCTGTTTGCCGGTACTTGAAGCATATATTCAAAAAAAGCGATTCCCCAGCTTATCAATGCAGCTACAAACCAAGGTTTATCGTTAAGATTTTTTAAATGCGCATACCAAGCGAAAGTCATCAGCACATTTGAAGCAGTTAAAAGCAGAACTGTACGAACTATTACACTCATAAATACCCCTGAAAAAACAAAAATAGAGCGAATATCGGGTACCGATTGCCGCAAGCAGTTCATACTGTTTCATGTCTGGCACCGAACATTCGCACTAACCCAATATCGTACAGACAGAAAAATTGTTGATACAGCTTAAATCTTCTTCTGAAAAATCATTTGCACGGATAATATTTTTACTGGCTAAAAAAAGATTTTCCGTGTAATATACGCAAACTTTTCATTCTGAATACAAAGGAGCTTTTAATGAGAAAAGAAAGTTTGGAACGCAATACAAAAGAAACTCAAATTTCTGTCAATATCGACCTTGACGGAACCGGGAAGTCAAATATTTCAACAGGAATCGGCTTTCTGGATCACATGCTTTGCGCATTTGCTAAACACGGCTGTTTTGATTTGGATATGAAAGTTACCGGTGACTTGGAAGTCGATTTTCATCATACAATAGAAGACTGCGGAATTGCGTTAGGCTCAATTTTTGAAAAAGCACTTGGAAATAAAGGTGGAATCGAACGTTTTGCCGATGCAACTGTTCCGTTGGATGAAGCGTTGTCTCGTGTTGCTGTGGATATTTCCGGGCGATCTTTTCTGCATTTCGGATTGGATTTTCCTCGTCCGGAAGACGGAAGCGGCGTAAATCCTTGGTTGTTTGAGGAATTTTTCAGAGGCTTTGTCAATAATGCTAAAATCACACTGCATATAGACAGAATACGAGGCGACAATTCTCATCACATATTGGAATGTACATTTAAAGCTTTTGCGCATGCAATGAAAAAAGCCGTCAGCATAACAGGCAGCACAGAAAACATTCCGAGCACAAAAGGAGTTTTATAATCATGACAGGTATAATAGATTCAAAAATCTGCAACATCGAAAGCATCTGCAATCTTATAAGAAAACTGGGGTTCCCCTATAAAATTATCGACAGCAACGAAAAATTTGACGGAATCAATCGGCTGATTTTGCCCGGAGTAGGTGCATTTCAACGAGCAATGGAAAATCTGGGAAAATATCGACTTCTGGACGGAATAAAAGCTCATGCTGCTGCCGGAAAGCCAATGCTCGGAATTTGTTTGGGAATGCAACTACTTTTTGAAAGTTCGGAGGAATTCGGTCATGCAAAAGGGCTTGGTTTGATTCCGGGTCGCATTGTAAAAATCAATACCGATATGGTACTGCCGCACATGGGCTGGAACAACCTCAACATTTCACAAAGAATTCCGCTTCTGGAAAATGTTCCGCAGGATTCGGATGTTTACTTTGTTCACTCGTTCCGTGCTGATACGGAAGATAAATATATTGCCGCAAGTGCCGAGTACGGCGAAACAATACCGGCGGTAGTATACCGTGAAAATATAATGGGAACACAGTTTCACCCTGAAAAGAGCTTAAAATGGGGCGAAAAAATAATGACAAATTTTTTCAATATGAAATAGCTTGTTTCATGTGCTTGTTTTTCATGTCATTCTCATGCAGCTGACACGAGAAATTTTCTTGCGACATTGTCGATATTTGTTTTTTCGGATAATGCGCAGAATTAAAATTTTCTACTCTAAAGTAATCAATGCGCCGGGAACTTCAGCCGGAGCGACCTGTAGATTAAAAGAAAGATTTTCAGAAAAGCCATTACGCTGCAATGTTTTACTTACTGTTTCCAGTGCCTGTTGCGGCGTGTTGTTTTCTTGGCTTAAATGTCCCAAGAACACATATTTTAGCTTAGATGAAACAATTGAGCTTAAAAATTCTCCGGCTGCATTATTTGACAAATGCCCATAATTTCCCAAAATACGTTTTTTCAGTATCGGCGGATACGTTCCGTCTTTAAGCATTTGTATATCATGATTGGATTCCAGAAGCATAATATCTGAATTCTTCATTATTTCGCAGAATCTGTCCGGAATATAACCTAAATCTGTTGCTACAGAAATTTTTGATTTTCCGTCGAACAGCGTATAACCTATAGGTTCTTCGGCATCATGTGGAATCGGGAAAGTATAAAGCTGCAAATCCTGAATTACTATTTTTTTGTTGGGTTTTATATAAGTAACGTTGTCGATAGGAAGAAGTTCGCTTTCTTTTTTTGCTGTCTTCTGAATTTTTTCGATTGTAGGTGCCGTAGCGTAAATCCTCGTTCCGTATTTACGAGAAAACAGCGCGGCACCTTTTATGTGGTCAATGTGTTCGTGTGTAATAAAAATTCCGTCAATTGCCGATGGGGAAATCCCACGACTGAACAAAGCTTGCTCCAGTCGCCTGCAGCTGATTCCGGCATCTATTAAAACATCGACCGTCGATGTTCCTACAAAAATCGCATTGCCCTTGCTACTGCTGGAGAGCGGACAAAATTTCAGTGCCATTATTTTTTTTCTGCCAGTTGATTTTGCAGAATTTTACAAAGCACGCCGAAACGTTTTTGGTTTTCTTCCGAAAGCTCACACAGTTTGTCATGGGATTCAAGCACAATCTTTAATTGTTCTAATTCATCTATGGCAATAGAGTCATCAAATCTTTCAAAAACCAAATCATCTGGAACAGGCGTATCTTTAAATTTTAAAAATCTGTCCAGTCCCATATTTTTCAGCAGTTTCAATGAAATCTCATTCGGACAAACTATGTATACATGCGTTTTCAGCTTTGCGTACAAACCTTTATCCAATGCGACTAAAATTCCCAGAAATGTAGAATCCATATAGCCGGTTTGAGATAAATCAATATTGATTTCAAAAGGAACAGAAAATGAAGATAAACGTTTCATTATCATATTTCTTAAAGGGAAACATAAACTTGCGGTAATATGCCCCAACGCCCGTAAGTACAAGTCACTCCCTTTCGATGCAATTAACAATTGATTTTCAGAGTTTCCCATTTTTTATCCTTAACGGTATTTTATGCACCGCAGCATTTTTTGTATTTTTTTCCGCTTCCACATGGACACGGATCGTTTCTGCCGACTTTCGGACCTTCATTTATTACCTGCTGAAACGGGAATTCGGAATCATCAAAGTACCAAATTCCATCCTCTCTTTTAAAAGAAGCAATTTCGTGATGTTCGATTTTTCGCAGTTTTTCACGATACTCGGCAATGAATTCGACTTTCCCCTCAGTAGCATCTGAAGCAACTTCAGGTGCATTTACAATTTTCAAGCCAAGCCATTCCGCTGTGTTAATCCATTTTTTAATGCCTTCTACTTTGTGGTCTTTGCGCTTTGCCGGCAAGACTGTATTGATAATATAGTCAACCTCGCCTTTTACATGAGCCGTATAACGAGAACGAAGCAATTCCAATGGATTTGCCGCAGTTCTTTCACCTTTAATCAAAGGCTCGCAGCATGAAGAGTATTCTTTTTTACTTCCGCACGGACATAATTCAGCCATAATTTTTACTTCCTGTTTTTATAATAAATACGTTATTGTGCCACCCCTTATAACAGCATTTGAAAGGTTTGTCAAAGAATAACACTGTCATATACAGCAATAAAAAAACATATTTTTCCATAGCAAAAATATTATTTGTTTTATATATTGCTGAATATTTTGGTAATTAGAAGGGAGGCTGTTTTATGTGCGGAATTGTCGGTTATATAGGGAAAGAAAACTGTGCTAATTTTTTGGTAGAAGGCTTGAAGCGTTTGGAATATCGAGGTTACGATTCTTCGGGAATATGCGTTCTTAATGAAGGAAGATTATCGTGCTACAAAAAAGCCGGCAAGATCGTAAATATGGAAGCAATTCTGCCGCCTAAAATAATCGGCAAATCTGGAATCGGTCATACACGTTGGGCAACTCACGGCGGCGTAACAGATGCCAACGCTCATCCGCATTTAAGTGCAAACGGAAAATTTGCCATTGTTCACAATGGAATAGTGGAAAATTATGAAACTTTGCGTGCTAAATTGACAGCCGAAGGTTTTGAATTTAAATCAACAAGCGATTCCGAAGTAATTGCCATGCTTTTGGAAAAAAACTTTTCCGGCGACTTTGAAAAAGCATTTTATCAGACGCTTTCGCTGCTTGAAGGAACTTACGGAATAGTGGCGATTTATGCGGATGAACCTGATTACCTTATGGTCGGCAGAAAAGGCAGTCCGCTTGTTTTGGGAATCGGTGACGGCTGCACCTTTATTGCGAGTGATGTAAGCGCATTTTTGGGACATACAAAGCAAGCTGTTTACCTTGAAGATAATGAAAACTGCAAAGTTTACGCCGATTCTTTCATTACAACGGATTTTACACAGGAAAAAAAGCATAAAGAGATTGCCACCATAGAATGGGATGCCGCAGAACTTGACAAAAAAAATTATGAGCATTTTATGCTTAAAGAAATTTTTGAACAACCTGAAAGTGTTGCCAGAGCATACGCCGGAAGAATTCTGCCGGACATCGGTACTGCAAAACTCGGTGGTCTGAATATGGAACCGGCAGAGCTTGCAGCCGTCGACAATATCGGAATTATCGCATGTGGTACAAGCTACCATGCCGGGCTTGTCGGTTCGTATCTGCTTGAAGAACTTGCGCGGCTGCAAACCGTAGTGCATATAGCTTCTGAAATTCGCTACAAAAATCCGATATTGCACCGCAATTCATTACAATTTGCGGTAAGCCAATCGGGTGAAACAATAGATACGCTTTTGGCAATGCGGGAATTTCAGCGAAAAGGCGGCAGAGTTCTTGGAATCTGTAATGTTGTCGGTAGTTCAATTGCTCGTGAAAGTGACGGCGGCGTTTACGTACATTCCGGACCGGAAGTCGCCGTAGCCTCCACAAAAGCTTTTACTTCTCAGTTAACGGTTTTTCTTTTGTTTTCGATTTTGATGGGAAGAATGCGTGACATGAGCCAATATCGAGGAGTTCAGCTGATTGATGATTTACAGAAAATTCCGGAACAAATGGAAGCGGTTCTGAAAAGATCGGAACAAATTGCTGAAATTGCAAAAAAATATTCCAAACTTAACAACTTTTTGTTCCTAGGACGCGGAATCAGTTATCCGGTAGTAATGGAAGCCGCGCTGAAACTAAAAGAAATCAGTTACATTCACTCGGACGGAATTGCAGCCGGTGAGATCAAACACGGTCCAATTGCGCTTATCGATAAAAATACTCCGGTTATATTTGTCGTTCCGCAGGATCATCTTCACGACAAAATGATTTCAAACATTCAGGAAGTAAAAGCGCGCGGCGGAAAACTGATTGCGGTCTGCAATGAAGGTGATGAAAAAATTCGTTCGCTTGTGCAAGATGTTATTGAAGTTCCGAAAACAGAGCCGTTGTTTTCTCCGCTGCTTACAATTTTGCCGCTGCAGTTAATGGCATATTACACGGCAAAGGAGCTAGGCTGCGATATTGACCAGCCGCGTAATTTGGCAAAGTCGGTAACTGTAGAATAAGCGTTCGTAAAAATATCTTAAAATTATTTTTCTTTGCAAAAGTATATCGTTATACATTCTGCAACATCAGATTGGCAGCAAAACCAAGTAAATAATGCTTAACTTGGCGTTAAAATCTGATGATTTTTTTTACCAAAGGAGTAAAAATGAATCACAAAAAAAATTTATTTATTACCACGCTGTTATTAGCATTCAGCGTACTTTTTGCAGATGAAAGTCTTGTAAGCCTGCAAGAAAAGCTTCGTGAAATTGCAGATAAAGAATCTAAGCCTGTAGTTTTTATCAGTACTGAAAAAACTGTAAAGCAACAAAGCTACGACCCTTTTGAATTTTTCTTCAACAACAGGGGCGGTAGATTGGCTCCGAAAGAACGTGAATTTAAGCAGTCAGCGTTAGGTTCCGGTTTTTTCTACCAACAGAAAGGCGATGAGTATTTTATTATCACAAATAATCACGTTGTCGACGGAATGGATACAGTGAAAGTTTCTATCGATGACCAAAAAGAGTACAACGCAACAATTGTCGGCAGTGATTCGGATGTAGACATTGCGGTAATAAAAATTAAGACAAAAGATAAGCTTCAACTTGCCAAAATAGGCGATTCGTCAAAAACAAAAACCGCCGATTTAGTTATGGCAATCGGAAATCCTTACGGATTGAGTCACTCTGTTACATTCGGAATTATCAGCGCAGTCGGACGCCCAAGTCCGGACAACAGCAAGCCGGGCTTTACTAATTTTATCCAGACCGATGCTGCTATTAATCCGGGGAATTCCGGCGGTCCGTTATTAAACATCAGTGGTGAAGTCATCGGAATTAATACGATGATTTATTCACAATCCGGCGGAAGTGTCGGAATCGGCTTTGCAATTCCTATCAATATTGCAAAAAATATTGCAGACCAGTTGATTACAATAGGAAAAAGCGAACACGGTTGGATAGGAATAACTTTCCGTGAACTAAATGAAGGCGAAGCGGAAAAACTCGGATTGAAGCAGCAGCAATTCGGAATGCTTGTAATGCAGGTTGAAAAAGACGGCCCGGCAGACAAAGCAGGAATAAAATCAGGCGATTTGCTTTTAAAAATCGGTAAACAAAAATTATCACGCTCAAGCGATTTAACCGTAACCGTAGGAAGCGCAAAACCGGGCGATAAGTTGCCGGTATCAATACTGCGTGACGGAAAAACGATAGAAAAAACGATTACAGTCGGTAAGCGCAGTTCAAAATCTGCTGCGTCCGATTCAAATAATTCGTCAGAGGAAGAAATCGAACGATTCGGTTTTGTTTTATCCGATGAAAAAGAAGGTGTTTCTGTTCGTGCGGTGGAAGTGAATTCTCCGGCAGCTCGTGCGGGTTTTAAAAACGGTGACATAATTACTAAAATAAACAGCAAGAGAGTAAAGAACATTAAAGATGTTCAAAATGCATTAAAAGATGTGAATCCGGGAGACGGCACGTACTTCTTTGTAACTCGTTCGGAAGATTCGCTTATTCTGATGATGTAGCACGCAAATGAACGAACAATGGAACATCCAAAAGCGTAGTGATTGAGCTAGTCGAAATATTAACTGTGTTATAACTAAATTTTTGACTTGGTCAAAAACAACAGATTTTTGACTTGGTCAAAAACAACAGATTTTTGACTTGGTCAAAAACAACAGATTTTTGACTTGGTCAAAAACAACAGATTTTTGACTTGGTCAAAAACAATAGATTTACTTTTTGGATGTTCCAGCTTCATTTCTTGACGGCTTGTAAACGAAATGATAAAAACCACAAAAATATTTTATAGCAGGCGGTATTTAATGACTGAAGAAAAAGTTAAATATTACAAAGAGTTATTACTTAAAGAGAAAGCAGCTATCGCACAATCTCTTTCTGAAGATGACAGCGCAGCCAGAAGTATGATGGAACAAGATGCCAACGTTGTCGGCGACAGTGCGGATGAAGCATCTGTTAATATTTCACAAAACATCTTAAATCTTACTAACAATAAGAACAAAGAAACTATGGTAGCAATTGAAGCTGCATTACGGCGAATCGAAGAAAAAACTTTCGGTATTTGCGTTATTTGCGGAAAAGAAATTAATCCGGAACGGCTTGAAGCCCTACCTTGGACTACAATGTGTATCGGTTGTAAAAGTGCAAGCGAAAAGAGGCGATAAATTTTTATGAAACATCAGAGAAATTTCTTTGTTTCGGTATTGAAATTCATTCTGATTACAGCAGCAGTTATTATATTGCTGCTGTTTGTTTCATGTCTGCTCTTCTCATTTTATTATAAAGACATTTTTCTGCATTTTTTCCAAAGAGATGTATCTGTCGGCAAAGTCAGTTTTGATGTTTCCAGTCGCAGTTTAGCGTTCAGCGATATTTCCTGGAAAATTCCAGACGGCGAGTCGCTTCTAAGCGCGGAAAAACTTCAAATTAAACCGGATTTTAAAAAATTATTAAAACTGCAACTTGCATTTGAAGATGTCGCGATTGACGGTGTAAAAACTTTTATTATTCAAAATGGAAATGCTTACAAGCTGCCGCCGTTTATGCCGGAAAAAAAAGAATCTGCCGCTAAATTCAAAATCCCGAAAATACCGGTAACATTTTCCGGTATTACGTTGTCGAATACGACTATTAATCTGCGGCGAAACGGCAGAGATTACCGCTTTCTGTCCGAACTCAACGTAAAACTTCCGGCAATCAGCGACGGTACATCGGAAATCAAACCAGTTGTTTCCGGCAATTTTAACAGAAAGCCTTTTAAATTCACTGGAAGTACGAAATTTAACGAGAACGGCGATATTACCAACTTATTCCGGATTTCATCACAAAATTTAAATATCACAGAGAACAAATTTTTTCTGCCTGTTTTCCCCGGTATCAGTCTGGAGCAGGGAATAATAAATTTTGATATTGGCGTAGAATATACTGTAAGGAAGAAAACACGTAGAAATTCTCTTGTTTTCAGTGGAAGTCTGTCCGTGCGAAATCTTACACTGCGTACAAATGCCGGACAAATTGCCAGCCGCCTTACCGGAAGCGCAGTTGTAAGACGCTACGATTTCACGCAAAAACAGCTTGATGTTAAGTCACTTTCAGTAACAAAAGCTGATATTAAATTGCCTAAGGAAATGTTTGCCGCAAAAAAGAACAGCAGTGCAAAGCCGTTTCAGATAAGCATAGATAATTCTTTGGTAAAAAATGTTTCACTGGAAATGCCCGGTATTTCAATGACAAATATAAGCGGCAAAGTTTCAAACTTTTCGCAGACATTAAAAAATACTGCATTTGATTTATCTGCCAATATGGGAAAAGGCTTAATAAAGGCAAAAGGAACAAGCAGCGACATTTCCGAGTTTGAATTCGACAATCTGTTTGCCGAAAATATCAGTTTGCCAAATGATTTGCCGGCAGTAAAAAAAGTTAATGAATTAAAATCTTTAAACATTGAAAAACTTTCCGGCAATGCAAGACTTAGACTTACATCTGATAAAAAGCCGCTGATTGATTTTTCCGGAACAGGAAGTTTTTCAGATGTAAACTGCAATTTTGATGATAAGCAAATCAGTGTGAAAAATATTATGCTGACCGTCCAAGATTTGAATACAAACGATCGCAGCGGTGTGCTGCAAGCTATTAGGTTTTCCGGATTAAGTTTCAAATCAGAGCAAACTTATTTATCGGAATGCAGTTTCACTTTGGTTCCGAGCGACCATGCGCTGAAGATTACGGAAAATTTCTCGCTGAATGATACTTGGGGAATCGAAGAAATGTCTTTTGTTTACGGTGAAAAAGAGCAGATTTATACAACTGTAAGCAATGCGCTGCTGAACTTGAAATTGCAGATTAACAAAAAACAATTTTCCGGAGAAACATCGCTGCAAATCGGCGACATAGGCGTTTATCACAACGGAATTTTATCTGCTCGGTTGCGAAATGCAGAAGTTCAAAGCGCGAAAATTTCCAACAGCAAAAATTTGCGGCTGAATATCGATCAGGCGGTTTATGCAAAATATATCTACCTTAAAGCAATACTTTCCGATTCTGCGGCAATTAAGATAGCAGGCATTCCGCTGTTTACTTTTGGGAAATCAACTGCCGAAAAAGGAAAAAATAATCTGCAAATTCACCTTAGCCGACTTAATGTAAGTGACGGGGAAATAGATTTTATCGATGAGCAAGAATTGTCAGCTCCGTTTTCGTATTCGTTTACGGATATTTCTTGGAAATCGAATAATATTCCGTCGTTTATCTATCCGCAGGGCAATTTGGAATTATCCGGAAAAGTTGATAAATCGAATCCGTTTTCATTGCAGCTGGCTGTCGGCGCAACGGAAATAAAAGGCGATTTCTCGTGTTCAAATGCGCTTTTATCACCATTTTCTGAATATGCACAAAAATATTTGGGGTATTCTGTAAGAAACGGAAGATTGTCAATGCACATTCCGTTTTCAATTACCGACGAAAAAATTTCTTCCGATGTCAGCTTGCTGCTTTTCAGACCGGAGCTGAAACGTCAGTCTGCAAGTTCATTTCCGCTGAATCTTGAAAAAGTTCTGCGGGCAATGGCGGATCGCAGCGGAATGATAGATTTGAAATTCCCGGTTACGGTTTTGTTGGAAGAAAAAAAAGTTAAGTATGTTGATTTATTCTTTGAAATCTTGTCAAAAACGCTCCAATCTTCGGCAGATCGCTTATCTACGCCGATACGAGAAGAAATTATTTATGATGATGTGTTTTCCATTGTGTATTTTAAAGGCGGAAGCACGCAAATTTCCGGCAATAATTTTCTAAGTGAAAAAATGCCGGAGAAGATTGGCAATCGCAAAAACGTATTTACAGTAAACGGCTTTGTCGATAAACAAAATGACACCGAGTATTTAAAGCGTGAACTTGCTGCTAAAATGCTGAAAAAATATATGACCGATGAAGGTGAAAGCGCACGCAGAAAAGCACTTCAACAACTTTTGCAGCTTGAATACAATGAAAATGTTTCTGAAAATGAAGATTCCGAAATGCTCTTGCGGCGAGTTTTAGAACATTTGGTTATCTCACAGGAAGATTTCAGGGCATTGGCATTCGCACGTGCCAACGTAGTTGCTGATTATTTGGCAGAGAAATACAACATTCAGCGAAATAAAATTTACGTGCGTGAAGACAGCAATATATTTGAAAATCCTTATGTAAGCGGAATCAGCAACAGCATTGCGGTAATTCGCAGTGGCAGGCTTGTAGAATAAAATTCCCCGAAAATGTACAAAAATTCACTTAAAGGAAAAAATTATGACGAACGAAATTCCGAGCTTGGAGCAGATTAAAAGACTGGAAGCTTTGCAGGGCATAGATTCCGGCGTGTTTACATTGGCAGTTTTTTCTGTTTTTGAGGCGTATTTCAGAGATGTGCTTGACGAGATGGACGGTAAAGCTAAGTTTTGGGAACTTATAAATACATTTCGCAATTGCTGTCCGGTAAAAAGTCAAAAAGCATATCAGCTTTTGCGAAATATTCAGAATAATCAGAAAAATACCAATTACGTTCGTCACGAGTTTAGGAATCTTTCCGTTGAGGAAGCAAACAGTGCAGCTTATCTTCTGAATGAATTTGCAAAAACTTTTAACATTCCCAACAAAAACGAAATTATCAAGCTGATGAATTGTGTAGAAATTTGGAACGCACGAAAAAGCCCGGCAGAAACAGCAAGGGAATTGGAACGCGCCAATCTTGAACTGAAACGACTTTCATTGCTGAATGCAGACATGGCGGCTAAAGTAGAAGATGCGGAAGACAAAAAGAAGCAGCTCGATTTGCTTGACGCAAAACTGAAAACTTTGCAGTCGGATTACGAAGAGCAAATTGCGAAGAATAAGCAGAATAAGGAAAAAATCGACGAACTGCGGCGCAAAAAGTATGATGCTGAACAGGAAAACCGTAAAGCACAAAAAGCTGTTCAGGAGCAACTTTTACAACTTAGTGATGCGCAAGAATATATTTCAAACTTGAGCCGAATGACAAGTTATACAAGGACACGTTACGATTATGAGCAGAGCCTTGTTCATCTTACAAAAGAGCAGGAATCAATCGTAAATATGATTAAGTTTGATCGTGATTTCCTGATAAAAGGCAGTGCCGGAACAGGGAAATCACTTGTGCTGCTGAAAGCATTTGAAAAATTAGTTGATAAGAATAAAAGTTCGCTTTTTGACGGAAATAAAACAATAAAACTTATAACTTTTTCACGCAGCCTTGAAAAATACAATAAGTACATTGCGGCATTGATGAGCATTGAAAATCCACCGGAAGGAGAATTTATTTTAACATCGGAAAGTTATGCCGCTAAAATTCTGAAAAATGCGTTTCCGGAAAATACGTTTGAGTATGGAATTTCCAAGTGTCTTGAAAACGATGATGAAGTGAAAAATAATCCGTTAAGCAGCGGAATTTGGATAGAGATTGAAAAGTTTATTCTTCCGAAATGTGTCACAAAAAGCGAATACTGTGACGAAAAAATTGCAAGAACCGGAATGAGAAAAGCACAGAGTGCAGAAAACCGCAAAAAGATTTGGAATGCGGTCGAAGCGATCTTTGCGGAATGGGATAAGTCCAAAAAATTATCAGTTGAATATGCTGCTTATAAATTGGCTGTAATGATAAAAAACGAAGAATATGAAATCCCGGATGAGCTGAAAACAGATTTTCTCTTTGTAGATGAAGCGCAGGATTTAACAGCAGCAACACTTAGGATTTTAAGAAAGTCAGTCCGTGAAAGTATGATTTTGGCAGGCGATAATGATCAGTCGGTGTTTCAACCGGGCTTTACTTGGAGCCGTGCAGGAATTGATATTACCGGTCACACGCGAACATTGAATACTAACTTCAGATGTACAAATCAAATTAACGAAGTCGCAGAAAAGTATCGTTTGCTTATAAAAGGTGCGGACAAAGAAAACTGCCCGGAAACATTCAGGTTTGGTCCGCCGGTCGAACTGCATGAAGGAAAAACGCAGGATGCTTCTTTTAATCAGATTCTGAATGCTGTAAAAATGTGCAGAAACTCATTAAACTATGAACCGGAGAATATTTGCCTTATTGCACCGAAAAGAGATCAGCTGCAAAAACTTCAGGTACTTTTGAAACGAGAACTGGATTTAGAATCGGACTTTGTGAACTCGGCGAATTTTGATTTCTCAAAGCAGGGAATTGTCCGGCTGGCGACGACTCAAAGTTGCAAAGGACTTGATTTCCCGGTTGTGCTTTTTTATCTGGATCATCGTGCGCATTTTCTTGATGTTTTCGATGATGATGTTGCCGATAAAATGAATCGCAATATGATTTACACTGCACTGACTCGCAGTATCGAACTGCTTCATGTTTTCATGCCGGAGAAATGCTCCGAAGGACCGTTAGGTGATTTGAAGGCGATTTTAAAGTAATTTTCTGCTTTGCGCTAAACTTTTCTGATGTCACGAAGCCGAAAATTCCCGATAAGTTTTTCCAGATAATCAAGTGTAATTTTTACGGCATCAATAAACGTTTTGCCTTTAAATATTTTTACTATGTCACCGGATAACGACGCTTGCTTAAAAATCGGGTCAAGCATTGCGCCGCTTTCTTTTGACCCTGAAAGTTCGTTGATAAGGCTTTTCAGTAAGTCGCATGATGAATTAAGCAGAAAACCAAAATCTTGAATTAATCGCTGATATTCAAACATTATGCGTGATTCATCGCTGCTTGTAGTCAGCGTGTCAAGGTAATGACGTGCGGCAGGAACTTCACCGTTGTACCCGATATGCATTATTAAATCATCATAATGATTGGTAAATTTTCGCTGCAGCGCAGTTCCGGCAGTTCGCTTTTCTATCAACACAGCGACAGGAAAATAAACGTTTAAATAATGCCTTGCTGCGCCGCACAGGTAATTAATTTCGTCATCGGATTCATCGGATAAAACAAGTTTGGGATACAGTTGATAACGGCGTTGATTTTCCTGCATTACTCGGTCGACAAATGAAACCTGCGGTTTCTGATTCCGCTTTTTTGCAGCATCAGTTCTTTTTTCCTCCTCTATTTTTAGAAGTTCTTCAACAGCTTGAATTTCAGCAAGCAGAAATACGGATAAATTTTTGCGCATTTTAAGAGCAGAAATATATCGCTGCTGAAAATTTTCCAGTAATGCCGGGTTCTTTTTGTATAAATCTATAAGTTTTTGGTATTTCGCTCTGATTTTTTCAAGTACCAGATTGATTTCAGATTGAGAAAGGTTTTTCATTTGATAATCCTTTTGAGTTCCGTTAGAAGTATCGGAAGATTATCGCCGCATTCGGTGAATCAGCACATAAAAAAAGCCGTCATTTAAGACGGCTTATCGTTGCTCCTCCGGAGGGACTCGAACCCCCGACCTAGTGGTTAACAGCCACCCGCTCTACCGACTGAGCTACAAAGGAATGTTTGATGGTGCATATATACACTACTTTAATTTTCACGTCAAGCTTTTTTTTATTCTTTTTGATAAATAAACTTGTGCATTAAAAAAACCGGTATAAAATGTAGTTTGTCATTTTATACCGGCTTACAGCTTATTTGTTTTTTCTTGTTTTCAAGTAAGCTTTTAACTCTTCATAAACCGGCTTCATCGAAACAGAAACTTTTTCCTTGTTTAAATATTCCTGCAAGGTTGCAGGGATTTCCGGATTAATACCTAGAATTTTATGTATTACTTCACTGAACTTTGCAGGATGAGCAGTTTCCAAGAAAACATAAGGTGTATTTGTATCACCAGTTTTTTCGATATGACGCTTAACAGCTTCGTAACCTACCGCTCCGTGTGGGTCGAGAAGGTAGTTATATTTTTCCTTAACAGTCTTAATTGCAGCAGCAGTATCTTCATCTGTTACACTGTACCCGGTAATATCTTTTGCCATTTCATCACGATTTCCGTAGATTGCAAGCATTCTGGCAAAGTTTGAAGGATTTCCGACGTCCATAGCATTGGAATATGTTGTTACGGATGGTCGGGCACGGTAAATTCCTGTTTCTAAATATTCCGGAACTGTATCGTTAATGTTTGTGGCTGCAATAAAATGTTTTACCGGCAAGCCCATTTTTTTTGCAATCAAGCCACCTGTAATATTTCCGAAATTTCCGGAAGGCGTACAAAAAACCGGAGTACCGATAGATTTTACTTGTTTGTAAGCCCAGCAATAATAGAATGATTGCGGATATAACCGACCAATGTTTATAGAATTTGCGGATGATAAATCAAGCCAGCCTTTGACCTCATCATCCATAAACGCTTCCTTTACTAAAGCCTGACATTCATCAAATGTGCCGTCAATTTCCAGTGCGGTAATGTTTTTGCCCAATGTAGTAAGTTGTTTTTCTTGCAACGGCGAAACTTTTCCGGACGGATACAAAATTATAACGTCAATATTAGGCAGTCCATAAAAACCTTTTGCAACGGCACTTCCTGTGTCACCGGAAGTTGCAACTAGAATCGTTAATTTCTTTTGTCCTAAAAAATAGCTCATTGCTCTTGCCATGAAGCGTGCGCCGAAATCTTTAAATGCGGCTGTCGGACCGTGATACAGTTCAAGTGCGTAAATGTTGTCATGAACCTTTTTTACCGGTACGTCAAAATTAAATGCATCATCGGTAATTTTGCGCAAATCTGTATCAGGAATTTCTTTGTCGACTAATAATTTTGCCAGTTCAAAAGCCATATCCTGAAATGTGTCTTTTTCAAAAACAGAACCGTCTGCTTTCGGAAAACTTTCCGGTAAATATAAACCTCTGTCTGGTGCTAATCCTTGCAGTAAGGCTTCTTTAAAAGAAACCGGAGCAGAATTTTTGCCTGTACTGAAATATTTCATAGGAAAACTCCTTTTTTGTAAAAAAATAATGCTGAATGATATAACATAAATCAACAATAATGGCAATTTGTCTGCAAGTTGCTTTTAAACAAGAAAATACTTCATTAGTGCAAATACACTAATCGCTTGCACGACAAAATGCAGATTGAACAACCAATGTCAAAAACCTTAACCAAAGTTGCATTGCCTCGCCGATGAAATCGGCAAAATGTTTTTGAACTAGCGAAAGCCTAACGTACTTTGAAGAAAGTGGAACTTAAACGCAGCCAACGACTGCAAAAAACGTTATGAACAATCGCAAGGTTCTATTCCACCAAAACGACAGATTGCCGAAGCAAGCCCAAAAATGATATAAAACCTAAAATTGAACCTAACTATTATTTCAATGGGAAAAAAATGATAAAAGAGAGCAAAATTAAAATAGATGAAACAGAAATAAATTATGTCAGCTTTGGAAAAGGCAAACAAGTAATGGTGCTGATTCCCGGATTATCGTTGCGAGAAGTAAAAGGTTCAGGACTTTTTATAGCGTATATGTATCGTATTTTTTCCAAGAAATACAAAGTTTACTGCTTTGACAAAAGAACACTGATTCCGGAAAACAGCACAGTTGAAAATTTTGCTGATGATTTAGCATTTTGCATGAAGCAGCTGAATATAAAAAATGCAGATGTATTAGGAATTTCTCAAGGTGGGATGATAGGTCAATATTTAGCGATAAAATATCCCGAATTAGTAAGAAAACTTTGTTTGGGAGTAACTTTGTCAAAAAATAATCCGACCGTAATTTCATGTGTCAATAATTGGATAAAACTTGCAGAGGCGGCTCAATACGAAAAACTGGTAACAAACATTTTTAATAAAATGTATTCCGAAAGATACTTGAACAAATACAAATTCTTCCTCCCGATTCTAAAGAGACTTGGAAAACCTAAAAGGCTTATTCGCTTTATTAATAATGCAAAGGCATGCTTGACATGCAATACAAATGAATTGCTTGAAAATATAAAGTGTCCAGTTCTGGTTTTAGGTGGGAAAAAAGATAATGTGTTGACAGGCAAAGCATCGCAAGAGATCGCAGAAAAGCTTTCCTGTGAAATCTATATGTATAAAGAATTGGGACATTCGGCGTATGAAGAAGCAGCAGATTTTAATAACCGAGTGCTTAACTTTTTTATGAAATAAGAGCGTCAGCACATTTGCCACAACGAGAATTTTTAGCTGTTTATATAGCATTTTTTTCACTTTAATAACATTTGCCGAATAAATGTACTTATTTCAGAATTGAATTGACTCCGAAAAAGAAAATAAATATTCTCGTCTATCTATAAGGAGAGGAACTTTATATGAAATCCATAAAAACTATCATACTTACTTTTTGTATTTCCCTAATTGCAGTTATTTGTATAGGCGTTTTAGTTTCATTAAAATCCGGATTGATAAAAATACATCGTTACAGCGTAGAAAACGTAAGAACGCAGCGAATGAAAGGCTATGACGATTCTGTCAAGTTTCAAATTCAAAATGTCATGACTTTGCTGAATTCCATATATTCAGAAGAACAAAGCGGTCGACTGACAAGAAAACAAGCACAGACACAGGCAATTAAATTAATAAAAGATTTGCGTTACGGAGATGATGATTCCGGATACTTTTGGATTGATTCGACTGATTATGTGCTTGTAGCACATCCTATTCTTCCGCAAAATGAAGGGCAAAACCGAGTAAATCTGAAAGATAAAAACGGCGTTCAAATTATCAAAGAGATAATGGCAATTGTGAACAGAAACCCTAACGGCGGATTCAGTGAGTTCTGGTTTACTAAATCAGACGGCGTTACTGTAGCTCCTAAGCGAACTTATTCAATGCTATTTAAGCCTTGGAACTGGATTGTCAGCAGCGGAAATTATTATGACGACATAAATGCGGAATTGAAATTCGTTGAAGACGGCGAAAAAGTACAGTTTGACAGACTTTACCTTCTTGCGTTGATAATAATAGGACTGGGATTTATCGCTGCGGTAATTGTTTCGATTATTTTCTCAAATAAATTTGCGAAACCAATAGAAGAAACTGCTGTGATACTGAAAAAAATGTCAGAGGGCAATCTTTCACTGCGGCTGCCTGCAACAAAATACAATACGGAAATCGGCATTATGAGAAACAATGTGAATGCATTTGCTGATTCAATGAACAAAATGATTAAAGCGTCAAAAAGCAATATTGTTTCGCTGAATAATGTTGCGGAACAATTGAATCAAAGTAGTTCCGATATTTCATCAGAAATAAAACAAATTTCCGAGAATTCTGCGGAACTTGCCAAACATGCTAAAGTTCAGCAGGATACGGTATCGGTAACAGTCAATACAATGAACGATATGAATTCTTTGATTGACAAATTATCAGCGCAGATAAACGATCAGAATAATGCACTTTCTCAAAGTTCGTCGGCTGTTGAAGAAATGCTTTCCAATATTAATTCGATTACAGAGAATGTTGACAAGTTCGGAAACAGCTTTAAGAAACTTTTTGCTGATTCGGAAAACGGAAAAAATACTATAGAAAATGTCATTCGCCTTGTAGACAATGTTTCGGCTGAATCAACAAGACTTCTTGATACAAACAAAATAATCGAATCTGTAGCGGAACAGACTAAACTTTTAGCCATGAATGCGGCAATTGAAGCAGCTCATGCGGGCAGTGCAGGAAAAGGCTTTGCGGTAGTTGCTGGTGAAATCAGAAAACTTTCGGAAAGTACAACAGAACAGTCACATGCGATAATGCAGACGCTTTCAAGTGTAATTGAGAATATTCATGAAGTTACTTCTGCAACTAATAATGCCGGAAAAATGTTTGGTGAGATAGTAGAGCAAATTTCTACTGACGATGCACTGATTAGCGAAATTCGTTCATCAATGGAAGAACAGACAGTCGGAAGTCAGCAGATTGTCGACGCTCTTAATGATATAAAGGAAGCAACTCATATTATTATTGATAGTTCGGAACAAATGAACTTGGGAATAGAAAATGTTGTGAATCAGGTAAAAGAGTTGGAAACACTTTCTGACAGGCTGAAAAACGGATCTGAAGAGATTGAAAAATCTACTAATGTAATAAGTGCTAATACTGAAACTTTTATAGAAATGGCTGCGGAGAACAGAGTTTTTGCAGAAAAGCTCTCGGCGGAAACAGACAAATATACAGTATAATTCCAAATATTGTTAATGTTTTTCCCACACTGAAGCAAACTGATATTCAATAGTTAAAAATGTCATTCCCGTACTTGATACGGGAATCTTTTTTACCGAACACAGATTGCCGTGTCGTAGCACGGCAATGACAATTAGAGGAAAACCGACAATGACATTTATAACTTATTAGACATCCCAATTTTTTTCAGCTTTCGATTCTGTAGCCGAGTTTTTTCAGCATGGAAACATCTTCATCATTGGTTGAACCGGGCGTTGTCAGAAAATCCCCGGAAATGAGTGCGTTTGCTCCTGCTAAAAATGCGGCTTCTCCGTTGTTGCCCAAACTTTTTCTTCCGGCGGCGCATCTTATTGTCTGGCTTGGCATTATAAATCTGAAAACAGAAATTGTCTTTAACGCTTCTTCCTGCGAGATTTTTTCAGCGTTTTCAAGCGGAGTTCCTTTTATCGGAGTTAAAATATTTATTGGAACAGACTGAACTTTAAGCTCTCGAAGTTCAAGCGCAAGATCGATTCTGTCTTCCCTTGATTCGCCAAGTCCGATTATTCCGCCGCTGCAAATTTCAAGTCCTGCTTTTTTTGCATTTAGAATTGTCTGGATTCTGTCGTTGTAAGAATGCGTTGTGCAGATGTTTGCAAAATAATTTTTTGCGGTTTGAATGTTGTGGTGGTAGCGTTCTACTCCGGCAATCTTTAGTTCCTGCATTTGTTCAAAAGAAAGAATTCCAAGCGAAGCGCAAAGTTTGATTTTGTCTTTGAGCTTTTCTTTTATTGCCTTAAAATTTTCTATTGCAGTTTCAAAATCTTTTCCCGAAAGTCCGCGACCTGAAGTTACAAGTGAAATTCTTGAAACATGATTTTCCAATGCCCGCTTGCAGATTTTTATTGATTCTTGCGGCTGAATGATTGGAGTTGCTTGGCAAGAAGTTTTCCAGTGCACGGACTGGGCGCAATATTTGCAGTTTTCGCCGCATTTGCCCATTTTTGCATTTATAATGGAACAGACGCTGCTTGAGTTTGTGCAGCAATTTTTTCTGATTCTGTCTGCCGCTTCAAAAAGTCCGGACGCTTGTTCTGTTTTGTAAAGTTGTATCGCTTCTTCTTTTGTAACTTTATGATTTTCATTTATAACCGCGTTTTCCAATTCTTGTAAAAAATTATTCATTTGAAATTTTGCTCCTGTTTAAAACTGCCATTCTTTTTGTTTCCGCATTGTGAAGAAGACAGGAAAAAAATGTTGAAAACTTTTGTATTAAAATTTCTAGTTTTAATTTTGAAATTTTCTGTGTCCGAGCTTTTACTGCAAGCTCCACTTTGTTCCAAGTTTCAAAAATTTCTGGAATGAAATTTATTGCAAGCGAAATTGTGAGCGCAGGATTCCATTTTTTTACTGGCGGAATTATTTTTGAAATTCCGTTTTGAATAAGTTCCAGTGCGCTTTGTATTTGCAACGATGAAGTTGTTTCAAAAATAACTTGGGCTGCAAGCGATGTTATAAAAAATCTGATTGTGTACAAAATTCCGTAGGCAAGAGAATCTTTGTCCAGCCAGAACGGAATATGAATCAGTTTTACCAAAGTTACAAATCCGCCGATTACAAAAACAAATTTCAGCTGCCTTATAGAATTCCATTTTGCGCCGGAAAGAAAAAAAAGTGTTAGGCTTACAAAACAGCATCCTGAAATTTTTATAACAATCTTCCAAGAAAAAAGTTCATCCCAAGAAACAGACATTCCGCCGCTGTAAGTAAAAATGCAAAGCACAAAAAGAAATGAAAGTTTTGCAATTGAAGGAATTTTTTGAAGAACGGAATTTCCTTTTCGGTAAGCGAACAAACTCAAAGCCATATCAAATCCTTTAGGCTTGAATACTGCGCGACTGGATTTCTTATGCTCCATTGCTCAAGATTTTGCGACAAGCCTTCCTGCGGTGAACCGTCAAATCTGATTTTTCCTTTGTCCAAAACAATGAAGCGGTCTGCAAGTGCAAGGATTTTTTCAAGCTCGTGAGTCAGCACGATAATTGTTTTCTTTTCTTCTTTTAATTTTTTTAAAATCATGCAGACTTGCTTTACGCCCGGCCAGTCCAAGTTTGCAAACGGCTCATCAAAAATTATAACGCTTCTGTTGATTGCAAGAATTCCTGCAACTGCAAGCCTCCGTTTTTCTCCGCCGGATAAACTTCTTGCGTATGCATTTTTTTTGTGAAGAAGTCCAACTTGCTCAAGCGAAGACTCAACGCATTGTTTGAGTTCGTCTTTTTTCAGTCCGTAATTTTTTGCGCCGAATGAAACATCTTCTTCTGGAGTTTCGCCTAAAATCTGCGAATCGGCATCTTGAAAAACAAGCCCTGCGGAATTTCCGAATAAGTCAATTGTTCCGCTAGTCGGCTCGTCAAGTCCTGCAATCAGCGACATCAGAACGCTTTTCCCGGAACCGTTTGAGCCTGCGATTACACAGAATTCTCCCTGTTCAATTGAAAATGAAATATCTTCAAGCGCTTTTGTTTTGTCCGGAAAAATTTTTGAAACGTTTTTTACTTCGAGAGCTTTCATTTTTTATGAATGTGTGTAGCGGAAAATTACCGGGCGGAATTTGTAAGTGAGCGGAACCATTAAAATTATTTTTATGATGTTGCCAGGAATGAACGGAATCAAAACTGTTGTCAAGGTTTTTTCAAGCCCGCTTTGTGTTACGCGCATGAAGCCAAGAATTCCGCCTGCAAAAATAATTACAGTCGCAGCAATTGCCGCAAGCGATATAACAATCAGCGATTTTATTTTTGAGTGTTCTTTTTTATTTGAAAGAAAAATCGCAAGAATCAGTCCGCCTGCAAAAGCTCCGATTGCGTAGGAAAAAAGAAATCCGCCTGTTGGCCCTGAAATCAAATGCTGGATTCCGCCCTTGCCGGAAAAAACAGGCAGCCCCAAACTTCCGAGAACTAAAAAAATTGCAACAGACAAAGCTCCGTAAACTGGTCCGAGCAGCATCCCGGAAAGCATACACATCATGTCTTGAATAATAATTGGAATGCCAACCGGCAGTGGAATTTGTATAAAGCACGAGGCTGAAATTAGAGCCGCAAATAAAGCCGTAAGAATAATGTTTGTCCCTGATTTTTGTGATTTCATAATTTACCTTTTTTCGTTACCCAAGTTTTTTATTAGGTTAACGAAATGTGTACTTGTAGTCAAGGCGATTGATAATATATTGTATATTTTTCAGCATTAGGTATTTCAATAAAGCGTGAAACTATGGAAAACAAGAACCAATAAATGAAATTCTTGAAAAATTTAAAGAAATGAGAAAAAAGAATAAAGAAAAACTTCCTAAAACGAAAAAACATGTTATCGACTTCATTTAAAAAATATATAAATAATGAAAATTTAGATAAATTATTAGAGGAAGTTATAAAAGAATTGGAAAAACAAAAAGCTATTTCTTTATCTGAAAGCGGAACAAAAATTGAATGGCAATAAAGAATGTCGTCATTCTGAGAGAATTAAACGAGAACTCTCATAGAATGGCGACATTAATAAGAAATGCTAAAAAACTATTTAATGCAATATTTAGTCTTCCATTTCTTTGTATTTATCGAATTTAACAGCAACTTCCGGATCTTGTTTTGTGCAGAGCGAAACTACAACTGTTACAACAAAGCAAACAATAAAAGCCGGTAAAATTTCATACAAGTCAAAAATTCCGCCTTTTAGATAATGCCAAACAACGTCAGTTACTCCGCCGGAAATCAAACCGGCAATTGCGCCGACTGCTGTTGTTCGTTTCCAGTAAAGGGCGAGCAAGACCAAAGGTCCGAAAGTTCCGCCAAATCCAGACCAAGCAAATGATACAAGGTTGAAAATTGATGAATTTGGATTCAGCGAAAGGAACAGCGCAATCAAAGCAATCAAGAAAACTGTAAAGCGGCTTACCATTAAAACTTCTTTTTCTTCTGCGTCTTTTTTGATTAATCCTTTGAAAATATCTTGACTTACTGCTGATGAAGCTGCAAGAAGTTGTGAGTCAGCTGTAGACATTGAGGCAGCAAGAATTGCACAAAGGAAAATTCCGGCTATAAATGCCGGATACATATTCTGCATTGTGGCAGAGAAAACAGTTTCCGCATCTCCGAATTTTGAAATGCCGGGAATTACAACATCGGAACCGGTTCCTAAAATCATACCGTGATTAAAAAGATATGCAGTTCCCAAGGTTCCGATGATAAAAGTTCCAACATAAGAAACTATCATCCAGCTGATTCCGATACGACGTGCTTTTTTTATTTCGGTATTAGAGCGAATTCCCATAAAGCGAACGATGATGTGCGGCATTCCAAAGTAACCCAAGCCCCAAGCTAATGCTGAAATAATGTTCATACTTTTGTAAGTTGAGTTTTTGGCAAACGCATTTTTGATTGTATCGCCAAAGGTTCCTGCAACTGCACTTGCATTGAAGTTGTTTACCTGTTCGATTGCTTGTACGGGACCGCCCAAAGCGATAACTGCAATTAATGACGAAACGACAAATGCAATTACAATTAACATTCCCTGAACAAAGTCTGTTGTACAAACTGCTGTGTAACCGCCTGTAATTGTGTAACACAAAATTACAACAAGTCCGATTGCAAGTCCTGCTTGATAAGGAAGACCAAATACGGAGTTGAATAATTTTGCACAAGCAACGAACCCAGATGCTGTATAAATTGTAAAGAACAAAACGATGAAAAATACAGATACAATAGTAAGCAGATGTGATTTGTCTTTAAATCTGTTTGAAAGGAATTCCGGAATTGTGATTGAATCTTTGAATATAATTGAACATTTTCTAAGCGGTTTTGCGACCAAAAGCCAACTTAAATAAGTACCGATGATTAATCCTAAGGCTGTCCAAAATGTTTCTTTTACTCCGCCAAGATAGCAAAGACCCGGAAGCCCCATCAAAAGCCAAGCTGATGAGTCTGACGCTTCGGCTGAAAGAGCTGTAATCCAAGGGCCAGATTTTCTTCCGCCTAAAAAAAAGTCCGCAGAACTGTTATTTTTGCTGGCACTTTTTAATCCGATAAAAACCATTAAGCCAAGATAAATAACAAAAGCTGCAATTTTTGCAACAATTTGTGCTGTCATAAAAAAACCACCTTTTAAATAATGAAATGTATATGGAACGTTCTGAAAAAATATTTTTTTGCAGATTCCTTTAGTGAAATGCTTATACAAAATTTTTGTATAAAAATACAAGATAGTGTCGTAAATAGATGACAGTACTTTTAAAAGTTGTGATTCCTTTTTATAAACATATAAATCATACTTAAAAAAGTAGCTTGCGATAAAACATAAGATATAAGAACAAAATGAAACTGTTAAAAATTAACAGTGCTTATTAACTAAGTTAATAGTGAAAATAAATTAACTACTTTGGCTGCGTTTTGCTTTACAAATGCAACTTTTTTTATTACTTTGGAAACATGAGTACAACTGCAACTAATATTAGAATTGATTCAGCTCTTAAAGCTGAAGTTACACCACTTTTTGAAGGTTTGGGACTTTCTTTATCTCAAGCAATAACACTTTTTCTGCGTCAGTCGGTTCTTCACAATGGGCTTCCGTTTAAAGTTGAATATCCTGAATATTCAAAGGAACTTCTTGAGGCTGTTGAAGAAGCAAAGTCTTTGGAAAAATCTAAAGCAACAAAGCGTTACACTGATCTGGAGGAAATGTGGGCGGATCTGGACAAATAGTCTACGAGGTAATTTGGACAAGCAGATTTAAAAAATCCTACAAATTGTCAAAAAAACGTGGCTTACCGATCCAAGAACTCCACGATATTGTTGATAAACTTAGAACAGACAAAGTGCTTGACGAAAAATATCATGACCACGAACTAACCGGAAAGCTTAAAGGAACAAGAGAACTACACATTCGTCCGGATTGGCTTTTATGTTATCGTAAAACTCAACAAACACTTACTCTTACACTAATTACAACAGGTTCTCACTCTGATATTTTTGGGGCATGAGGTGTTTTATATATACTGTTTTATTTTTTGAATAGCTTTTCTTGGGGAAAACTCGATATTCGACCTATTTACTTTATAAAACTGTCTTGACCGGGAATTAAAATGCGGTTTTGATTTTTTGATTCCAGCAATGCAAAGCCAAATGCGTTTATTCCTTTGAATGTGTAAATATTTTTGTCGGATTCAAGGCGGATTTTTTTTCCGTTGT
>JBNMHA010000025.1:0-26650 GCA_050872545.1 Spirochaetales bacterium | reverse complement strand
GGTTCGAATCCTTTGCAGGTCATTCTTTAAAATGTCGAATTCGTCTAACGGTTAGGACACAAGGTTTTCATCCTTGCAATAGCGGTTCGATTCCGCTATTCGATGTGCTAAAAAGCTACCCTTTAAAGAGTAGCTTTTTTTATCAAAAATTGTAGACATCCTGATAAAAGAATAGCTTGTTAGCACAAAGGGCTAACACTAGTGGGGGTCTTTTTTTTAAAAAAAGGGGGATTTCATGATTCTAACTGAAGAAGAAATAAAAAAATGGAACATTTCAAAAGACCGGTTAAAAGAAAAATATCTTAACACAGTTACGCAGCAAGTTCTTCCTTATGAAATTGTAATTAAAATGAATGATGTTGAAATCGGGTGGGATGAAAACCCCAAAGAGGTTGTTGAAGAAAAGATTCACTCTGGAGTTTATATTTTAGTCGAAGATAAAAAAGCAGTTGTTAAGTAATCTTTAACAACTGCTTTTTTTGTTTTTTTTTAAAAAAACACCGCGAAAGGCGGCTTAAATTTCTAATTTCATCGAAACCATCGAAAAAGCCGGTATGCTACGACAAACAACTCATCTTCCTCATAATCTTCATCTAAGAATTCGAAATGCTCATCGAAAATTTCGCATTTTCCGTCGTTTGTGTAACAATAGAATTCATTGTCTTCATATAATGATTTCTCTTCATCACTTACATTTTCTTTTATGTCTTCACCTTTTTTAACGTATACACCAGAATAAATTTCTACATAACCTTTTTTTTCTACTCATTGTTCCTAAAATCATGTTGTGAAAATACTGATTTATCTTTCAAATTTTAACGCAAATTTTTTGCACTAAAGTAATAAAAAAAGTTGACGCTGTTATTTATATTTATTATTTTCCTCTACAATAATTGGAAAAAATAAAATTAGGAAGTAAAAAAGATTTCATTCCAATAAAAAAAGGGGTTTGTATGGATAAAGAAGAAACTGATTTGGCAGCTGAAGAAAAAGAAGAAACAACGACAACAACCGAAGCTGCTGAAATGAATTGGGAGGAAGCTTCAAAGGAAGAACTTTTGGATGAATTGAAAAAACTTCAGACAGAAAGTACAGAAGTTGATGAATTGAAAAAAAATCTTGCTGATAAAACCGAAGAAGCCAATAAGAATTTTGACCTTTATAAAAGAGCTTTGGCAGATGTGGAAAATATCAGAAAAAGAAGTGCAAATGAAAAACAAGAAGTTTTAAAGTTTGGTAACTTTAATATAGTGTCTGATCTTTTAGTTATTTTAGATGATTTTGACAGAGCTTTGACTTCCAGTAAACAGGAAAATACAGCAAAAGAAGCAATCATTGAAGGTGTTGAAATGATTCAAAAACAGTTTGAGGATTTGCTGTTTAAGAAATACGGTGTGGAAAAGTATGGTGAATCAGGTGAAGAATTTAATCCTGAACGTCATCAAGCTGTTATGATGGAAGTCGGAGATTATAAGGAAGAAACTGTTGTAGAGGTATTCAGAAGTGGATATGCTTTGCATGAAAGGGTTATTCGCCCGGCTCAGGTAAAAGTCGGAAAGCCCGAATAAAAAATTATTTATATATTAAGGAGAAAGAGTATGAGTAAAATTATAGGTATTGACCTTGGAACAACAAATTCATGTGTGGCAGTAATGGATGGTTCAGAAGCCACTGTTATTGTAAATTCAGAAGGACAAAGAACAACACCTTCTATTGTTGCGTATACAGCAAAGGGAGAGCGTTTAGTTGGACAATCTGCAAAAAACCAGATGGTAACAAATCCGAAATGCACAATTTTCTCAGTAAAAAGATTTATGGGACGCAGATTCAGTGAAGTTGGTGATGAAATTCGTTTGCTGCCTTACGAAGTCGTTTCAGGTTCAAACGGCGATGCGAGAGTAAAAATTAACGATAAGGAATTTTCTCCACCAGAAATCAGTGCTGCAATTCTTCAAAAAATGAAAGCTACGGCAGAAGAATTTCTTGGTGAAAAAGTAACTGAAGCCGTTATTACTGTTCCAGCTTACTTTAACGATTCTCAAAGGCAGGCAACTAAAGATGCCGGCAGAATTGCAGGATTGGAAGTAAAAAGAATTATTAATGAACCGACAGCGGCTTCTTTGGCATTTGGTATGGATAAAAAGAAAGAAGGAAAAATTGCTGTTTATGACTTAGGCGGCGGTACATTTGATATTTCTATTCTTGAAATCGGTGATGGCGTTTTTGAGGTAAAATCTACTAACGGAGATACTCATTTAGGCGGTGATAATTTTGACCATGCTTTAATTGAATGGATGATTGCGGAATTCAAATCTCAGTCTGGAATCGATTTGTCAACTGATACAATGGCATTGCAGCGTTTGAAAGAAGCTGCTGAAAAGGCTAAAATTGAGTTGTCCAACAAACAAAATGCAGATATTAACCTGCCTTTTATAACAGCTGATGCAACTGGTCCGAAACACCTTGTTTTGAATATTACACGTGCTAAGTTTGAGCAGCTTATCGGTGACTTGGTAAGAAAAACCGAAGGTCCGTGCCAAACTGCGTTGAAAGATGCAGGTTTGAGTGCAAATGAAATTGATGAAGTAATTCTTGTCGGTGGTTCAACAAGAATTCCTATGGTTCAGCAGTTGGTTAAAAATGTGTTTGGAAAAGAACCTTCAAAAGGTGTAAACCCAGATGAAGCAGTAGCTGTAGGTGCCGCTATTCAGGGGGGAATTCTTTCTGGAAATGTAAAAGATATTTTGCTGCTTGATGTAACTCCGTTGTCTCTCGGAATTGAAACTTTGGGAGGAGTAATGACTGTTCTTATTCCTAAAAATACTACAATTCCTAAGACAGAAAAGCAGATTTTCTCTACAGCGGCAGACAGTCAGACTGCGGTGTCAATTCATGTTCTTCAAGGTGAAAGAAAAATGGCTGGTCAAAACCGTTCTATTGGTAATTTTGACCTTGTAGGTATTCCGCCTGCACCAAGAGGCGTTCCTCAAATAGAAGTAACTTTTGATATTGACGCTAACGGTATTCTTCATGTAAGTGCAAAAGATTTGGGAACCGGTAAAGAACAAAAAATCAGAATTGAAGCTTCTTCAGGATTGAATGAAGATGAAATCAAGAAAATGGTTCAGGATGCAGAACTTCATGCTGCAGAGGATGAAAAACAGAAAGAAACTATTGAAGCTAAAAATCTTGCGGATTCAATGGTTTACCAAACTGAAAAATCATTAACTGAATATGGTGATAAAATCAGCGATGATGACAAAAACACAATTAATGCTGCAATTGCTGATTTGAAAAAAGTTCTTGAAGATCCTAATGCCGATGCAGCTGCAATCAAAGCTAAAACAGAAGAGCTGCAAAAAGCTTCTTATAAGTTAGCTGAAGAAATGTACAAAAATACAGCTCAGGCTCAAGGTGCGCAGGATAATGCCTCTTCAGCAAATAATAATACTGATAAAGGCACTGCAGAAGATGCTGATTATGAAGTCGTTGATGACGATAAGTAAGTAATTTTTTGAAAAAAGATTATCAATTATAATGTGAATATCGGAGTTTTTTAGTCATAATGGCTAATTTAAGCAATTTTGCTGACTCCGATATTTCCATTAGATAAAGAGAGAATAAATATGGCAAAAAGAGATTGTTATGAAATACTCGGCATTTCCAAAGCGGCAAGTGCTGATGAAATAAAGAAAGCGTATCGTAAATTGGCAATGCAATATCATCCTGACAGAAATCCCGGAGATAAGACAGCTGAAGAAAAATTTAAAGAAGCTTCAGATGCTTATGCAATTCTTTCTGATGAAAATAAAAGAAAAATGTACGATCAATATGGTTACCGAGGAGTAGAAGACGGAGCTGGCGGCGGAGGCAATCCGTTTGGCGGTTTTGAAGATATTTTTGGTGGCGGATTCAGCAGCGGCGGAGGATTTGAGGATTTATTCGGATCTTTTTTCAAAGGTGGTTTTGGCGGCGGACATCATGGTTCACAGGCACAGCGCGGTAATGACCTTCTTTACACAATGGAAATAACATTGGAAGATGCTGTTTTAGGAAAAACGACAGAAATTTCTTTTGAAAAAGACTGTAAATGTGAAAAATGTAACGGTTCTGGTTCAAGAAGCGGAAAGGGAAGAAAAACTTGTCCGACATGTCACGGAACTGGACAGATAAGAAGAACGCAGGGCTTTTTTTCCATGGCGACAAATTGTACCACTTGTTACGGAACCGGAAGCATTATAGAAGATCCGTGTCCGGGATGTAGAGGTACCGGAATCGGGAAGAAGAAAATCAACAAAACTATAAAAATTCCGGCTGGTATTGATAACGGTAAAAAGATGATTTTGCGCGGAGAAGGAGATGAAGGTCCTAACGGTGGAAGTGCAGGTGATTTAATTATAAAATTTGTTGTTAAGCCGCATCAATATTATCAAAGAAACGGAAATGATTTAAAGCTGTTTATTCCAATAAGTTATATGCAAGCGGTTCTTGGGGATGAAATAAATATAAAATTGTTGAATGGTAAAAGCGTAAAAGTAAAAATTCCTGAAAATTGTGAAAATGGAAAAATTTTGCGAGTAAGAAACGAAGGTGTGGAAATTCTAGGCAGTGCAGGAAGAAAAGGCGATTTATATTTGCAGCTTATAATTGAAGTGCCGTCAAAAATTACTAAAGAAGCGAAAATTTTACTTGAAAAATTAAGAGAAATTGAAGGTGAAAATAAGCAACCTCAGCCCAAAAAAATCTCCGAAGTTCCTTTTAAGTAATTTTATGCAAATATGATTTTTTTTCTTTAAAAAAAGATTGAATTTTTAATGTAGTTAATTATAATAAGAAAAAAACATAAAGGTTCAGGAGGAGCTTGTGTCTAAGTCTAAAAGAAAAAATTATTTAATTGATAAACCGTTTCAGTTGGGATTTATTTTTAAGTACCTTTCTGTTATTTTGATAACAGTTATATTTTGTTTCGGTTTAACTGCACTTTATTTTTACTATGATAATCTTTTTGGTGATAATAAAGTAAATGAGTCTGTTACAATTAAATATCATGCACCGTTACATATTGAAATATCTGAAAGAGGCGATGGCAAATTTAAAATTTCTGATAAAGAAGGTTGTCCTATTTATAACCTTAATATCAAAGAATTAACCGTTTATAAAGATAAAGACGGTACTTACAAAAATTTAAATAGAGATTTGTTAAGATATAATCCTTCTATTTACAGAAACACGACTTATGAATCAGATGAAGTAATTGACTTGACTGATGAAGAAATTAAAATGTTGGAAGTTGTAAGGGGACCATTTGAAAAACAAACTCAAAGATTTTTCATTGTTGTTCCGCCGTTATTGGTTACTTGCTTGATTTTGATGGTTATTATTGCAGTTTATTCATTGTTCTTCTCTCATAAAATGGCTGGTCCTGTATACAGAATGAGAGTATCTTTGGATAGAATGCTTGCAGGGGACTACGATTTTAAAATTCGCGTAAGAAAGAACGATTTCTTCCGAAATATTGTAGAAAAAATTGAATTGTTAAGAATGAAGCAAAAAGGTGAATAAATAGTTTTTTACTAAAAACGAAAAGGGTGTCTGATTACTGATGTTTTCAGATACCCTTTTTTTTGTTTATAAGAAAATATGTATAAATTGACATGTAAAAACACTTTTGATATATAGTTGCGTAATTCTTATTAGAAAAATGACGGAAGGAGTAAAAAATTGTCTGGACATAGTAAATGGGCAAATATACAGCATAAGAAAGGTGCAAATGATAAAAAAAGAGCTTCTATTTTTACGAAGATTATTCGTGAATTAACTGTTGCGGCTAAAGAGGGCGGAACTAATCCTGACGGAAACCCAAGACTTAGAATGGCAATAATAAAAGCCAGAGCTGCAAATATGCCGAAAGATACAATGAAAAAAGCTATCGATAAGGGAGCTGGCGGAGCTGACGGTGCGAATTATGAGGAATTCACATACGAAGGTTATGCACCTGAAGGCGTTGCCATCCTGATGGAGATAATGACAGACAACAGAAACAGAACTTCTTCTGATGTAAAATCTACTTTATCGAAAAACGGCGGTAATTTAGGGGCTAATGGCTGTGTGTCTTATATATTCCATAAAAAAGGTGTTTTAGTATTTGAAACATCAGTTATTTCAGAAGATGATGCGATGAATATTGCAATAGAGGCAGGTGCAGAAGATGTGGTATCGGAAGATGACAGCGTAGTTGTTTATACATCTGCGGATGACTTTGAAAATGTACTGAAAGCATTTGATGATAAAGGAATTCCTCATGTATCGGCGGAAGTTACAATGGTTCCGGACACGTATCAGGAAGTATCAGCAGACCGTGTTGATAAAATTCTTGCTCTTATAGAAAAGCTTGAAGAATTTGATGATGTTCAGGCTGTTTATACAAATTTGAAAATTCCAGATGATTATCAAGAGTAAATTCTTCTTTATAACCTAACAAATAGCCATAATGAAGTTTTTCATTGTGGCTATTTGTTTTAATGGAGTTTTGTAAATAAATAAGGGAAAATAATGATAACGATTGGGATTGACCCCGGCATAGAACGAATCGGAGTCGGATTTGTAGAATCAAGTAATGGAAAAATCAAACTGCTTGATCATGAGTTAATTAAAACACCTTCAACATTAACAACTGCGCAGCGGCTTGCTTTATTGCATGAAAAGCTTACGCTTAGTTTGGAAAAACATAAGGCTGATAATGCAGCAGTGGAAGAGTTGTTTTTTGCAAGGAATACGACTACCGCAATTACCGTAGCACATGCGCGCGGTGTTATTTTGCTGGCTCTGCAAAATGCCGGACTTCCGATTTATGAATATACGCCGCTGCAGGTGAAGCAGTCACTTTTAGGTTATGGAAGAGCGGATAAAAAACAAATTCAATATATGATAAAAATGATGCTTGGAGAATCTGCTCCAAAGCAGGATGATGTTGCCGATGCTGTGGCTATTGCAATTACTCATATTAATATGAACAGATTAAATGAAAAATTGAAAATATTTTCTTGATAGGGTTTTGTTATGTATGATTATTTCAGAGGAATTTTGGAACGAATAGACGGAAATATAGCTGTAATTGATGTAAACGGCATTGGTTATCGAGTAAATTGTACTCTTCCTGATATTGGTGTACTTTCGATGCAGAAAGGAAAAGAAGTTAAACTTTTTTTGCATCTTGTACATAAAGAAGATTCTATGACTTTGTATGGTTTTTTGACTGAGGAAAGTAGAAAAGGTTATGAGGCTTTGCTGAAAGTCGGAGGAATTGGACCTAGAACTGCACTGAATATGCTTTCTCGTTGTGATATTGCGGCATTGGCACAATCTATAGAAAATGATGATGTAAGTATTTTGAAGAAAATTCCGGGCATAGGTGAAAAAACTGCAAAGAAAATAATATTGGATTTGAAAGGAAAGCTCGGAGATTTAGTCGGTGGAAAAGTGCCTGAAGATGATCAAGATTTGGTGGCAGCTATGATTTCGATGGGATACAGTGAAAATGAAGTTTTGAAATGCTATGAAAAAGCACGTCCTTTCAGCGGAGATTTCTCGGCAGACATCAAAAAATTCCTTAAAATGATTGGCTGACTTTGGAGAATATATGAGTGAAGATAAACAAGAAGATGATTTTGATATAGCACTGCGTCCCAGAACACTGCGTGATTTTATAGGACAGAAAACTTTTGTTGAAAATCTTAGCATTTATATTTCAGCTGCAAAAAAAAGAAACGAACCACTAGATCATATATTACTTTCCGGACCTCCGGGATTAGGAAAAACGACTTTGTCAAATATTGTTTCTAAAGAAATGGGAGTGGATTTCAGAGGAACAAGTGCGCCGGTTTTAACTAAAGTCGGAGATTTGGCTGCAATTCTTACTGATATGAAACGAGGCGATGTTTTTTTTATTGACGAGATTCACCGGCTAAACAAAAGCGTAGAGGAAGTTCTGTATTCTGCAATGGAAGATTTCGCTATTGATATTATAATAGGTCAAGGACCGGCTGCGAAAACATTGAAAGTTGATATTGAGCCTTTTACGTTGGTAGGTGCGACAACTCGTTCCGGACTTCTGTCTGCGCCGCTTCTTGCAAGATTTGGGATTAATGAAAAACTTGATTTCTACAGAAATGAAGAACTTTTCAAAATAATAAAGCGTGCTGCTTCTATTCTGAAAATAGGCATTGATGAAGATGCCGGAATGTTTTTGGCAGGATGTTCGAGAGGAACGCCGCGTCGTGCAAACAGCATTTTGCGCCGTGTCCGAGATTTTGCGCAGGTAAAAGGCAAGACAACGATTACACTTGATATAGTAAAAGAAGCTTTGGCGCGGCTTGGAATAGACAATTTAGGACTAAATAAAAATGATAAAAAATTGCTGGAAGTGATAATTAATTATTACGGCGGTGGTCCGGTTGGCTGCAAAACATTAGCTATAAGTTTAGGTGAAGAAGTTGATACGATTGAAGATGTTTATGAACCGTATCTGATTCAGATTGGATTTCTGCAGAGAACTCCACGTGGAAGAGTGGCAACGGCAAAAGCTTATGAACATTTAGGTTTTGATATTCCGCTTAATTTTGATAAGGAAGCAAATCTTTTTTCTTCACAGGAATAATTTATAAAATTGAAAAAAATGAATGTATACAAAATGAGGTATGAATAAATGCAAACAGAAGATTATAACTTTGAAGTTCCGGAACATTTGGTAGCGCAACATCCTGCGGAACATAGAAGTGATTCAAGGATGTTGGTTTATTATCGTGACAGTAAAAAAATAGAAGACAGAATGTTTCGTGAATTGCCGGAAATTATCAATAACAAATATCATTTGGTTTTTAATAATTCACGTGTAATTTGTTCGCGCCTTGCTGTTACAAAAGAAAGTACAGGTCACAAAGGTGAGCTGCTGATTTTAAAACTTGAAGATGAAAATCATGCTGTTGCATTAACAGACAAAAGCAAAAAATACAAAGCAGGCGAAAGAATAATACTTCCGAGTGAGGATAATAAGCGCATTGTTTGTGTTGTGGATGAAGAAATTGATTCGTTAAAAAAACGTCTTTTCTGCGAAGAACCTGTATTTACAGTAGAATATCTGAATAAATACGGAACTATTCCGCTTCCGCCGTACATAAGAAAGAATATTGATGATGATGATGATAAAATTCGTTATCAAACAATTTACAGTAAACCTTACGGTTCTGCAGCGGCTCCGACAGCTGGACTTCACTTTGATGAGGAAACATTTTCACGACTGAAAAGTGCAGGCGTAAATTATACGTATGTTACGCTGCATGTCGGATTGGGAACTTTTCAGCCGATTTACAGTGATACAATAGAAGGTCATAAAATTCATCAGGAAGAGTATGAAATTACCGAAGATGAAGCGCGTGAATTGAATGAGGCTGTATCTGCCGGTAAAATTTTGCTTCCTGTGGGAACGACATCATTGCGCACGATAGAAAGCAATTTTGATAACGGAAAATTCACAGCCGGAAATTTTACAACGCAGCTTTACATAACACCGGGCTACAAACTGAAAGCTGCGGGAGCATTGTTTACTAATTTTCATACTCCGAAATCTTCTCTTGCGGTTTTAGTATCTGCAATTACAGGTTATGATGAATTCAAAGAAATATATAAACATGCAGTAAAAAAAGAATATAGGTTTTTTAGCTATGGTGATTGTATGTTGATTTTATAAGCAAGGAGAAAATAATGTCACTGCAAAATCATTTGGGATGGTATCACAAACACCTTTTAACTGAAACTTTGAGAACTAAAGAAAATTTTATACACGGTTTTCTTATTTTCCATACAGAGCAGGTTTATGCTGCGACTGATGAAATTCTGCAATTTATAAAAAGCCAATTTGAGCAGTATACTATTCTGCGCTCATCGGAATTGATGAAAGAATATTGGCATCCTTATGCGCCTTTTCTTGATGATATTATAAGCGGATATTCAAAATATTCGGAAGATGAAATTAACGCCTTATTTGAAAAACTTTGTGTTTTTTATAATCATCGTCCGATACTTTCGGCATTGATTCGCGGAACCAATCCAAAACGTCAGGAAGATATATTGGAAGATGAAATATTCCACGAAAAAGATGCAATTATCGAAACCGTAATTCGCTTGTTTTTGTATTTTCACAGAAATGAAAAGCTGGTTTTGATTATTGATAATTTTTATACTTTGCCACCTTCTTCACAGGAAATTTTATTGCGGCTGTCAAAGAAAAAAGGGACAAATTTTGTCATTATCATAGTTTTTAATAAAGATAAAGACTGCGATGTACGTGACGATTTTATTCATTTCAGAAAGAAAATAGAGCAAAAAACAAGTATTTTATTTCTGGAAGAAGTTACTACAAATTCAAATATGCGACATTCTGATATATCGCTTGAAAAAGAGCAAACCGGAATCCAATCTGATTCGTTATTTAAAAAGCTTGATTTGGCATTTACTCTTTTAGCGTTTGATGACTGCAAGCATCTTTGCGGACTTTTGGCTCCGATGCAGGATAATCTACCTTTGAATATGCTGTTTCGTTTTCACCTTGCGCAGGGAAAAACTTATCTGATGAATCACGAATTTACGCAAGCCGGAACGAGTATAACTTTTGCACTTAAACTTGCAGAGGAATTGGGCGATAACGAGGCGATGGCAGAGGCTAATTATTGGCTGGGGCTTGCGTCTTATTTGAAAGGCGATTTGTTGGATACCAGAAATCACGGTTTTATATGTACAAATGCCGGTGAAGAGCTGAATAATAAAGTTATAGAGCTGCGCGGACGTTTGCTGCTTTTTATTTCTTCTGATAATGATTTTAACAACCGCAATACACGCAAGCAATGGGAAGAAAATTTTAACAGATTAACTTCTATTGCAGAGGAATTGAATTGGAGCAATACGCAGATTTATTGTTATACTGGTACTCCGTTTGTTTTGGGCGTACATTTTACACCGTATTACAATAAATTGCTCAACTGCGGAATCGATATGGCGATAGAAAAAAAATATTATTATCGTTTGTCTTGGGCGTATCAGGGAAAGAGCGTTGCGTATGCAATTCGCGGAAAATATTCAAGCGTTTTGAAGTATTATCTGAAAAGCCTTCATTATAAAAAACTGGTTAAGGATTTCAGAGGGCTTACTTATATCTATAATGGAATAGGTTCTTATTACAATTACATAGGAAATTACCGTGAAGCCGTTCATTATCACTTTTTGGCACTTAAATACCTGAGAAAAAATCTTGAGTATAAGGAAGTTATTTCAACGCTGATGAATCTTGGAATGTGCAGTTTCGTTTGTGCTAATGATAAAATGGCTCTTTATTATCTTGTACGGATGAATAAGCTTTCAAAGTTGAATGGTATTGACGGTATTATGGGTTATACAAAGGAGCTTCAGGATTTATTTTTGGCTCTTGTTTATGCGTTAAACGGACGTTATGTCGATGCGTATCATTACTATTGCCTTATTAAAGATAAGGATTTTCAAAGTCCGTCAGCTACTGCGGAATCGCACTATTTTTTCTTGCTGCTTAAAACGTTGTTTGCTGTGCATGAAAATGATGCTAATAATGTTGAAAAAAATTTAACTACTATAGAAGAAATTCTATTGAACAGCAGCCAGCAGTATCATTTGCTGCGTTTTTATTATCAGGCTTTTCTAATTTATCAAGAATTAAAAATGACATCTAAAAGTATTGAGGCACTTACTAAAGGACAGCAGAAAGCGGAAGAGTTGCAAAATGTTTTTTTTATTTCACTTTTTGAAAAACTTTCTATTGGGCGAAAAATAAATCTTCCGTCAAAAAAATGGTTTAGACCGATTAATATAAGCGCTTGGGTTCAGGCTTCTTATTTACAGATTAATATAAATGAACTGCGCAGAAGAATTAACGAAATTAATCTTTTGAATAAACTGCGCAAATTTTATGTATTACCGGATTCTTCGGAACAACTGCTGTTGCGTGTTATGTGTGTGCTGAAAGAAGATCTTTCATTGACGGCGGTTTATTTGTATCGAAAAGAAAATAATGCTTGGTTTTTTAAAAAAGGAACCGACAGCTCGATTGAACTGCCGCAGGATAAGCTTGAAGTTTATTTCAGGGAACGCTCAAGGAAAATTTTATTGAAACGAAAGGGCGAATGCGCTGATTTCCCGGGAATGAATTCCGTTCTTTTTATTCCTATGAAAGTGGAAAATCAAGAATTGGGACTGATATTTACGGTTACGGAAAAGTACAGTTTTGAAATAAGTAAAGACTGCATGAAGATTTTAAATATTGTAGTGCAGCAGTTGGAACTTGTTTTGGAAAAAAAGATGCGCGAAGATGCTATTATTGAAAAGAATAAACGTCTGGAAAAAGACAATAAAGAATTGAAAATACTTGCAAATACCGACAGATTGACTGGAGTTAATAATCGTCAGGCTTTGCAGTTGTTTCTCAAGCGTGCATCAGAACACTTTTTGCTGCAAGAAAATACTGGCGGAATATCTGCGCTGTTTTTGGATCTTGATAATTTTAAATATTACAATGATACATTTGGGCATAATCTCGGTGATTTTTTATTGATTCAGTTTACCAGAGTGCTCATGCGCAATGTGCGTTCGGTTGATGATTTTGTGGCTCGTTTCGGTGGTGATGAATTTATTATCGTTTTGCCGGATACGTCGCAGCGTGAGGCTGTTTCGGTAGCTAAGCGTATACTTGCGGATGTAGAAAAAAGCGATCATTTTATACCTGTAATATGCGAGTATTTAGGATATATACCTGATATTCCGGATGAATGTAAATTGTCCGTTTCAATCGGAATTTCTACATACAAAACGATTGAAGGTATTGAAAATCTTATTCCTTCTGCGGATAAAGCTCTCTATGAAGCAAAAAGAGGCGGAAAATCGCGCTTTTCGGTGTTTCAGGAAGAGAATAAGGAATAGCAATAAAGAAAAGTTGGGAGAAATAATAAATGAATGTTAAATTTATTCGGATGATTTTATTCTTCTTTATGGTGCCGCTTGTTTTTTCGTGTAAAAATCAGGCGCAAAAAAGCGAACATGAGAAAGCAAAGTTTATAAAAGATTATCAGGGAAAACGAATTGTCGGATATTTTCCTGCAAGATTTGCTGTCTCGGCAGATTATGATGCAGGAACTCCGTATTTGACACATTTGCTGCTGTGGTTTTACAACCCTGATGAGGAATATAATTTCTATTGTGATGAAGCGCAGGAGCTTGAGGTTATGCAGCTTATAAAAAAGGCAAAACACGACGGTTGCAAAATTTTTCTTTCTATAGGCGGCGGTGCGGTTCATGCGGCATCTGAATATGCGCAACGTTATCGTTATTTAATGCGTCCGGAAAATCATAGTTTGTTTGTATCTAAGCTTGCAGAACTTGCAGAGTACTATAAAGTCGACGGAATTGATTTAGACCTTGAAGGCGCAATGATTTTGCCCGGTTTTTCAGAATTTATAGTACATGCAAAAGAAAAGCTTTCGCAGAATGGTATCGAACTTTCCGGTGCTTTTAATATTTACGGCGGAAAAAAATTGACAGATGAAGCAGTTCATTCATTCGATTTTATAAATGTAATGGCGTATAACGAATCCGGGTTGTTTGAGAAAGAATTGAGAAATCATTCTTCTTATTTTCATGCACAAAAACATTTAAATTATTGGACACAGACACGAAATGTTGAACCTGAAAAAGTAGTTCTCGGAGTTCCGTTTTACGGCTGGTATAATGAATTCGATTTATCGGGCGAATTGTTGGATAAGCATTCCATTTCTTTTTCATACGTAAACAAACATTTTCATGACTTGGCAGAAAAGGATAACCTTGTAGAGATAAAAACAGATACTCGCAGAATAATTTTTACCTTTAACGGTGCGGATTTGATTGCACAGAAAACGCTGTTGTCTAAAGATTACGGCGGAATAATGATTTGGCATATAGGACAAGACAGTGATGATTTGAAATTGTTGCGTACAGTTGCTGATAATTTGCAATACAAGCCGGAAAGTGCAGATGTTTCTGATGATTTGACGACTGATACATTTGATATAACTGATGATGAAACCGTAGAGTTGATTGAAGATAACGGGGAATTGCGTCCGATGGAACCAAGCGATTTTCTATAGGAAAATTGCAAATGATTTCCTGCAAGAAGATTAATGGTACAAAATTAGCTGTTCATTTTGAAAATTATAAGAAAAGACAACGGAGATTTGTATGAAAAAATTAGTATTATGTTTGTTGATGAGTGCAAGTGTTTTCGGGCTTTTTTCGGAAATTCGCTATGAACAAAAAGGTGACGTATGCGAATGTATTATTACATACAAAAACAATAAGCTCAAAGCCGTAAATATTATCGGGTCAATGACTGATGACTGGGCAGAACCGGGTGTTCCTATGGTAAAAAATGCCGATGGTCTTTGGGAATACCGTTTTAAAATGACTCATGCAAGGGAATTCTATAAGTTTTATAATCCGGCAACAGAAGGAGAAACGGCTTATATTGAAGACCCGGAAGCTAAAGAAACGATTGACAGTCCTATAGGCGGAAAAAATGCAGTTGCAAAACGACCGCCTAGAAAAGTAAAAAGAGTTGTTACCGTAGTGGAAGAGGTTGAAGAGTAACATTTTTTGTTAATTGTTAAATAAAAAAAAGAGCAGTCTAAAAGACTGCTCTAAGCAATTAAGCTACCGGGTACATAAGGCGGGAGGGGTAAGTACCCGGCAATAAGTATATTCGGGGAAATATAAGAAAAACTTTAACAGCCTAAAAATTATTTTTAGATAAAAAAATGAAAGAACAAACCGAAGTTCGTAAAATAATACATATCGATATGGATGCTTTTTATGTTTCCGTAGAACTGCTTTCTCGTCCTGATTTAGTGAATAAACCGGTTGCAGTCGGAAGGTCTCAGGAAGAACGCGGCGTAATAGCAACCGCTAATTACGAAGCCAGAAAATATGGAGTTCATTCTGCATTAAGTGTGTCGGAAGCATTTCGGCTTTGCCCACATTTAACACTTTTACCGCCTAATTTTAGAAACTACGAACGAATATCAAAAGAAATTTATCAAATGTATTGCCAATATACGGACAAGGTTGAGCCGATAGCACTTGATGAGTGTTATCTTGATGTAACGGGAAAAGGTTCGGCAACTTTAATAGCAAAAGAATTAAAATATAAAATCAGAATGCGTTACGGTTTGACCGCATCCGCCGGAGTTTCATGCAATAAATTGATTGCTAAAATAGCTTCCGATTACCGCAAGCCTGATGGCTTTTTGCTTGTAAAACCATCGGATGTAGCGGAATTTATTGCAGATATTGACATTCAGGATATTCAAGGCGTTGGCAGTGAAACCGCAAAAAAAATTGAAAGTTTGAAAATCGGAAGAACATGTCGTGATTTGCAGCAACTTGGTTTAATCGATATGATTAGATTGTTTGGAAGCTACGGAGAAAAGCTGTATTACTTTGTCCGCGGAATTGATGAGCGTCCGGTAAATGCGCATAGGGAAATAAAATCTTTGGGAACGGAAGATACTTTTCCTGAAGATTTATACACAGAAGCTGAAATCTTGAATGAATTGAAGCGGCAGATTGGAGAGATTAAGCCAAGAGCTGAAAGCAAAAAACTGCGCTGGAAAACCGTTACACTGAAAATTAAGTACAGAACATTCATTCAGATAACGAGAAGCAAGTCGTATTTAGACTTTATAGATGATTTTGAACAGACTTTTGAGGATGTCAAAGATTTACTGCATGGTGGAAATATCGACATTTCTTCCGGAGTGCGGCTTGTAGGTGTAACTATTTCTAATTTTGAACCGACAGAACACCAATTAGAACTTATTTTTCCATAAAAATTTCCAGTTAAAGCCTAAGTTTTTCGATAATGTTTGAAAATTAAAACTTGGGTTTGAAATATGAATAAGATTAGAGTTGAAAAAAAGCACGTGCTTATAATTTGTTGCGTTGCGGTGATGATTGTTCTTGCAGTTTTTATTGTAGGTGGAATTTTAGGACTTAATGCCGCAAATAACTACGACAAGCTTACAATGGAAGAAGTCCTGCAAAATCAGGAATTACTGGAGGAATTCGGATGTTCCGGCAGGACAACTCCGGCGGCATTTGGTTTTGACAATTACGAAGACATAAAATTTGTTTCACCGCTTAATAAAAAAATAACGCTTTCCGGTTGGTACATTCGTACTGGTAAAAAATCCGATGAACCAAGAAAACTTCTCATGATTACCGAAGGTCGTTGGGTAAATCGTTTGAAAGCAATCAAATATCTTGAACTTGTTAAGAATACAGGGCTTGATGAATATTATGACATTTACATAGGCGATATGCGTAATGCAGGCGACTCCAGCAGTGGAAATACCGGCTTTGGCTACAACATTGCGGAAGATATGGCTGCATCTTTAATTTATCTAAATAAAACATATAAGAATAATTCATTTGCAGTTTGGGGATTTTCACAATCCGGTATGGCTGCGGCGATACTTTCGGACAGAAAAGATTTGCAGGATAAACTGGCAGAAAACAATCTGGTAATTGAAAAAACAATTCTCGATAGTCCAATGTCGAATGCTTTCAAAATGGTGAATAAAGAAGCGAAGAATAATCATATACCAAAGGTATTTGCTTGCGTAACTTATTGTTTCATGAATTTGGATTATAACTTTTACGCTTCCAGAATGCGTTTGGGAAAACTCTTAGAAACTCCGCCGTATCCTTTTCTTATTATACAATCAAAGCAAGATAAACTTACTTTATATTCATTTTTTGAAGAAGAAAGCAGAACTTTCTCGCCTAAAGTCAGGTTGAAAATTTTTTCTTCAGGAGCTCATGTATCAAGTTATCTTGTATCTGAAAATAAACTTATTTATGAGAATGAAATAAAGTCATTTTTATTGGAAGAGTAGTTGTTGTTTTAAGTTATAGTGTATCTTATGAGATAACAATTGTTATATTTTATTAATTTAATTTGATGTATAGTATGTTATCTTTATAGATATATGCTAATCTTGCATGATATGCTTATATTGATGATATACGGTAAATCAATCAGTTTAAAAGCTGAATATTTTTTTGGAGATTTTAAAAATGTCGTTGATTAAATTTCAAAATGTAAGCTTTTCTTTTGGTGCGGATGTTATTTTGGAAAATGTTGATTTCCAGATTAATCCGGGTGAAAAAGTCGGAATTGTAGGCAATAACGGTGCCGGGAAAACAACTTTATTTCGCCTGATTACCGGAGAACTTTTTTCTGATTCCGGTGAGGTTACAGTCGGCAAAGATATTGTTGTGGGTTACATGGAACAGCATCCACTTACAGACTGCACTGAAACATTGTTTAATGAAATGGACAAAGCGTTTACTGAAATTCATTCGATACGCAGAGAAATGGAGCGCATTGAAGATGAGATGGGAAAAGAAAATGCTGATTTGGAAAAACTGACAGCGTACTACGGTAATCTACAAGAAACTTTTGAGAAAAAAGGCGGTTATCAGATTGAATATAAAATTTCACACATACTGCTTGGAATCGGTTTTGGAAAAGCGGACTACGATAGAAACATTGCCGAATTTTCCGGTGGTGAAAAAAATCGTGTTCGTTTAGCGAAGCTACTTTTGAGTGAACCGGATATTTTACTTTTGGATGAACCTACAAACCATTTGGATATTGAAGGAATAAGCTGGCTTGAAAATTTTTTGGCGCAATGGAAAAAAACAGTTGTGATTATCAGTCACGATCGTTATTTTCTCGATAATGTTACGAACAGAACGCTTGAACTTGAGAATCATGCAGTAAAAAGTTATCGGGGAAATTATTCTGCTTACATTCGGCAGAAGACGGAGCAGCTTGCATTGCAGGAAAAATTATACACGCTGCAAAAAGCGGATATTGAGAAAAAGCAAGAGTTTATCCGGCGAAATATAGCCGGGCAAAAAACTAAACAGGCGAAAAGCCGTATTATTGAACTGGAAAAAATGAAGAAAATAGCTGCTCCGACGCATAAAATCAGTTACCAACTTTATTTTCCCGAAGGACAGCGCGGCGGAAATGATGTGCTGCACATTGAAAATTTAACCAAGAGTTTTGACAACAAACAAATTATTTCTTCATTTAATTACCTTGTGAAAAAAAGCGATAAGGTCGGGATAATAGGCGCAAACGGAAGCGGAAAAACAACATTGCTGAAAATGATAATCGGAAAACTTCTGCCGGACAGCGGAAATATTACATTGGGAAGCCATATCGACGTTGGATATTTTTCGCAGAACCTTGAAAATCAGAACCCGGAGAATACTATAATAGAAGAAGTTTGGCAGGCAGACCCAAAAAAGACAATGCAGGAAATGCGCAGCTATTTGGCGCAGTTTCTTTTTTATGATGAAGATGTTTTTGATGTTATAAAGAATTTATCCGGTGGAGAAAGAAGCCGTGTGGAATTAGCAAAGCTGATTTTGTCCGGTATAAATTTTTTGATATTGGATGAACCGACAAATCATCTCGATATTTTTGCAAAGATGGCACTTGAAGAATCACTCGCTGCGTTTACCGGAACAATTCTTGTAGTTAGTCACGACAGGTATTTTCTTGATAAAATTACCAATCGGATAATTTACCTTGAAAATGGAAAACATTCTGTGTTTGACGGTAATTATTCGGAATTCTGGCAGAATTATAAACAGATTGAAGAAAGTAATTTAAAAAACAAAACGATTGCAGAACCGGACAATAGGCAAAAATATCAGGAGCAGAAAAAAGAAAACAGAAAGAAAGAACGCTCCAATCGAAAGCGAAATCCGCAAGTAATAGAAAATGAAATAGAAGCGGCAGAAAAACGAATTGCCGAGTTAGATGAGCTTTTGCAGCAGCCGGAAGTTTTTTCTGATTTTGAAAGAACGCATAAAATTGATGCCGAATATAAAGAACTTTCTGCTGGTTTAGAAAAACTTTATGAAGAATGGGAAAGTGCCGGACTGTAAAATCAACGTGCTACCACATTATTTGCCCGGATAAGCAGGTTTTGCATTTTTACGTTTTGTGATATATTGCCCACCATGAATGTTATTGTAGTAGCAGCAGGAAGCGGTAAAAGGTTTGGTGGAAATTTACCTAAACAGTATTTACTGCTGAATGGGAAGCCAGTTTTATATTACAGTTTGAAAGTTTTTGAAAAAAGTTCGTTTGTAAAAAATGTGAGTGTCGTAATTTCTCGTGATGCGCAAGATTTATATAATGATTTCCTTTTGAAATATGGTGCTGATTTTTCAAAACTTACCAGTCCATTTTTCGGAGGGGCAGAACGCAGAGATTCCGTATTTAATGCAATGTCCGAAATCTCAAAACATTTTGTTCCGGATGATAATTTAATTGCAGTTCATGATTGTGCCCGACCTTTTTTGTCGCAGGATTTACTGAAAAAACTGTATGAAACAGCTGAAACTTTCGGCGGTTCGGCTCCGGCACTTCCGCTGACAGATACGGTAAAAGAGATTGATAATAACGGTTTTATCGTGTCTAATCCTATTCGTGAAAGTTTGAAGGCTGTACAAACACCGCAGGTTTTTAATTTTGTCCAATATTGGAATGCGGTTCAAATTTGCAAAAAAGAAGATATTTATGTAACCGATGATACTGAAATTTATTCCCGATTTGCTGAAGTCGGAAAAGTAAAGCTTATAGCCGGAGATTTGCGTTTATTCAAAATTACTTATAAGGAAGATATTGAACGTGCAGAAAAAATACTTGCGGAGGATAATGAATGGAAATTTTAATAGGCAGCGGATATGATTTGCATCGTCTTGTGAGGAAGCGCGATTTCATTCTTGGCGGAATAAAGATTGATTACAACAAAGGATTTTTAGCGCATTCCGATGGTGATGTTTTATTCCATGCTCTTATTGACAGTTTGCTTGGAGCGTTGGCATTAGGCGATATTGGCGGACATTTCCCGGATAAGTCGGCTGAGTATAAAAATATAGATTCTTCTGTATTACTGAAAAAAACTTTGGAACTTGTTACGCAGAATAATGCACGAATCGGTAATATTGACATTAATGTTATCTGTCAAGCTCCTAAATTGGCTCCGTATATTTTGTCGATACGTGAAAACATTGCACAATTGACAGGTTTGGCATTGAACAAAGTTTCGGTAAAAGCCAAAACGAAAGAAAAAGTTGACGCAGTTGGTAAGGGTAAAGCTGTAGAAGTTTTTTGCAGTGTCTTATTGTATAAAGATTGAAATTTTTTGAGGATACTATGAGTAAGAAACACTTGTTTGTTTTATTTTTGTTAATGATGATTTTTGCATTGTTTGCTAATGAAAATCTTGAAAAACAATTGGATAACGGAAATTTCAATATAAAAGAATGGAATTCCGCATTTGCCGCAGAAGCGAATCAATCGCTTATGCTTGCCAAACTTTATTTGAATTACAACAGAGTTTTTGTAAAAAAGTACGGTCGCAATAAAGACATTGAGTTGTTTATTAAAGAAAAAATGCCGCAGGAGGCGCAAAAGGCGTTGTGGGAAAATCTTTTGTGGCAGAATAATTTTAATGAGTATATTTCTGAATGCATTGAAAATGAGCTTATTTCCGAAAGCGAGTACGGAGAAGTTCATTATTTTGCAGATTTGGATTTTATTCTTAATCAGAAGAACGCCGACAATCCGCAGCAAATTCTTTTGTGTGCAGACAGAGCTATGAAATTTAAAGACAATTTTCGTTTTACCGGGATTATTCATAATGCCGCTAAAAAAGCAAAAATTGAATATCGCGTAATTGAATCAGATTATTTTGATTATTTATTGAAAAAAGATGTCAATCTGATTGATGATATAAAGTTTAAGGCACGCTGGGTTGTAAACAATGACGGTGCGGTTTTTAACAAAATGGAAGAAAGAGTCAAAACTCGTTTAAAACGTTTGCTGTTCCGCAGAGTGAACAAAACCGATTTTGCCAATCCGTCGCTTGAACCGCTGAATGTTCCTGTATTTCCGGGGGCTGCTGGTTATATAACAATGTTTTTTAATACCGACTGCCAATTTTGCAAAACTGAAATCGAGTATTTATCAAAGAAAAATTTTGCACAGAAAAAACAATTTCTGCTTGTTGATACTTTGTATCAAGATATTCAAAAATGCCGTGATGATGTTAAAAAATTTTTGGATGAAACCGGTGTAAACTTTCCGACTTTTATTGATAAAGATAATAACAGTGCACAGAAGCTGGATTTTTCCGGTTTGCCTGTATTTTTATATGTGCCACCGCAGGGAAATGATGCGATTTTGTTTGAAATGAAAATTCCGGGTAATATAATAGAAAAACTCAATTGGTTGACAGAGGAATAAAATGAGAAATAAAGAAAGTAAACAAGTTAAAACATCGATTATGTTGAAAATTTATCGTTTAATGCCGCTTCTGCTTCTGTTTATGATTGGTTTGATAAAAACAACAACGTTATCGTATCATCAAAAAGTTTTTAAAACCGTGTTGATTTTAATTTCCTGTATGATTTTGATATTGTTTGTGTTTCTTTCGGGTAGGAAGAAATCTGAATTGACGTTGTTGCATATTTTCTTCGGTATTTTTTTATTTTTGTATTTTTTTCAGTATGTTGTAACTTTTTTTTCTGGTGAAATCAGCTATGACCGTGAATATTACATTGCAAATTATATTTTCCTGCTTGTGTTTTCGTTTTTTACAAGTATGTTCTTCTGTGAAGAATCCGATTTTTTATGGGCAATGAAATTGATTGCAGTATTTATGGTTGTGCTTTTTTGTATTTCTACGCATGATTTTATAAATTATGTTTCATATCCGAAAAACATTACGCCTAAACTATACACAACCGTGTGCGAAAACTTGTCTGCAAATGATATTGCTCAGCTTGATTATTTTTATCAAAGCAATTCAAAAAACTACAGTTTGAGATTTTCTTTAAATAAGGAAAATAAAACTATTTTAAAAGACCTGCTGAAGAAAGGCAAATATTACACTTTCGTAAATTATAAGAGTTTAATAACATTTTTTAGACCGGCACTTTCTTTTGGCAATACAAATTATTTTGCGGCGTATTTAATCGGGCTTTTGCCTTTGGGAATAATGTCGTTTTTTTGTTTGTTTGACAGAAGAAAATCGATAAGGGAAAACAAGACTGCCGTAATTTACGGTGTAATGGCTTTACTTGGATTTATTCCTTTATTGTTTACACAGACAACATCTGCGTTTTTTGGATTATTTGTTACTGGAGTTTTTTTAGTTATTCCGACTATTGTTTGTGCTTCATCATTTTCAAAGAAAACAAAGATTATTTTGCTGTCTGCCGAAGCTTTTATTTTTCTGATATTGCCGATGATTTTGTGGCTGCTGCTTCCCGATTTAGTCGGAACTTTGTTTCCTCGTGTAATAAAGAAATTGAGTGCGCCTGAATTTGCAATTCGTGACAGACTTAACGGCTGGACTCCTGCGCTGCAACTTTTTGCAAGACATCCGATTACCGGAGCGGGGCTTGGTACTATTTATCCGGCTTCATTCAAATATATGTCGAAGTATTTTTATATTTATTCCGACAGCAATTCTTTTAAACATGCGCATAATGAATTTATCGAATTGTTAGGTGAAGGCGGCATTATTGCTCTTTTGTTATTTTTATTTCTCTGTCTTTTTATAATAGTAAATATGATTAGAATCTATTTCAGAAAAGATTTAAGCAAAGTAATACGTTACTCTGCATTAGGAATTGCAGCCGGAATATGCTCTATATTGGGACAGCAATGTTTTGATTTATCACTTAGAATGAGTGTTACAATGGCGGCATTTTTTTGGTTAATCGGTGCCGGATTTTTCCTTATGCAAAAATGTCCGGCAAGCAACGGGAAGCTACTTTTTTTGTGGCAGAAAAAAATTGCAGTGTCGAATTTTATTATTGCTGCAGCTGCGTTGATACTGGTTTTGATTGGCTGGAGGCTTGCTGCTCCTTTGTTTTCAGCAGAATACAATTTAATTAAAGCGTTGCACTCAAAGAATCAAAGGGAAATGCTTTTGGAAAAGGCGCACAGAGCAATGCCGCAAAATCCTTATGTGTTGAACAACAGTTTTTCTTATCATTCATCCATGATGCAGATGGGAATTAATCAATTTGAGAATGCATTGCAGGAAAATGATAATGAAAAGATAAATTACATAAAAACTTTCATTCAAAATATGTATCAAAAAGCTTATTCGGATATTTCTTTATTGTCACAATCAATTCCGGGTTATCAGGATATATGGAGCAAACGTTGTTCTTTAAATATTCAATATTTGCGTTTCCTTACGGCGAATTATAATTTTTCTCCGAATGATGAATATCTTGGTTCAATGACTTCTTTAAAGGAAGAAATTCTGAATGATTTGGAATGCAGTCTGAATCAAAATTTTTTAAATATTTCAAATCACTTATTACGAATATATTTACTGTCAGAATTAAGAGCGAGTGATGAACTTTCTAATGCGATAATGGAATATTTTGAAGCCAAACTTTTGGTTGATTATGCAAAGAAAAAGAGATTGTTACAGGAAAATATAAAAATATCATTTACGGATGAAGATGGGGCGGAAGCAAAACAAGTTGGCAGCGACTGGTATTTTTCAATTCCGAAAAAAATCATCGATGAAACGTGCAGCAGTATAATTAGCGGCGGTAATGTAAGTGATGAACTGGGAAAACTTTATAAAATTATAACGACTCAAGAGGATAATAAATGAAGTCGGGAATTGTAGTTATTCTTTCTTTTTGCTTGTTGTTTTTCAGTTGTAAAACAATGAAAAGTAATATAGGAAAAAATTTTCCGGTAGGTGATCATTATGAAGATTATGTGTCTTCTGATAACATTTATAAAAATTCGGATTTGAATCTTTCCATTCCATTTAATGAGAAGTGGACACTGAAAAATCAATACCGGCATTTTGACAGCTTTGAAAAAATGTTTGTGGATCAGTTTAATTCGGAATCAAGTGAAGTTTTGTTTATTGGTTATAATGATGAAGATAAGTGCGGTGTGCGTTGCTTTGTTTCTGAACTTGGTATGAAGAATCAAGATTACTTTGAGAAATTGAAAGCGCAAGAATCGGTTACTTTGGGCAAATATAAAATTGATTACTCTACGACAGATGATTTGGAACTAAAAAATTTTGAATGCTATCATACTGTTATGGAGTTGACATTGAATGCAAATAATATATTTATTTATGATTCTATTTTCTTTAAGGATACGATATACAATTTTCGTTTGGATTTTTGGTGTACTAAAGAAAATTACAAAGTACAAAAAGAAGTTTTCAATAATTTCTTTAACGGAGTGGAATTAAATCCGGCAGGAAATAACGTAAAGAAAATCTTTAATTCAGAAAATGGAAATGAACAAGATATAACAACTGTTTTGGAAGGGGGAGAAGAACAAGAATGAAAAGAAAATTATGTTTTATATGTTGTTTTTTAGCTTTTGCTTTGGCGCAGATTTTTTCAACAGAATCTACTTTGCGCGGAATGAACGGAATCAGCAAAAATGGGAATAATTTTATTCCTGATTTTTGGGCTGATACGTTAATGGTGAACCCAGCTTTTGCTGTTCAGCTGCAAAAAAAGTGGGGATTTTACATGAATAATTCTTTAGGATTGAATGTGAACAATACCAAAAATGATTCAGCTGATACTATTGAAAATCGAGTTAATTTTTATACTGGCGTAGATCCGATGGTGCTGATAAACTTTTCAAAGTTTACTTTCGGTATTGGAGGTGCTGCTAATTTTGGTTTTAATTACAAAGATACTAACGGAAATGCAGATGTTTCTCCGTATATTGATGCCGGCGCAGAAGTTTTATTTGCTTTTGATATAAAAAATGCGGTTAAGTTTGGAATTGACGCAAAGTTTGATGCAAATTTGGACGGAAGTTTAGTTTTAGGCGGTGTTGTTACTCCGGGAATTATTTTTTCATTTAAGAAAAATATATTGTCTTTGGCGGTTCCTATTGATTTAGCTTATGTTGATGCAGATGATTTAAGTGGAAAGTTCAAATTTGGAGTTATTTTTGTTGATGATTTCTTAGTAACCGATAAATTTACGATTCGTTTTCCTGCTAGAGCAGACGTTAAGCTTTATACAAGTCCTTCATCATGTCATGTTTCTGTGCCATTTTCCGCCGGAGTTTCGCTTATCGGAAAAGTGAATGATCCGTTGTTGTTTTTTGCCGGAGTGGACATAGGAACTTCTTTTGGCAATGCATCTGTTACTGTTGATAATAATAAAGAAACTGTTTATGCAAATAAGGAAAATTATTTCGGTTTTACTCTGGCACCTACATTAAATGCCGGTGTGGAAGCTAAAGTTTTGTCTTGGTTTACACTTCGCACCGGGTTAAGTCATTATTTTTGCCATAATGAATATCACCACTATGATAAAACAGATGTAAATGATGAATATTGGGTAAATAACTTTACTCTTATAGGTGGAATTACTTGGACTGCCGGATGTACTTTTATTGTCGGGAAAGGTCTGGCGATTGACTTAGCTGCGGACTTGCAGAATCTTGAAGCTGCATTCTATTCATATAATCATGCAGTAACAGGTTATGATTACAATAATAATTTTAAATTACGGTTGACTGCTGCTATTTCTGTATTCTCGTCTAAAGACAAGGCTTCTTCTAAATAAGAGATGTGAAACTAAAGGCTGCTGAGTTGGAAAAACTAGCAGCTTTTTTTTTCAATGGCATAACCTATTTGAATTGGAATTTCGGTTTCTTTATGGGGCTCGTGAGCCCGTGAAAATATGAAGCGAAGCGGAATATTTTCACAAGAAACCACCCGCTATGCGGGTGCGCGACAGAAGCTTATAGCAAAAAAGCTTTCCCCGAAGGTGTACAATAGGATTGTTCAAGTCTATTGCAAAACACCAAGAAGGAAAGCAGAATGGCAAATATAGGGGACTCGCTGAGCCATACAAAATGGCTGTGCAAATACCATATAGTATTTACACCAAAATACAGAAGAAAAGCAATATACGGACAGTACAAGGAAAGCATCGGAAAAATACTGCGGCAGTTGTGCAACTACAAAGGCGTGGAAATCATAGAAGGACATCTGATGAGCGACCATATCCACATGCTAGTGAGCATACCACCAAAGTACAGCGTGTCGAATTCATGGGATACTTGAAAGGCAAGAGCAGCTTGATGATATTCGACAGACACGCAAACCTTAAATATAAGTTTGGGAACCGCCATTTCTGGGCAGAAGGGTATTACGTGAGCACAGTCGGCATGAACGAGGCGACTATTGCAAAATATATCCGGGAGCAGGAAGCCCATGATATAGCGATGGATAAGATTACAGAGAAAGAGCATGACGACCCTTTTAAGGGTGGCAGGTAGTACAGACGGCTCTTCAAGAGCCTGCGGGCGACAATATGCAATAGGCTTGAACGAATGTGAAAGCATGGGACTTAAGTCTCAGCTTGAGAACCTAGCCTTATAGGCTAAGTGCAAACCACCCGTTTGACGGGTGGTTTGTGATTT
>JBNMHA010000024.1:0-27484 GCA_050872545.1 Spirochaetales bacterium | reverse complement strand
GTTATGATGCAAGCGATTGCAATGCTTTCTACTTCAAGCAAGCTGCCTTTAGTTATCGATTCTTCAAACCCTGAAATTATAGCTAAGGCATTGCGTCTTTATCCCGGAAGAGCATTGATAAATTCTATTTCGTTGGAATCTGTAAAGCAGCCGCTTTTGGAAGTTGCTGCTAAGTATGGTGCAATGTTTATTTTACTGCCGCTGTCTGATGAAGAAGTTCCGGCTACGGCTGCCGGACGAATTGAGAATACCAAAAAACTTTTGGCACGGGCAGCCGAGTTTGGTTTCACAAAAGATGACATTGTAGTAGACTGTATTACAATGACTGTTTCCAGTGAACAGCGTGCGGGGCTTGAAACGCTTGAGTTTGTACGATGGTGCGCCAAAGAATTTGGCGTGAATACGACAATGGGGCTTTCTAATGTTTCATTCGGTTTGCCGGAACGAAAGTGGGTAAACGGTGCATTTTTGGCAATGTGCATTTATAACGGGCTTTCATCGGCAATTGCTAATCCCAATGAAATTGTTTTGATGAATTTAAAATATGCGTCTGATGTGCTTACTCTTAATGACAAGGGCAGCATGATGTACGTATCAAATGTTGTAAAAACTGATATGACTCCGGGTTCCGGCGGAACAGGGAAAAGAGAACGTGCAGAGAGCAACAGTGTGTTTGACTGCGTTGTAAATGGTGAAAAAGAAATCATTGTGGAACGTGTGAAAAATATGCTTTCTGACGGAGTGAGTGCTGATGAAATTATTAACGGACATCTTATTCCCGGAATCAACAAAGTAGGCGAGCTTTATGAACAAAAGAAATACTTTCTTCCGCAGTTGATTGCAGGTGCCGAAGCAATGAAAACTGCGTTTGCGTCGCTTGAAACTCTTATTCAGAAAGAGGGCGGTGTGAAAGAAGAAAAACCTAAAATTATTCTTGCAACTGTTAAAGGCGATATTCATGACATCGGAAAAAATATTGTCGGAATAATGCTGAAAAATTACGGCTTTGATGTAATAGATATGGGTAAAGATGTGGACAGCGAGGACATTGTAGATAAAGCAATTTCTGAAAATGCCGCATTGATTGGGCTTTCGGCATTAATGACTACAACTATGATAAGAATGAAAGATGTTGTGGAAATTGCACGACGCAAAGGCTGTAAGGCAAAAATTATTATCGGTGGAGCAGTAATCACACAAGATTATGCAGATGAAATCGGTGCAGACGGATATTCAAAAGATGGGCTTGATGCGGTGCGTGTCGGAAAAAGATTAATCGAATAAATTATCGGGTAGTCGGCGTTATTTTTGCGTCGGCTGCTTTTTTGTTTATTTCTGAATCACTTCTGATTTCTTTTGTTTTTCCAAGATTGCTTTGTAGCTTTTATCAATGTCCTTTTTTATTATGCCGACTCTGATTTTATTTACGAAATCAAAAAAGAATAAATATATTCCCAGTTTGTTCTTGCATTCCTTTGAAGCTAAATGGCTTCTGATTTCCTGCTTTAAAATTTCTTCTTTTTCATAAAGCTGTTTTTTCAACAGGAAGAATTCCGGGTTTGCCAATGCGTCGTCTATATCGTCGGTAGTAAACATTTCAGGCAAGTTTTCGACTTTCAGCAGGGCTTTGTAGTACAAGTCGACATTTCGGTAACCAAGAAAGGTTAAATCTTCCAATGCCTTTTTAAACTGCTTGGCTTTTTCCGGACTTTCGCATTGGGAAACTTTGTCTGACAATTTTTTCAGCTGGTAATGAAGCTTTATCTCGATATTTTCAATATCGGTGTAGTTTTGGTACCACAATGTTACGCTGTCGATAAATGTTCTTTTGCCGAACTTCAGAACAAGCCGTTCCTGAAAACTGAATCCGCTGTAATTATCGTAAGATTCGATAAGAACATCTTTTACACGTGCTGCAATTTTGTCGTTTTCCGGGAGATTTTGCGCATTTATGAATGATGTGCATAAGATAAATAAAGCAATAATTATTTTTATTCTCATAGCTGCTCCTTGTTTACGCCGGTGTACTTATCGATTGCGCTGTTATAGCATAACAATTGATTTTTTTCATAAAATAAGTTACATACAGGCACAAAATGAACTCGCCCGTTTTAGGCAGAGCTTACATTATGGGAGATTGCATAAATGAAAAAAATCGGCATTATCTACGGCGGAAAATCCGTAGAGCATGAAGTTTCTATTATCACCGGGCTTCAAGCTTATGAAAATTTGGATAAATCAAAATACGTTCCCGAACTTATTTATATTGATAAGGACGGAGATTGGTTTTTTGGCGAGAAAAAACTTAAAGATTTAAATATTTACAAAAACTGGTCTAAGAAGTGCGCAAAGCAGTTTCAGCCGTCATTAAATAAGAAAGACAAGAAAAATATTTTGAACTCTCTTGACGCTGCTGTTATTGCATGTCACGGAAATTACGGAGAAGACGGAAAACTTCAAAGTTTTCTTGAGTTTCTTGATATTCCGTATACAAGCAGCGGTGTAGTCGGTTCTGCTTCCGGAATGGATAAAATTGTAATGAAAAGCATTTTTTCCGGGATTGATTTACCTGTTCTTCCTTATATTTGGTTTACCAGACACGAATGGATTGAGAATTCACAGGAAGTAATAAAAAAAGTGCGTTATACACTTGATTATCCGGTGTTCGTAAAGCCTGCAAATCTCGGTTCTTCCATTGGAATATCAATGGTAAATGATGAAAAAGATTTGGTAAATGCGATTGATGTTGCAAGCAAATACGATTATCGAATAATTGTGGAAAAAGGTGTTGCTAATTCCGTTGAAATCAATTGTTCTGCGATAATGAAAGATAATGTCGTGCTTACGTCTGTTTTGGAAGAACCTGTAAGATGGGAAAAATTCCTTTCATTCGATGACAAATACATTAACGCTAATTCCAAAACAAAGGGCATGGGTTCAATGGGGCGCAAAATTCCGGCAGATGTCACTGTCGAACAAAAAGAGCATATCGAAAATTATACAAAGTTGATTTACAAGACAATGGATTGTAGCGGTGTGGTGCGTGTTGATTTCCTTATGGATGAATCACGGGAACACGTTTATGTAAATGAAATAAATACAATTCCCGGTTCATTCAGTTTTTACCTTTGGGAACATAATGAACTGCCGTTTGGGAAATTGCTTGATGTGCTTATTGAAGAGGCGTTGTTTCAGGCTAAACTGAAGAAAGATAAAGTGCTGAAGTATGATTCTAAAATTTTGGATAATCTTACACGCAATGGCAAACAGGGCGGATGTAAACGATAAATTGTTTTTTATATTAAAAAGGAGCTGTTTATGATTAAAGTGAATGAAAATTATAATAAATTGCCGGGAAATTACTTGTTTACCGAAATCGGGCGGCAGGTGAGTGCATATCAGCAGGCTAATCCGGACAAAAAAATTATACGATTGGGAATCGGTGATGTTACAAAACCTTTGACTGGCAAAGTAATTTCTTCATTAAAAGAAGCTGTTGCTGATTTGGAAAAGAACGTTCATGGGTACGGACCGGAACAGGGATACGAGTTTTTGCGTAGCAAGATTGCCGAAAGTGACTTCCGTTCCAAAGGAATAAACATTGCGGATGATGAAATTTTTGTTTCTACCGGCGCAAAGGAAGATACAGCTAATTTTCAGGAATTGTTTTCTGATGACATAAAGATTGCAGTTCCGGATCCGGTTTATCCTGTTTATGTAGATAGTAATGTAATGGCAGGACGCGGCGGAGTTTACAAAGACGGAAGATATACCGACTTTGTGTACCTTGAGTGTAATCAGCAGAATAATTTTATTCCGGAGCTGCCTTCACAGCCGGTTGATTTAATTTACCTTTGTTTTCCTAATAACCCTACAGGTCAAGTAGCGTCAAAAGATGAACTTAAAAAGTGGGTAGATTACGCAAGAAAGAATAAGGCACTGATTTTATTTGATGCCGCTTACGAAGCTTTTATTCGGGAAGATAATATTCCGCATTCAATTTTTGAAATTGACGGCGCAAGAGAATGTGCTGTTGAATTCAGAAGTCTTTCCAAGACAGCCGGTTTTACTGGAACACGTCTTTCATACACTATTATTCCTAAGGAACTGCTTGTTTATGATAAGAGTGGCAATTCTTACGAGTTGCATAAATTATGGCTGCGCCGTCAGACTACTAAGTTTAACGGAACGGCTTATTTGATTCAAAAAGGTGCGGAAGTTGTATTTACGCCGGAAGGAAAAAGCGAGGTTAATGCGATAATAGATTATTACCTTGAGAATGCAAAAATTATTAAAGACGGCATTACTAAGCTGGGAATTGCATCTACAGGCGGAATAAATTCGCCTTATGTTTGGCTGAAAACTCCGGCTGGACTTTCAAGCTGGGATTTCTTCCACAAACTACTGAATGAAGTGCAGATTGTAGGAACTCCGGGCGCAGGTTTTGGCTTGTGCGGCGAGGGTTATTTCAGACTTTCGGCTTTCGGTGAAAGAAGTAACGTAGAAGAAGCAATTGAAAGATTAGTAAAACTGAAATTTTAATTAATATATTTAAACAGGCTGTCCGGTAAATTAAGAATACTGATGTTGTGCAAAGTCCGCATTGCTGCAAGTGCGTGGCATAAGTATTCTTTTGGGGGACAGCCTTTGTTTTTTTAAGAATTGACCTTTGGTTAAAGGAGTGACATATTTATGAAGAAAGTTATATTCCTGATTTTCGCAATTATTTTGTCTGTTATTTTGAATCAGCTGCTTTTGGGAAGCAATGGGTTAATAGAAGGTTATAAGCTTCAAAAGGAAAAACAGGCTCTGCAGAATTATACGGAATATTTAAAAGACGAAAAAAGCAATCTTGAAGAATATGTCGCTTACTTAAAATCATCGGAAACAAGTGCGCAGGCAAAAAAAGAATTAGCCAATAATCTCGGCTTTTTTGATGATAATAAAAAAATTCTTTTCCGTATTCGCGATAATGCCTCAAACCGGGTTACGTTGAATATCGGGGAAAGCAACACGTATTTAAAAGAATATGTTCGTGTTGCGTCGGAAGTTGAGAAGATTCAGAAGATGAAGCAGATTATAAGTGCTTTGTTTTATTTGGTTATTTCGGTGTTTATTTTATTGATTGTTTTTGGAATAGAAAATGAGTGAGAAAATTTTTGTAGACGGAAGTTATCCTATAGATAAAATTGCTGATGTTTTGGGCGGTGGCGGAATTGTAATTATGCCGTCCGATACGATTTACGGCTTTTTATTTACCGAAGCGGCAGCTGATAAAGTGCGAGAACTTAAAAAGCGTGACAATAAGCCGTTTTTGTTTTTTATCAGTGATATAAAGCAGCTGGAAGATTTGAAAGTAAACTACAAGCCTTTTATTGGTATTCTGGAAAAAAATTGGCCCGGAGCGTTTACATTTATTTTTGATAATGCCGACGGAGCAACAAGCGGTGTCAGGCTGCCAGTTTGGAATGTACTTAACGAATTATCGCAGAAAACAGGAAAGATTCTTTATTCCACAAGCGTTAATTTTTCAGGCGAGTCGCCGCTGGATAATCATGTTGATATTGAAGCTGCATTTGCGGATAAAGTGGATTTGCTTGTATTTGATGAAAAATATGTACCGGGAACTGCGTCAACTGTTGTTCGATTGTCGGAAACAGACGGTGTAAAAATCATTCGCAGCGGCAGCGGACGGCTAATATTATGAAAACAAAGCGTTTTATTTGCGTAATTTTATTACTATTAGTCACTTTTTCTGCTGTTCCAATAAAAAAACATACTAGAACCGAATTTGTTATGGGAACAATTCTCAATATTCAGTTCTTCTCAAATAAAAAAAATGCAGCGCAAATTATGAATGAAGCTTTTGATATTGCTGCGAAATACGACAGAATTTATTCATCAAAGCAAACTTACGGCGATGTTTACCGGCTTAATCAAACAGGTTTTACTGATAATCCCGATATTTATGCGATGCTTCTGGAAGCTGATTTTTACAATCGGATGACCGACGGAGCTTTTGATTACACATTATTTCCGTTAATAAAACTGTGGAATATTGAAAATGCTTTATCGCCACCGGATAATGAAAGCATTGTTAATACATTAAAAAATTGCGGAACGGATAAGATCAGATTTGAAAATGGCAGAGTAACTCTTTCTGAAAATGCCGCCGTTGATGTAGGCGGAATTGCAAAAGGAAAAATCTTGCAACTGATTGCTGAATATCTAAAATCGCAGGAAACAGAAAATTTTATCATTAACGGCGGTGGTGATATTGTTCTTTCCGGGTTGTTTAATGGGAAAAGAAAGTGGAATATTGCCGTGAAAGACCCTTTTTCTGAAAATGACGTTGTTGGATATATTCAAACGACAGATGTCACAATTGTTACTTCCGGAGATTATGAGAGGTTTTTTATTGCGGCGGACGGGAAACGTTATCACCATATTTTAGATCCCAAAACAGGTTGCCCGGCAGACAACGGCGTTTCTTCCGTTACTGTAATTTCGGCTAATTCGGTGTGTGCAGACGCATTGTCTACTTCATTGTTTGTAATGGGAAAAGATGCCGGGCTTGGGTTTGTCAATAAATATGAAAATGCGCAAGCGATTTTTGTCGGTATGGAAAACGGCAGCCGAGTTGTAACATGTTCTGCCGGCATTTCGGAAAAATTGATTAACGGAATGCGCTATTTTGAAATAGGACAGAATTAATAATTAAGTAATTTCGGTAGAATATTCATATCAGGATATTATTATTAAACATGAGTTGCGTTTTATTATGGAAGGAGCTGATGTTATGAATCTTGATGTAATGAATAAAATTACTTATGGGCTTTTTGTATTGACTTCAAAAACGGCGATAAAGACAACGGCTGCATTATAAATACGGTAATGCAAGTAACCGCCGTGCCGAACCGAATTGTAATTGCTGTCAGTAAAAATAGTTATACGCATAACATGATTTTGAAAAGTTGTGAGTTTAATCTTTCGATACTTGATGAAAGTTCTAAATTTGCCACTTACAATAATTTTGGCTTTAGAAGTGGGCGTGACAGCGATAAATTTGTCGATGTGAATTTTGCCAGAGCTGCAAACGGAATTGCGTATCTTACCGAAGAATGCAACGGCTATATTTCCGGGAAAGTTGTTAATACAGTGGATTTAGGAACGCATACTTTGTTTATTGCTGATGTTACGGACGGCGAGGTTTTGGCAAACAGTGATTCTGTTACTTATGCGTATTACTATTCAAACATTAAGAAAAAAGACAGTGCCGCAACTGGTAAAAAAGGCTTTATCTGCATTGTGTGTGGTTTTATTTACGAGGGCGATACGCTACCGCCGGATTATGTCTGTCCTGTATGCGGTCACGGCGCGCAGGATTTTCAGCCTTTGCAGTAGGAAAATGTTCTTGACTAATGAAAATAAGTTGTGTAGTTTCCTCGCATTATGAATAATCAGCAGTCTTTAAAATCAAATAATTTTTCTATAGTCAATGTTATCATTATCATCAATTGTGTTTTGTTTGTTCCTTGGATTTTGAATTATATTACTCACAGCAGGGGATTGCTTGGGTACGAATTTATGTACGGAGCACTAAACATTGGTTTTGGAAGTGATATTCCGTCGATTGATAACGGATTTCAATATTTATATCAGCTTCTGACTTCGATTTTTCTGCATGGGAATCTAGCGCATTTGGTGCTGAATATGTATGCACTGTATGCATTCGGGAAGCCGCTGGAAAAGCGTTGGGGCAATTGGCAGTTTCTGGCATTTTATTTGGTTGTCGGGATTCTTGCTAATGCGGCGTCGTATTGTTTTTTTCATTTTACCAATGCTCATAATGTTGCGCTTATAGGTGCGTCTGGAGCAATTTACGGCGTTTTGCTTGCATTCGGTGCATATTATCCGGAAATTAAAGTACTTTTGTTTTTTATTATTCCGCTGAAAATTAAATGGATGGTTCCGCTTTTTGCTGTGATTGAACTTTTTATAGAAATTACCGGAAGTGCGGATGGTATTGCACATATAACTCATCTTTTTGGTTTTGTTTTTGCATTTCTTTATTGTCTTATTGTTTTTCGATTCAACCCGATTCGTCAGATGTATTTTTCACCGTTGATTGTGGATGATGATGAAGAGTACAGATAATGGCTGAAAAATTTTACCGGACATTAAATGATTATAATAAGGAAAAAACCGGTCAAAAAGTCTGGCGGCTTCCTCTTGATATGGGACTGCCGTGTCCTAATCGACTGGACGGAAAGCCGGGCTGTTCTTTTTGTGACGGTTTGTCTTTTCTGCCTGATTACCTGCGTGACGGTGGGATTCATTTGTATGAAACCGGCAATTTATGTTCTGTTGCGGAGCTTGATATTCAGTTGGAAAAGGGAAAAGAATTCTTCAGCAATCGTTTGAATGTTTCGTTGTTTTGGGGATATTTTCAGGCAAACACTAATACTTATGGTGATATGACTGAGCTTTTGCTGCGTTATAAAACTGTTTTAGAAAAAGATTACATTGTCGGGATAATGATTTCCACACGACCGGATTATATTTATCCTGAAATATTGCAGCAGCTACAGGAATTGGCAGGATCGTCGGGGAAAGAAATCTGGCTAGAGATTGGGCTGCAGAGTGTTTTTGATGAAACGCTTGAACATATTCATCGCGGACATTCTTATGCGCAATTTTGTAATGCTGTAACTATGATTCATAATTTTGCACCAGATATAAAAGTCGGTGTTCACATGATTTTGGGGCTTCCCGGCGAATCGATTGATATGATGATTGAAGAAAATTATCGGTTGTTTCGGGAAAATAAACTTGACGGTGTGAAATTCAGAATGCTTGATTTTACCGAAGGAACGGAAATTACCGAAGAATATAGAAAGTATCCGCAGCGATTTGTTCGTTTTACCGATGTTTCGTATGTAAAGCTGATTTGCGACATTATCGAGCGTCTTCCGCCGTATGTTTTAATTTTTCGTTTTGCCAATTTTAAATCATTGGTCGGCACATCTACCGATGAAGCGTCATATACTAAGGGAACAATTTTACGAAAAGTGGAAAAAGAATTTATTGCCCGAAATACTAAACAGGGAAGTTTTTTTAACAGCTGATTTTATACAATGCGGCGGAAGCTGTCATTTCAGAATGTCAATTCTGTCGTCAAGGTCATTAAGGTATTTTTTTTCAACAATTTCGTTGTTATTAAGTTTCTGATTTATCTCATTTAACAACATAAAAAGTTCATCCAGCGTAGCTTGCGAACCGGCTGATATTTTTGAATTCTCAATATTCAGCTTGAAGTTTATTTCAATGTGTTCACTTGGGCTGATTTTTGTGCTCGGATATTCGATGAATAAAGCACTGTCGTTATCAGAATACGGTTCTGTATTAAACAAACGCCCTGTATTTACATTGAAATTTCCTGACTTATGATCTTTCATTCGCCGCCAATTTGTGAAATAAATGCGTTTTGGGCTTATTTTCTTAGATGATTCATGGGAAATTATATCGGGAACAAATAATTTTAATGCTGTTTGGGCAATTAGCGTGTTTATGATCACGAAATCTTTTATGTTGCTCCCAATAAGTTCCTGTTCATTTGATATTCTTCTGTTTGATGTAAAATAATGTTCTTCAAGTGAATCGTTATTTCCGTCAAAACATGCGATTGCAGCTAATTCAATGTCTTTTTCGGAAATGTTTCTAATATTGAGGTTTATATTAAAACCGTCGTAACTTGATGTTTTTCTATTTTGCAGAAAACTGAATGTGCTGATAATTCTTGTGTCTGTATTTTCCCAAGCGTATCTTATTTCGTTCCATTTTATTTGACATGTATGAATGCCTTTTTCATCTGTACCGTAACCTATTGATATTCCGTCTTTTAGAAACATAAAGTAACTTGACGGAATTATTTTTTCGGATAGGATTTTAACCCAGTCGCTTGATTTATTTTCGTTATCAGGTGTGCCTATTGATTCTTTTGCATAAAAAATGAAGTTTCCGGTATCTTTATTAACGCTGATTTTAAGATTTTTTGAAACCAATGTTTTATTTGCGGCAGTATTTTGTTTATTTAATGAATTTTGTGCAAATGCAGTAACTGAAAAAAATATTAATAACAAGAAACATATCTGTTTTCTCATAAATTTTACTCCGTTGGATTACTTACTTTTTTTTATTTCTTTTTCTATTAATTTCAGGATAATTTCTTTTCTTTTCAACAATTCTTCTTTGCTTTCCAAAATCATGTTTTGTTCATAATTGAATTCTACAATATTTTCTTTTGAGGCAATTTCACGTTCCAGTATCTTGATTTTGTCTTTAAGAAGTTTGATTGTATCATTGGCTTCCTGTTCTTTCTTGATAAAAGTGTCTCGGCTTGCCAAAAACTGTTCTTGTGACCATTTCAGCAAATTCTGCAAAACCAATTCATTTTTTCTGCTTTCAATCAGTTTTGCTCTGAATACGGCAGCTTCGTAATAGTTTGAAGCAGAGTAGTTATCAATAACGGTTTTGAAATAAACTAATGAATCATCATACAATGCCAATTCATATAATGATTCGCCTGTTTGGTAGCAAACTTTTGCGGCATTTGCGCTGTCCGGAAATTCATTCAAAAAATTCACAAATAAATCTGCTGCTGTTTGATATTTTTTCTCGGTATAGTACATCATTGCGTTTTCGTAGTATGCATCTTCATAATTTTCGCCGTAATCTTTAAAATTAGCTATGTAGAATTCCAAATTTTTCTTTGCGGCTTCAAAATTATTGCACCTGATGTAAGCTTTCCCCAGCCAATAGTACGCTTCTTTGATTTGATTCCTGAATTTTTTGTCGTTTTCTTTTCCTGAATTAATTAATTCGGATAATAAATTTATCGTTTCCTGATTTTTACCCTGTCGAAACATTGATACGGCATGAAGTTCTTTTTCATTTATTTCATCTTCACTTAATGAAAACAGCGGAAGGTTTGTTGTTATTAGGAAAAAAATCATTGGAATTTTCAGGCAATTTATTTTCATAGCTTTTGAACCTGCTTGCTTAGTAAAATTTGAACGTATTTTTTTAATCTCAATCTTTTATTGTCGGTTTGTATATGCAAAAAATTGGCATGAAAACGAAAATTATCCAATATAGTTGTATTGACCGGAAAACGTGAAAATGATATAAGTTGCTCCAATGGATGAGGTGGTTTGGTGCATTTCATCCATTTCTTTATTTTGACACCGGTCATAAAACACCATTTTGGAATATTGAAGAGACAGCCGTAAAAAGGGTTTATAATGGGGTTTAAAAATAACGCAGAGAAGGTGGTTTTTCCTGTAGAGCAACGTTTGACATTTGGATTATCATTGTTGACGGAAGGATATTTTAATGACGCAGCTACAGTATTTAAAGAAATTTTGAAGCAGGATTTTGCAAATGAAAGTGCGGAAATCGGCGGAAAATGCTGTAACTACTGGAAAATTAAAATTGAAAAATTGAAGAAGGAAAAGGATAAAAAAGCGTACTCGAATTATAAAACCGGTTGTCTTCTGTATGAAGAATGGAAAAAGTTTATATTGACTTTCAAATCTTCTAGAGGAACTGAAGCTTTAGTATTAAATTGTGTAATGAAGTATGTTTTGGGATTGGCTTTAGAATATTTGAAAAAAACAGAAAGTGAAGGCGATGCTTCGGTAAATATAGTGCGGTTGTTTGCTTTAATCGGCGCAATTTATAAAGAATTAATGCGGTTTGATGATGCTGTTTGTTACTTTCAGAAAGTAATTCAAAACGATCATTTTAATGCAGATGCGTATGCCCAATTGGGAAACTGCTACGAACTGCAAGACAATGAGCGAGCCGCGAAAATAATGATGCGCGAAGCTTTTTTTCTTAATCCGGCAGCTGTAGATTTAGCAAAACTGGATAACAGTCAGCTGATTGCTAAAATTTCCAGCGTTATGAAGCAGTATGATATTGCTGATGAAACTTTCGTTTTTTGGGTTCCTGTATATGCCAGAGTGTATAATATTTTAGATATAAAACGTGAACTGATGACTAGCGAAGTTGCAAGAATACAGAAAGAAATTTCCAATATTAAAAATGAGTTGGAAAATAATGCAGGAATTATGAAGAATAAGAATGAAGCTGAAAAGTTTAAAGCCATATTAGTCATGAGGTATTTGTGGCTTTATGATTATTTTTTGGAAAAAGATAATGCTAATGATGAACTGAAAAAGGTGGAAGCACGCATTAAAGATTTGTCTTTCACTGTCTACAATATTTTAAAAAATTCTATCTAAAACAGGAGTAAAAATGAACGAGCAGCAGCTGATTGAAAAGTATGAAAGCCAATTGAATGAAGAAAAATGGACTAGAACGGCTATCAATAATTATACGATCAAGAATTTTGAGGATTTAGATGCATTAGTTCAGGAGTTTTCTGATAATCATATCCAAAAGGAAATAAGTGCAATTACAAATGATTATTTAACTAAAAACAGAAATTCTATTATTGCACTATATATTTCCACAATCTTTCAGTTGAAGGAAGGGCGATTTGAAGATGGAAGTCCTTACAGCTTGCTGAAGATTTTTTCGGATAATTTGAAATGGAATATTGTAGAATATATCGCTTTGAAGATTAACAACTCCGGTTTAAAAGATAAACTTGTAATTCGTTCTTTGCTGGAAGCGTTGACAAACCTAGGAAAGAAAGATGAAATTGAAGCGTACTGGGAAGAATTAATAAAAGTAGATTACGAAGAAATCAGCATTGTTTTAAAAATTGCGGAAAAACGTGAAAGTGAAAATAAAAGAGATGAAGCTATAAGCTACTATAAAAAAGCTATCAATCGTTCTATTCATGTGAAAAATTTTACTCAAATTGAAGAAATTTGGAAAAAGCTTCTGACTTTTGATGAAGTAGGTTGTGATTTCTTCTTAGGCTTGGAAAAGAAAATTTATAAGGCATTCTCTGTTGATAAAGTTGTAGATTTGCTGATGCTTGTCTATGAAAATTATAAGAAGCAGGAAAATTGGGATATTTGTATTAAATTGTTGAAAATAATTCTTGATTACGATTCTCATAATGAATATGGACGTGAAGAGATTGTTTTTGTTTACAGAAAAAAATATGCAAACCATTCACATTTGGATGAATACATAAAAAGAAGTAATCTTGACGGCAAATGGCGAACTATCGGGGAGGCTATTTCAAGTTTTGAAAAGCATATATCAATCGATGTTGGAAATTTTGTTTATCACCGAGATTGGGGAATTGGGCTTATAAAATCTGTGGATCGCGATGACTTTATTATTGATTTTGAAAAAAGCAGAAATCATAAAATGTCATTGAAATTGGCGATTTCATCATTGCGTGTATTGCCTAAAAATCATATCTGGGTGCTTAAACTTAAAAATATTGAGAAATTAAAAGCTAAAGTTGTTGAAGATCCGTTATGGGCAATGAAAATCCTTATTAAAAGTTATAACAACAACATTAAGTTGAAAGAAATAAAAGCTGAACTTGTTCCTGATATTATTACTCAAGGAAAATGGAATAATTGGTGGTCAAAAACAAAGGAATTAATGAGAAATGATCCGATTTTCGGAACTTTGGACGAAAACAGCGATATTTATATGTTAAGAGACCGACCGATTTCTGTGGAAGAAAGAACTGCAAATGCATTTAAAGCTTCAAAAGATTTTATGCAGCGTTTTAATATTGCTTATCAATATTATCAGCATGATTCAGATCCGGATCCGGATTTATTGGAAGAAATGATTGCTTATTTTAAAACTCATGCAAAAGTGATTGATGTTGTAAATGAACAGACAATTATTAGTTTTCTGCTGCTGGAACTTTTCCAGAAAAAATATTCTTTTTTAAATGTAGAAACTCCTAGCTTTAAGGAATTAATTAATAATGTGGAAGATCCGCTTGATGTTTATGAGGCAATTTCTTTGCAGGAACTCAGAAATGATTTCTTGCGCAATATTAAAGAATGCAGCGACGGCTCTGACGAAAACGGCTGGCAAGAAACATATATTCGCTTATTCTTTTTATATCCTAGCACTTTTATTTATGAAGAATTGGACAAAGCTTCACCGGAAGATCATAAGTATGTAAAACAATTAGTTCATGATTTAATGGTGGCGTACAGAGAATACAGAGAAGCCTTTTTCTGGCTTGTGCCGAGAGTTTTATCATCAAAAGAAAAAGCTGATGAATTTGGCGTAAATTACGAAACAGTTTTGTTTTCACTGCTGCATTTAATAGAATTAGCTGGCAATAGCATAACTATTAAAAAAGAAACTACAAAAAATAAAAAACTGCAAAATCAAGTAAGAGATTATTTATTTAAGAATTCAATTTTGGAAAATTACATTGAAACAGCGTCTGAAGATTTTGCTGACCGCCTTTATAAAATAACAGTAGACTTAAATTATCTCGGAGAGGAAGATAAAATAAGAATTAAAGATAAAATTGCCGAATGCTATCCTGAAATTGCAGCAAAATACAAAGCGGCTGAAGAGGTTGAAAGTAAAGAAAGCAAAATTAAAAATCTTGCAGATAAATTGCTTACTCTGCGCAAAAGTTTGGAAGAAAAGAAAAAAGAACTTGCTTATATTCAAGAAGTTGAAGTTCCTAAAAATTCTAAGGATATTGGGGAAGCTCTGGAAAAAGGAGACTTACGAGAAAACTCAGAATATAAAGCTGCAAAAGAAAAAGAATCTCAGCTTGCTGCAAGAGTTGTTGAACTTACAAACGGAATTAATGAAGCAACCATTATTGAACGTAAGGATGTTAATGCATCAACAGTTTCTTTTGGTACCAGAATTGAAGTTCTGGAAAATAATGAATCTGTGAAATTTACAATTTTGGGACCATGGGAATCAGATATTGAGAATAATATTCTTTCTTACAAATCACCTTTGGGAATGGCGTTGTTGGGAAAGAAAGTTGGTGATGTTGTATCATTCAATGATAAAAAATATTCAATTAAGAGTATTGAGGTTGCTGATTTTGAATAATTTAATAATGATTTGTATTAAATATGGAAAATCAAGTTGATTCTTTTCATATTTAGTGTAAAATAGGCAAAACTAAGAAAAAGGAGTTTGGTAAAATAATGACTAGAGCTGAAGTAGAAGAATTAGTAAATAACGTTTTAATTGAGGAGTTTGAAAAAAGAGAAGATGAGCTTAATGATGATGCAAGCTTGTTTGACGATTTAGAACTTGACTCTTTAGATGGTATTGATTTAATTGTTGCTTTAGAAAAAGCTGTAAAAGCTAAAACTGGAAAAGACACAAAAATTGATGAAGAAAAAGCTAAAAGTTTAAAAACTGTTGGTGACATTTATAATGTAATCGAAGCATTAAACTAATAGTCTTTGGTTAAAATGTAAGATGGGATAGAGCCATAAAAATACTATGGATTTATCCCATTTTTTTTATTGCTGCATAGTTTCTTTTTCAAACAATAGGCAGCGTTCCAGTGCATTTTGCCAGGAAGGTACAGATATTTTTAGTTCCTGCATGATTTTATTTGCAGACAGACATGAATTATGCGGACGCAAGGCAGTTTGCTTATATTCTGCCGTAGAAATCGGAATTATTTCAACATTTTTAGCTGTGAGTTCCAAAACTTTTGCCTGCCGATATATTTCCGATGCAAAATCAAACCAACTTATTTTTTCTCCGCTATTGCAGTAATGATAAAGTCCGTATTTTGCCGAATCATTTTGCAATAAAAGTTTTACCAATTCGGCTAAATCTTTTGTGTAAGTCGGCAGACCGAATTGATCATTAACAACTTTTATTTGTTCTCTTGTGTTGAAAAGATTGAGCATTGTTTTGACAAAATTATTTTTGTTATGACCAAATAACCAAGAAATTCTGATAATAAAAACTTTTCCCCATTCTGTTAATGCTTGCTCACCTGCATATTTGCTTTTCCCATAAATGTTAAGCGGATTTGGCAAATCATTCTCTGTGTAATAGTCACTTTTTTTACCATCAAAAACATAATCGGTAGAGAAATGTACAATTTTTGCGTTTTTTTCTTTTGCTATCTGCACAATGTTTGCAACTGCATGATGATTTAATAAAAATGCATTGTCGAAATCATTTTCTGCATTATCGACAGCTGTGTATGCAGCACAATTAATAATCCAGTTAAAGCTTTTGTTTTCAGAGAATTTTTGTATGGCTGCGGTGTCGGTAATATCAACTTTATGTCCTGTTCCGATGTATTGAAAACCTCCGAGCCTTAACATCAATTCAATTTCTTGTCCCAGTAATCCGGAATTTCCTATCAACCAAATCATTCAAAAATCTCCGCATAAGGCAGAAAGGGCAGCTTTTTGTCCTTTTCCGAAATTATCGGAGTGCAGTTGTATTCCCAAGGAAGATTCAAAGTCGGATCATCCCAACGGATTCCGCGTTCATATTCCTTACAGTATTCAGCTGTGCATTTATAAAGCAAATGCACGTTATCGGACAATGCCATAAAGCCGTGACCGAATCCGGGCGGAATATAGAATAAATGATGATTCTCTCCGGAAAGTCTAACCACCGTGCATTGCTTGAAAGTGGCGGAACTTTTTCGTAGGTCTACCGCAATGTCAATAATTTCACCGGTCAGAACCTGAACTAATTTTCCTTGTGCAAATGGAGGCAGTTGGTAATGCAGTGCACGTATTACGCCCTTTTTGGAAAAAGAATGATTATCTTGCACAAAATCAGCGTCTATTCCGATTTTAAGAAAATCGCTTCTTTTATATGTTTCAGAAAAAAAACCGCGTTCATCTTGGAAAATCTGCGTATCAAGCAGCATTGTTCCGTTATTTTCTTTCAATATTTTGAATGACATTTTTTCTCCCTTATGAATTATTTTTATTTGAAAGCAAATAAGAATACACGTAGTAACTTTGCATAACTTTTCTAATATAATGACGTGTTTCTTCAATAGGAAGCATTTCATAGCGAGTTTTACCCGGATATTTTTTGTATTGATGCTGCCATTTTTTAGCTCTTCCTTGTCCTGCGTTGTACCCGGCAGCAATTAGTTCCTTGCTATTTATCAATGTTTGCAGATAGGAAAGATAGTAAACGCCGAACTGAATATTTTGGTCAGCATTAGTTAAATCAATATCCTTTTGCTTTATTCCGACTTTAGGAGCCAGCCAACTTGCTGTAGCCGGCATGACCTGCATCAATCCTATTGCTGCAGCGCTTGATACAATGTCTGCCTTAAATCTACTTTCTTCTCTCATAATTGCCCAAATTAAAGCTTGTTCGACATTATATTTCTGTGACCATTTTTCAACACTGTCTCTATAGTGAAATGGATAAAGATGTTTCAAAGTTTCTAAATCAGACATTGCAAATTCACTTCCGTACAAAAGTTTTGCAGTCATTACTGATAATTTCATAGCTTCATAATAATCGCCGACTTCTTCTAGAAAATTCCGAACAAATGTGTATAAGTACGCAGCGTCTTTATTTGGCAGATGATTTGGCGGAATATAATTTCTCATTAATTCAGTGAAATTATATTTTCTGAAATATTCCCATTTTTTTTCTTCACAATTTACTCCCATTGAAACATTTTCCGGGTAATTCGGAAGTTTTTGTTCTACTAAGAAGTGTCCTCCGTTGCTGCGCAGATTTGCGTATGACAACGGAAGAACTTTTGCCAGATAGTTGCTCCATTTTGTTTCATCGGGATATATCATTTCAATAAGGTAAGCTATCGAACTCACGTAATTATCGGGAAAGTTCTGTGGCTCAAGTATTTCTATTGAAGATTTCAAATTTTTTCTTTGTTCTAATGTAAATTTTTCCAATATATCCCGCAGCATTGCAGATGTTATTAAGTAGGCATTATAACGAAACGGAAATTCTTTTGTGTATTCAGCTTCTTCGGCAATTGTTTGCGGCTGTGCAAAAGCGGTATTAAAAAAGCGAGATGACAAAAGTGAAAAACGTTCTTCCGAATATTTTGGAAATTGATTTTCCAGCCTGGAAGCTAAGCTTCTGACAGGCGAATAACCAAGAGATCTTTTTGTATTTATTACATAAAGGCACTGCAAAAATGGATTTTTATCTTTTTCCTGAAGTAAAGTTATCGAAAAATCGCGCCTCTTGCCTGTTTCTGCACATAATTGCAGCAGTGCTTCGCCTTCTTCTAGTGATTGAACATTCTTTAACGCTTTTCTTATAGAATATTGCTCCGGAGCCTTGCCGGAAAGCCAAGATGCAAATATGGAATAAAAATGTTCTTTTGTGTCCTTGAACATCTGCTGAAAATGTACGACTTGCATATTGAGCTTATTTGCTTGGCGTTTTTTTACATTGGAAATCAAAGAGACAAAATATTCGATAATGTAATGTCTGTTTTTTTCATACGCAGAATCTTTGACAAGCAAAGCGACAGCCGGAATAAAATGAGGCTTATCTTTAATCATCTCAAGTGACTTTAAAGGCTTTTTAAAATAAATTGCTTCAAGAAGCGAGGCATAACTAAGTCCAACCGGAATTCCTTTCTTCTTTATGTACGGTTCGATAATATTCAGATTATTTTCTTTAAGTGCGTAATGAAAATATAAATCAAAAGCTTCACGGTAGAATAGGTTGTTTGAATCAGCAAGAGTTCGCTTAATAAATTCTAGTGTAGAATTATTAAAACCGTATGTAATGTACGACTGATATGCAAGAATGAAATATAAATTGCTATCATCCAGCGAAACATCTTTACTGATATTCTTTACATTATCTAATAATAAACACAGAGCTTCATTATTTTGTGGAAGCTCTATGTTTGAAATTTTTCCTTTTTCCGTGTGAGAACATGAACATAAAATAACGCTTGTCAGTACAAGGAAAAATATTTTTGGCATTGAAAAATTACCTTGTTTCTTTATCGATTTTATCAAACAAATATTGTTGTCCTAAAATATCTGAACATGTAACAAATGAAGTTATCGTTACTCCAACAATTCCGGGAAAAATTAAAGATTGACCGGTGTAATAAAAACCTTCGAGCTTTGTTTTTGCTCGTATAGGAGCTTTCATTTGTTCCATACTGTGCTTTATTCCGAAAATACATCCTTCCGGACTGTTTGTGAAATGCTCATTTGTAAGCGGAGTAGAGGAGTCTGCAAAATCAATTTTTCCGGCAATTTCAGGAATTTGAACTTTCAGTTGGCGTATTACATTTTCCTGTATTTTTGCTTTGAAATCTTTGTATTCTTGCGGACGCTTGCCGAACTTACTGTCGCTCCATTGTTTGTAATTCTCGTATGTATCCATTGAGATTGTTTCAATCAAATCTTTACCATCAGCAGTTTTTCCTAAGCGGGCAGTAGGCACAGTAAAGTACATAAAGCTGTCTTTTGGCAGCGCAGATGCCGGTTTTTGATACAAATTATCAATATCATACGATGGGAAATATAAAGTATCGTATTTGTAGGCGGACAAATCTGCATTTGTTGCGATATACGTTCCAAAATGACTTGATGTATTTTCCATTTCGGTAATTCTTTTTGTGTAAACATTGCGGAACGGATTCTCATCAAACATTGAAAATGACAATTTCGGGTTAGCCGAGAAAATTATAGAATCACATTCATAATAATTTTCATCTTCTGTAACAACGCCACGAATTTTTTTGTTTTCTGTTTTTATCTGCACAACTTTCTTTCTGAACAATATTTCGCCGCCGTTTTCCTTGAGACTTTCAGCTAATGCACCGCATAAAGCATCACCCCCACCTTTTATATCTGTAGTAGATGAGTAAAGCGCATTGAAAAATATAGCGTGAGTTCCCAGCGGTGTTTCGGAAGGCGGAATTCCGTACAAGTAGGAATGTGCAAGCAGTACTGCTTTCAACTTTTCGCTTGCGCCGATTGAATTCAGAAAGTCCATTACCGATATTTCAAAAGAAGCGTGTTCTTTGTCCATATCGCCTATATGGTCACGGTTGAAGTACACAAAGTAACGCTTTAGTTCGGTAATTTTTTTTAAAAACAGGTCAATAGCTTTTTTTTCATCCGGAAATGTTTTATTCAGTAGATCCTGCATTGAATCCAATCCGGAATGAAGATCCAATTGGAAATCCGGAAAACGAAGCGAATGAAAATGCTCTTTGTTATACGGCACAAGCTCAAGCTTATCAAGTACTCCGAGATATTTCCAATACATTTGCAGAATCTGTGAATCGCCGAGTTCCGGTGAAAAGTGAAAGCCTGTTTCAAACTGCCAGCCGTGGCGTTTGAATGAATGAAGGTAACCGCCCGGCTTTATATGCTGCTCCAGAACCAGAACCTTTTTATTTTCCTTTGCTAAAATTATAGCAGCACACAAACCGCCGAGTCCGCTTCCGATTATAATGAAATCATATTTTTTCATAAAATAATCCTATTTTACAGAACGCAAGATTAGTGCTGCATTAGTTCCGCCGAACCCAAATGAGTTTGACAGAATAACTTCAGGTCGTTCATGAATAATTTTGTTTGTTATATTAATTTTTGATGTGTATTCGTCGCCTTCTTCAAAATTAATGTTTGGAGCGATAAAACCGTCACGCATCATCAATGTAGAATAAATAACTTCACTTGCACCTGCCATCCAACATTCGTGTCCCGTCATAGATTTTGTTGATGAAACGTAAGGGCGATTACCGAAAACATTTGAAATTGCCCAAGCTTCCATTTTGTCACCGCGCGGAGTCGAAGTCGCATGTGCGTTAATGTATTGAATTTCTTCCGGTTTTAAATCAGCTTTTCTCAATGCTTTTTCCATAACTTGTTGCGCTCCGATTCCGTTAGGTGCCGACATATCATCTCCGTCTGCACCGAAAGCATAAGAAACGACTTCTGCATAAATTTTTGCACCTCTTGCCAATGCTAAGTCCATTCTTTCAAGAACAACACATGCGGCACCGCCGGAAGGAATAAGACCGTCGCGGTCTTTGTCAAATGGTCTTGAAGCTTTTTCCGGGTGTTCTAAATTCATTGAGAATGCGTTTAATGCGTCAAAACTTGCCATAACGTGATAGTTGATTTCTTGTGCACCGCCGGCTATTACACGCTCTTGGTCGCCGTTGCGGATTAGTTCGGCAGCTTGTCCTATTGCATGAGAACCGGATGCACATGCGCCGGCTAATGACCAGTTTGCACCTTTTGTATGGAAAATTGTGGAAAGATTCATGGTTACGGTAGAATCCATAATTTGGAAAATAGAACCAGAGCCGATGTTTTTGGAATCTTTTTCTTCCATTAAAATTTTTGTTGCCAAATACGACGCTTCGGCTACGGAATCATGTCCAAAGATAACTCCTGTTTCGGTAGATTCTATTTCTTCCTGTTTCAGATTTGAGTCTTTTATTGCTTGTTCGGCAGCAGCGTATGCCCAAATTGTAGACAACGCCATTGTTTTTCTGCGTTTTCTATCCAAATAATTTTTTGGCTCAAAGTTTTTAATTGTGCCGGTAAGAGGGCTTCTCATTCCTACGGCTGTTCTTTCCGGATCTATTTCATAACCGGGAGTTCCGTTTTGCAAAGATTTGCTAACATCATCCAATGTATTTCCCAGACAAGAAATAATTCCCATTCCTGTTATTACTACTCTGTTTTTTTCATTCATTATTCTTCTCCGCTCTTATAATTTTATGTATTAACTGTTTTAAAAAAAACGTCTCTGAATTAAAAGAGACGTTTCTGTGTTGTAATGCATTGATTTTTTAAGTCAAAACACCGCCGTTTACGGCAATTACCTGACCTTGAATATAACTTGATTTTTCACTTATAAGGAACTCGGCAACATTTGCTATGTCGTCGACTGTTCCGATTCTTCTCATCGGAACCTGCTTTTTCATTTCTCCGAAATGCTCTCTCATATCGCTGATAAGTTCGGTGTCGATGTAACCGGGAGCTATTATATTGACATTAATGTTTCTTCTTCCCATTTCAACCGCTAACGACTTAGCCGCACCGATGATTCCGAATTTTGATGCACAATAATTTACTTGTCCCGGCATTCCTGTTAATCCGCCGGTAGAACTAATAACGACTATTTTTCCCCATTTTTTTACAAACATGCTTTCAACAACCGGACGAGTGATGTAGTAAAAACTTTTTAAGTTCACATCAATAACTTTTTCCCATTGTTCTTCATTCATTTGAATGAGCAAAGAATCGGCAGTAGTCCCGGCATTTACTATTAAAACGTCAATTGCTCCGTTGTCTTGTATTTCTTTCTCAATTGTTGTTTTTGTTTTTTTGAAATCAGCTATATCAAACTGTAGAAGAGTGCAGTTTACGCCGATAGCTTCAACTTCTTTTTTTGTCGCTTCGGCAGCTTCCTGATTGCCTCTGTAATTTATTATTACATCAAAGTCGTTTCTCGCCAACATCAAGCTTATAGCTTTTCCGATTCCGCGACTTCCTCCAGTAACTAATGCTCTTTTTCTTTCCATTTTCTTATACTCCAGCTTTTTTTTAATGCATTGACTGTCTAACATTAAATATTTTAGGTATTATGTCAATAATTGAAGAAGAGAAAAAAATAAAAAACGATGTACGTTATATTACTTCATAAGTTCAATCGTAATTTCAGTTTCTCTTTCACAATAATAACAACGTCCTATTGCAGTTTTATCATCAATTTTTTTAATGAAGAATTTTGATTGGCAGTCATTGTATTTATTTGTAATACATGTCGGATTAGGACATTTCAATATGTCGGAAACTTCTTTCGGCATTTCCAGAAGTCTTTTTTCTATAACATTTCCATCTTTTATGATGTTAATAGTAGCAGCAGGCGAAAGCAAAGCTATTAAATCAGTTTCTTTTTTTGATAAGTAAACATTTTCTACTTTTATAATATCTTTCTTTCCTGTTGTTTTAGAATCGAAATTCATTCCGATTGAAAGTATTCCGTCGTTCTGTTGCAATTTCAGAATCTCTATAATTTTCAGTGCCAACGGTGATTTTATATGATCGATAACAGTACCGTTTTCAATTTTAAAAACTTTATAAACACGTTCGTTTGTCATTGTATTGCTCCTGTAACCAATCCCAGCAGTGCTTGTCTTACAAAAATTCCGTTATGTGCCTGCTCGAAGTAAACGGCATTAGGCAGTTTATCTACTTCTTGTGAAATTTCGTCGACCTTAGGCAGCGGATGCATAATTTTAGTGTGCTGCGACAGCATGTTCATTGTTTCCAAAGTTACTCGATATGAACCTGACGCTTTTTCATATTCCAGCGGGTCGCCGAAACGTTCACGCTGCAGCCTTGTAACGTATAGAATGTCAAGCTCTTTGCCAATATCTTTCAGTGAATCGACTTCAGTAAAGCGTATTCCTAAATCAGACAAGTATTTTTTGTTGTACGCAGGCATTTGCAGAAGCTTCGGAGAAATGAAATACAGATTAACGTTGTAATTCGCCAAAGCCATAGAAAGAGAATGAACTGTTCTTCCATATTTTAAATCGCCAAACAACCCGATATTGAGATTTTCAATATGACCGAATTGTTCTTTTATAGTAAACAAGTCCAACAAGGTTTGTGTAGGATGTTGATTCGCACCGTCGCCGGCGTTTATTATCGGAACCTTTGAGACTTCACTTGCCGCACGGGCCGCACCTTCCAAATTATGGCGCATGGCAATTACGTCACAGTAGCCGCATACAGTTCTGATTGTATCCTTTAATGATTCGCCTTTTTGCACAGAAGTATTTGCAACATCGGCAAATCCGATATAGCTTCCGCCGGCGAGAGTAGCTGCCGCTTCAAAAGAAAGTCGTGTACGTGTTGACGGTTCAAAAAACAGCGTTGCAAGAACTTTATTTTTGAGAATTTGTAAATCTTTATTGTTTTTCAGAAGTGCGGCTTTTGCAAGGATATAATCAAGTTCGGCTCTTGACATATCCCGAATCGAGATGATGTGTTTATTTTTAAAATTCATGTAAATCTAACCTCTCGAAAGCCGATATTAAATTTTATTGCTTTCATTGTCAACTACAGGGAACAAGCCAATAGGCGCATTTTTTTCCTGCAATTTTTTTTTGGCACGCATTAGCAGCGAAGATACAGTACTTGTTTTTATATTCAGCTGTTTCGCTATCCAAGCATTACTTCTGCAAATATCAAAACTTTCTAAAGATTTTGTCTTGTTCTTTTGATAATTTTCTATTCTTTCAATCTCTTTAATTATTTCACTGCGCTTTTCTTCGGATGTACATTCTGCCAATTGTTTCTGTAGTTGAAAAATAGTGAATTGATTCTTGTTTATCCTTTGTTTAATTTTTTCAATTCGTTGCATTTTTTTTATCAGCGACGGATCTTCGCTTTCGGCAATACATGCATTAGAAAATTTTAATATCAGAATTTTCTTTTCTTTCATTGATAAATTGGATTTCAGAATAGTATTAAAAAAATCATAAGGATTTTCTCGTTCATACTTTACCGTGTCTTCTGCAACGAAATATTTATCCTGCACTCCTTCATTAATGAACTTTTCTTCTACTTGGTGTGAATATTTGCGTTTTTTAATGCGATTAAAATTCCATAAATTTCTGCTCATAATGAGAGAAAACCAAGTTGTGAATTTACAGTCTGTCAACGGTTTGTATGCAGACAATAGCTTATCGAATTTCGATATAATATAAACATAGAAATCATGCTGAAAATCTTTATTTCTGTATTTGTAATAAGTAGGATATTGAACAATTACAGGACTTAAAATTGAAATGAGTTTTCTTCTGACTGAAGGTGACTTTGACGTATTGAATCTTATGACAAGCCTTTTAATTTTAGCGTCTCTTTTTTCCAATTTCTTCATAAGATTGACATGTTTTTTCATAAAAAACCTCTTTAGATTAAATATTTTTATATGTATTAGGTGGCGAAAAATCGAATTGGTATCTTTATTGACAATAATTTTACTTTTGCAATAAACTGTTTTTTTGAAAAAAAGACATCTTTGGGTTATACTGCGCTTCTTTTTACAGAGAGATGAGGAATACAAAATGAATGCGGAAAAAGAAATTACCGAACTAAGACTGCAAGTCGCACAGGCGCAGCGCGCATATTATATTGATGCAAAACCTATAATGAATGATGTGGAATTCGATGCATTATTTGACAAGCTTTTGAAACTGGAGCAGGAACATCCGGAGCTTTATGATGCAAATTCTCCTACTGCAAAAGTCGGTTCCGATATTGACAATGAGCTTCCGGAACGAGAACATTCTATTCCGGTTTTGTCGCTTGACAAATGTTACAATGCGGAAGAAATGCTTGGTTGGATTAAACGCATTCAGGACAAATTTCCGTCGCAGATTGAATTATCCGTAGAACCTAAGATTGACGGTTCCGGAGTTGTTTTGTACTACGACAACGGAGAACTTCAGTATGCATTAACTCGCGGAAATGGCTACATTGGCAATGATATTACGGCAAATATTAAAACTGTGAGAAATATTCCGCTGAAAATTAAATATAAAGGAAAAGTTGCTGTACGCGGAGAAGTCTACATAACAGTGAAAGATTTTGAAGATTACAACAAGAAGTTTGGAAACAATCAATATGCTAATCCGCGTAACCTTGCCAGCGGATGTTCACGTAGATTGAAATCAAGTGAAGTTGCGGATTGTCCGCTTAGAATTTTTGTATACGAATGTTTCCCGGAGAATCAGATATTTTCAAATCATCTTGAAAGTATGATTTTTATGAAAGAAAACGGTCTACCGGTTAATTCTTACTTTGGTTTTTTTACATCGCAAAATATAAGTGATGAACTGCGTGATAAAATCATTCTTTCATTCCCGAATAATACAATTGGTTCGATAGGTGACGCATCTGATTATTTGTTGAAATTTTCACAAATCAGAAAAACGCTTGAGTATGATATTGACGGACTTGTTATAAAAATAAATGATATGAAACTGCGTGAAAAATTGGGAATGACGGAACATCATCCGCGTTGGGCAATTGCTTATAAATTTGATGCACCGATGGCGCAGACTAAAGTGCAGGGAATCACTTTTCAGGTAGGACGCGGCGGACGAATTACTCCGGTTGCGCAGCTGGAGCCGGTGGAATTAGCAGGTTCGGTAATATCACGTGCCACACTTCACAATGAAGATTACATTCAGGTGTTGGGAATTAACATCGGCGATACGGTAAATATTTCAAAACGCGGTGATGTGATTCCGGCAGTAGAAGAAGTTGTCGAAAAAGGGGAAAATGTAGAACCGGCTGATTTCCCAAAAAATTGTCCATCGTGCGGAAGTATTCTTGTGAAAGACGGTGCACATCATTTTTGCACAAACAGCAAATGTCCCAAAAAAATGCTTGGGCGGCTTCAGTATTTTGCAGGACGCGGACAGATGAATATTGAATCTCTCGGCGATAAAACGTTGGAAGATTTGTTTGAACAGAAGCTGATTACCGAGATTTCTGATATTTACACGTTTGACTATTGGAAATTGCTGGGGCAAGACGGATACGGAGAAAAACGAATTCGCAATATTTTTCAATCACTGGAAGAATCAAAGAAAAATCCGTTTTCTGTAGTTCTTGCGTCGCTTGGATTGAAAGATATTGGAGGAAAAGCTGCTGAAATTTTAGCAGATAATTTCCAAAATGTTGACGCAGTAATTGAAGCGGCGAAAAAAAAGGATGTGCAGATATTTACAGATATTGACGGTTTCGGTGAAACATTGGCAAAGTCGGTAATCGATTCATTTACAGATGAAAATATTTTGGCGCAGATTTCAAAACTTAAAGCTGTCGGGTTGAAATTTGCATCAGATGAAAAAAACAAAGAGGAAGAAAATCAGTTTCTTTCCGGTACGCGCTGGGTTGTTACAGGAAGTTTTGCTGCATTTAAGCCGCGTGAAAAAGCCGCAGAACTTATAAAAAAATACGGCGGGGAAGTTTTGTCTGCTGTTTCGGGCAAAACAACGCATTTGCTGTGCGGCGAGGAAGCGGGAAGTAAACTTGAAAAGGCACGCAGTGTTGGTGCTGAAATTGTAGATGAACAAACTTTTATTAAAATGCTTGATGAAGGTTCTGCGGCAGAAAATGTTAATTCGTCAGGCAAACAATTGGAATTATTTTAATCAACTTTAATTTTTGGCATTGCTGCAATTTGCTATTGTGGACTTGTTTCGGGAATCTCTTGCCTTAGTGAGATAGAATCTTACGGTTGGATAAAGATATTCGGCAGCCGTTGGCTGCGTTGGGCTTGTGCTAGTTCTAAGATACACTGCCTTGCGGCACAAAATGCAACTGTACTTTAAATTGTGTTGCTTGACGGTAGGCAAAAACGTACTGCCGACAAATCGGCGATAAAGCTGAACTTTAAGACAAAATGCCTAAGCCTTGCGGTTGTATAAAGCGTTATTTGCCGATTTCATCGGCGAGGTAGTGCAACTTTGGTTAAAGTTTTGAACATTGGT
>JBNMHA010000023.1:0-27676 GCA_050872545.1 Spirochaetales bacterium | reverse complement strand
GGATTGACCAACTGGGCAGCAGCACCGGATGGTAAGATTGTAAAAAGTGATGTGAGTATTGCTAAAAATTATCTAAGTGCACAGGAAATGCGTTCGTTGGAGCGTATTGTATCAGCGTATCTGGATTTGGCAGAAGACCGTGCAGAGCGACATATTCCAATGACAATGGAGGACTGGTCAAAGCGTCTGGATTTATTCCTGATGGCTGATGACAGAGAAATCTTGCAGGATACAGGCAAAATCACAGCAGAAATTGCCAAATCAAAAGCCGAGACAGAATTTGAAAAATATCGTGTTATTCAAGATAGATTATTTATGTCCGACTTTGATAAATATATGCTGGAACTGGAAAAAAACGCAAAGAAATAAGCGACCTTTTGTATCTTGTCAACCACAGTTACCGGGCAATCGTGTGGAAAGTTAGTTAAAAGTTGCCAATTATCGGTTGTCAAAAAAACTGATAATTTTTAACAGGCAACCGATAACCATTAACCGAAAACTTACTCTAATTATCGGCTGATACATCTGATGATACCGACGGCACATCAGGTGATACAGCAGAATCTTCCGGTTTTTCTGCCGGCATTTCTACTTTTATTTCAACCGCTTCTTCTTTCGTGCTGTCTTCAGATGTTACGGTCTGAACTTCTTCCACCGGTTTTGAAATCTCTTCCGGTATCGCTTTAGCTTCTTCTTCGACAATATTTTGATTACTATCGGGAATTAAAAGTTCCGCATCTTCATCTTCAAAATCATATCCGCCGTCATCATTGAAAAGCGAATTATCATCCAAAAGCAAATCTTTATCTACTTCTATCGAACTTCCGGAAAAATCCATATCTCCAAAAATTCCTAAATCAGAAGAGAAGTTAGATAATCCTTGCTGTCGTTGACTTTTTACACGAGAACAAACATCACATGTTGTTTTAGGCAATGTTCCGGGTAGAAAATACTCTGGATAAACAAGTTCTTCACTGCATGAATCGGAAGGAAGTTTTCCAGATGCAGCACAAACTTTTATGCGCGACAAATTAGCCGGTGCCTGAAAGTGCAGTGATTCTTTGTTTGATGATAAATGAGCCATTCGCATATAATCAACCCAAGTATCACCCAATATTACCGCACCGTCTTGTCCGTATCCTAAACTCAAGCCGTATTGCTTGAAACCAATCCAAATTCCGGTTGTAATCTCAGGTGAATATCCTAAAACCCAGCCGTCACTCCACAATTGAGTAGTTCCAGATTTAGCTGCAAGTTCAACATCCGGGAAAGGGCGACCAGAAGCTATTATTCGTCGTTTAGCTCTATATAAAAATCCGTCCGGACTATGAACCGTTCCTTTTAAAATATCAGTCAGCAGGAATGCATTTTGTGCTGATATTACTTGTAGTTTCTTTTTGTTGTCACGGTAATATTTTTCTATATCTGCCCAAGGCTCCCATACTATGCGGCCATCTCGGTCTTCTACAGAAATAATGCTGTTCATTACACGTCTTTGACCTTGATTTGCAAATACAGAATAAGCATTTACCATTTCAGCCAATGAGACTGAACCTGTTCCCAAAACAGTACTTGCTTCACGTCCGAATCTTGAATCGATTTCACTTTGAGCATTTATTCCTAGCAGCTGAGCCGCGCGGTCTATAGGAACTTTGTAGTTATTGTCTTTTCCAATATCGTAAAAGATTTTTACTGCCGGGATATTTAAACTTCGTCGCAGCGCGCGGCGTACCGAAACTTTTCCGTAGTACAAACCGCCGTAATTCTGCGGTTTGTACCAGTCATCAGAATCTTCAGAACCGAAAGTAAACACAGTAGGTTCATCAAGAATCACCGTAGCGGCAGTGTAGCGTCCTGTATCAAATGCGGCAGAGTAAACAAGCGGTTTAAAAGAAGAACCCGGCTGTCGGCGTCCTTGCATTGCATAATTAAACCTATTGTTTACATCAAAATGCTTTCCGCCAATCATAGTAATAATCTGACCTGTAGCATTGTCTATAGCCAAAACAGCAGCCTGAACATCTTCATTTGTCTTTTGAGTCGCTTCCGAAAAAGAATATGCATTTTCGGTCATCTCATCCAGTCCGTCTAGTCCCAAAAGTTTAGCTGTAAGATTCAGCGGAGCATTAATATTATTCTGATACGTTGTTATTCCGCGCTTCAAGAGTGAATCGCGTCCGATATTTACGTTAGAAAGCCCGAAAGTGTGGCTCATCAGCGAAATTGCATCAATATATTTATTTTGCACTACATCGAAATTCTTCTTTTGTTCATCATCAAAAACCTTCTGCTGTTTTTCCAGCAGTTTCTTTATAAGCTTATCTGCATATTGATTGTAATCAAGATCCAGCGTTGTTCTGATAGTAAGTCCGTCTTTGTACACATTATATGACGGCAAATCTTTTTCAATCTGTTGCAAAACCCAATTGCTGAAAAACGGTGCCTTATCTTCACGATTATAAAAAGCACCTCGTGAAGACTGCGATGTCATTTGCCAACGTTTCCAATAATCATCAAAAGATTTATCAGCTTCTTCCTTTGTTATAATTCCACGCCGAACCATTTTTGCCATAACTTCTTTTTGCTTCTTTTTGTGGTTTTGAGGGAAACGTATAAATGAGTAAAAAGTCGGATTGGAAATTACCGTAATCAATGACGCAGCTTCAGCGTAAGTTAAATCGCTTACATCTTTGTTGAAAAAGAACTGGCTTGCACTTTGCACACCGTTCAATCCGTATCCAAAAGGCACGTGATTAAGATACAAAGATAAAATTTCATTCTTCGTATAGCGTTTTTCAAGCTGGAATGAAATCCACAGCTCTTTAATTTTTCGCTTCAATGAAAATTCGTTGTTTAAAAATATAGTTCTTGAAAGCTGCTGCGTTAATGTACTGGCACCGCTTACAGGATGACCGAGCATATTATTTACCATAGCACGCATAATTGCTATAGGATTAACGCCGTGGTGATGATAAAAGCTTTCATCTTCCCAAGCAAGCAAGCCTTGTACTAAAAATTCAGGAACAGCTTCAAGCGAGACAATATCACGCTTTTCATCCGAGTAAAATTCAGTGATAACTTTTCCGTTGCGATCAAGCAGGACACTCGGCAACGACGGCTTTTTGCTTTCCAATAGATTCTCGATTTTATCCATGTTATTTAAATTTCCGAGAACAAAACCCAGAATTACCGCCACACAAACTGAAAATAATAAAATTATGCCGGCTTTAATGATTGTTCTTACAATTATTTTTGGTTGCTTCTTTGATGATGGGGATTTCAAGATAAAAACCTCTTTTTCTTTATAAAATATGCTTTTGCAGTTTTCAGCGCAATTTATCTTTTAGCTTAATTTTTCCTGCACATTGAATCTAATCATGGTATATACATGCAAAAATTTGCACAAGGTATGCAGATTTGCGCCGATATTATTCATTTCTTAACCTGATGTCAACGTTTTGAAGATTACATTTACATTAGGAAATCGGCAAACAAGCAAATTTCATTAGAAAATTGTAAAGCAGGAGAGTGTAGTGAAGCGTATTCGTATTCCGGTAAATAATTTAGAAAAATATTCATTCAGCGACTCTTTTTTTTCTATCGGCTCATGTTTTTCAGACAATGCGGCAAAATATCTTTCGTCACTCGGAGTAAAAACATTTTCAAACCCATTCGGTGCGGTTTATAATCCTCATTCGATATACCGACAGCTTCTGCACATTACCGAAAAAGGCAAATATACAGCAGAAGATTTATCTTTCTATAATGGAAAGTATTTCTTGTTCTGCCACAGTGCACTTAGCGATTCGGACAATCAAGCCGCTGTTTTGGAATCGGCAAACAAACAACTTCTTCAGGCAAAAGATTTTTTTGCACAAAGCAGTGTTTTTCTTGTAACTTTAGGAACTGCTGTTATTTACGAAACCGATTCGGCAATGTTTAAACACTGCAATGTTCACGAAAAAATCATTACGGCAAATTGTCACCGTGTTCCGCAGAACAAAATGACAAGACGAGTTCTTACTCACGATGAATGCTGCACTTACATAAATAAAATTATTGAGATTATAAAAACGGCAAAACCCGGTGCAGATGTAATCTTAACGATTTCACCGGCAAAACATTATCCCGGAGAACCATTGCTCGACAGTGTGTCAAAAGCACGGCTGAAAAGTGCGGCAATGCAAGTACTTGAAGATTATGACAATAAGCAACTTTTTTATTTCCCGGCTTACGAAATTTTCCGAGATGAACTTTGCGACAGAAAATGGTACAAAAACGACGGCACGCATCCTAACAGCAAAGCAGTTTCTTTTATAATGAAGCGTTTTACCGAGACTTCATTTACTAACGCCACAAAGCACACAATGAATGAAATTTCGGCAATTAAAAAACTGCTGCGCCACCGTCCAACACAAGCAGCCGGAAGCGCAAATTACGAACTGCTGAAAAAAATATCGTCACGACTTAAAAATATAAAATTTGCAGATACCGAACAGCTGCGTTTTGAAACATCATGCAGAATTGCAGAAAATTTTTATAATGATGAAAAATCCGGCTCTTTAATCGAAGAATTACTTCCGGAAAATGATAAAAAAGAGCTTATTTTTAATTTAACAGCTTACTTTCGCAAAGAATGCGACTTACAATCTTTGCCAATTCAACTTTTTTCCGACAACCGATTATCTTCAATGCTTATATCGTTTTTGACAAAGAACGGCGTTTAGAGTATTTTCTGCCGAATAAATCTCGAACTTAATTTAGGAGCAGTTTATGATTCGCAAACTCACGGTTTATTTATTTACGGTCAGCTTCTCATTGCTTTTTTTATTTTTTGCTAACCGCATTATTACAGACGGAAAAGGTATACCGTCAAAAGCCAACAGCGAAAGTATTCAGGAAATGTTAAAAGCAAAAGTTGTTCAGATAAATAACCGCAGCGTTCAAAAGGTTGAAGGCGACAATGGAATGGGAGAAAATGCTTCGGAAAATATTACGATTGAATTTACCGCAAAAATTCTAAACGGATATAAAAAAGGAATGAAAGTTCCGGCTGTGCAAACTGTAGATTCGTATCTTCCTGTGAAAATCAAAGAAATAGAAGCAGGCAATAAAATTTTACTTTGCCGTGTCAGTGACCCAAAGGACGGAAGCTACTGGATGTTTGCAGAATATCTGCGAAGCGACACGCTCTTGTGGCTGGGAGCAGCATTTATAATCTTATTGATTATTTTTGGTCATTTGCAAGGTGTAAATACGATTTTGTCGCTTACATTTACGTGTATTTCCGTCTTTTACGTGTTGATTCCGGCTATATTAGCAAGTAAAAATATTTACTTCTGGTCGGTATGCGTCGCTGTATTTATCACGGTAATGACTTTGCTGATTGTGTACGGAACTGCGAAAAAAGCACTCTGCGCCGGAATGGGATGTATCGCCGGAACTGCTGTTTCAGGAGGAATTGCTTTGATTACAGGCAATTTGATGAAATTAACAGGCGTGCTTAATGACGAGTCACTGTATCTGCTTTATCTGAATCAGGAAAACCCAATAAATCTGAAAGCCATTACATTTGGCGCAATTCTTATCGGGGCAATAGGGGCAATTATGGATGTGGCAATTTCATTATCATCTGCATTGTATGAAGTAAAGGAAAAAGCACCGGACATACAGGCTTCTGAAATTTTCCGTTCGGGACTGACAATAGGACGTGATATGATGGGAACTATGGCAAATACGCTTGTACTTGCTTATATCGGAAGTTCATTATCGCTTGTACTTTTGTTAATCGCTTACAGAACATCTTGGCTCGGACTGTTCAATCGGGAATTAATAGTTGCCGAAATTTTGCAGACGCTCTCCGGCAGTATAGGAATACTTTTTACTATTCCGCTTACATCACTTATATGTGCCTGGGTTTATACAATCAAAATGCACGGCAAGGCAGCAAAATAAATTACAGAACTAATAAATTCAGGAAAATAAATGGTATCACAAGCAAAGAAAAACCAAATACAGGAAGAACTGCGCGGAATATTGAATCCGCAACAATATGAAGCTGTTGTAGAAACCGAAGGAGCACTGCTGATATTAGCCGGTGCCGGTTCAGGCAAAACACGTGTTATTACTCATAAGATTCAGTACCTTGTAAATATAGGTATTCCTGCTTCTTCAATTTTAGCCGTTACATTCACAAACAAAGCCGCGCGCGAAATGAAAGAGCGAGTTTCAAAACTAGTCGGCAAAGGAAAAAAAGGAATAACCATTACAACTTTTCACTCGCTTGGGTTGCAAATTCTGGAACGAGAAATTACACATTTGGGTTATCGCGGAAAATTTTCAATTTATGACGATTCTGATTGCCAAAAGCTGCTGAAAGAAATTATTCATGAACTAAAACTGCCGGAAGATGAATATGACCTTAAAGAATTGTTATTCAAAATCGGGCTGGTAAAAATAAATATGCGCTCTCCGTCCGGCATAGAAGACCCGAATTTACCGCGCATTTATGAAATGTATCAAAAAAACCTTATGGCATACAACGCTGTTGACTTCAACGACTTAATAAAATTGCCGATTGTGCTGTTTGAAGAACATCCGGAAATACTTGAAAAATACAGAAACCGCTGGCGGTACATTCTTGTAGATGAATATCAGGATACATCGTCAATGCAGTACCGGCTTATGAAAATGCTTGCGTACAAACATAAAAACATTTCGGTTGTAGGAGATGACGATCAGTCGATTTACTCTTGGCGAGGCGCAAATTCTACCAACATTGCAATGTTTGAAAGAGACTTTTATCCAATAAAAGAAATAAAACTGGAACAAAATTACCGTTCTACCGGAAATATTCTGAAAGCTGCCAATTCAATTATAGGTTGCAATACCGACAGAAAAGCTAAAAGGCTTTGGACGGCAGGCAGTCCGGGACATTTGCTCCAATGGTATGAAGCTGCCGATCCTGAAGATGAAGCTGAATTTGTGCTTACTTATATAAACAGACTGCACCTTGAGGGCTATAAATATAGTGACTTCGGAATTTTGTTCAGAATGAATAATCAGTCACAGCCGATAGAGGAACTTTTGCGTGCAAACAGCATTCCGTATAAAGTTATCGGTGCAACTAAATTTTTTGAACGCCCGGAAATTAAAGATATTTTAAGCTACATGCGTTTTATTGCAAATATGGAAGATGAAGTTTCGCTTACAAGAATCATCAATACACCTAAACGCGGAATAGGCAATGCCACAATCACCGCAATTATGGAACATGCAAAAGAAACAAATTCATCAATGTACTGTTCTATACGTGATTTTGTCCGCTTGGGAGTTTTAGGTCCAAAAACCACGCCTTATTTGGAAGATTTTTATAATCTAATAGAAAAGTACCGTGAACAAATATTTAAGCCACGCAATATTGCAAGAACAGTTTCCGCACTTGTAGATGAGATTGATTACAAAGGAAAGCTGCTTTTGGAAGTAAAAGACCCAAAATCAGTACAGTACAAAATGCGCAACATCAGTCAGCTTTATCAATCAATAAGTAATTATGAAAAAAATCCGGACAATATGGAGCCAAATATTTATGAATATTTGCAGCGTGTAAGTCTATCTACAAGAGATGATGACAACGACGGTGATGAAATAAGCCTTTTAAGCATACATTCTGCAAAGGGGCTTGAGTATAAAGTTGTTTTTGTTATCGGTGTAGAAGATGGGCTTATTCCGCATGATAAAACAATGGAAGAAACCGGAACCGATGAAGAAGAGCGGCGGCTATTCTATGTTGCGGTTACAAGAGCGCGTGAAAGATTATTTCTATCATATCCTAAAGAACGTACAAAATTCAAAGAAACATCGCAGCGTAATCCGTCACCGTTTATGAGCGAAATCCCGGAAGATATTGTAGAAACTCTCGATATTGAAAAAGATTTAAGTAATAAAAAAGATTCGCTTTCATTACTTCTTGATAAATGGAATTTTCAAGATGAAAACGGTTAGAAATTGCATTAATAACAATTCAAAACAGATTACAAAGCAAGAAGATGTATCTATTATCATACCACTGCACAATAGAAAAGATATGATTTCAAGAGCATTGAACAGTATACTTAATCAGACAGTTTTACCTTGCGAAATATTAATTTGCGACGATGGTTCAAACGACAATCCGCAAAGCATTATGGCTGATTTTCTGAATGCAAAAACTGAAATTCGCTGGCTTAGAACTGAAAAATGCCGCGGCGTAAGTCATGCACGCAATCGTGGAATTTCAGCCGCAAAGGGAAAATTCATTGCATTTCTTGATAGTGATGATGAATGGCTGCCTAAAAAACTTGAAATGCAGCTTAGTTTTTTTAGGCAGAACAGGCAATTTAATATTATTCATTGCGATGAAATTTGGATACGAAACGGCACACGCGTAAATCCGCGTGCAAAATTCCGCAAAGTCGGTGGCGATATTTTTGAACGCTCTGTCAATTTTTCGCTGATTGCGCCGTCAGCTGTAATGGCAAAGCGCGAAGTGTTTGATAAATACGGCATGTTCGATGAAAATCTTCCTGTATGCGAAGATTACGATTTGTGGCTAAGAATTATGATCGGCGGCGAAGAGTTCGGTTTTATTTCAACTCCGCTTGTTACGCGCTACGCTGGACATGAAGGGCAGTTGAGTATGCGTTACGAAGCAATGGACAAATTCAGAGCAAAATCGTTGTATAATTTGCTGCGAACTCAAAACATTCCGGAAAATAAGCGTGAAATTATGCGTAAAACATTGCACAAGAAAGCGCAGATACTTTTAGGCGGCGCACAAAAGCGCGGTCATTACGATGATGTGCTGATATTCCAAAATTACTTAAATATTTAATCAGCGAAAAATTATACTTACCGAAAAAACTGTCATTCTCGTATTTTTTTTCTCTGCGTAAAACATTGTATTATAAAATAGACTTTTTCAGCAGGTTCCAAAAATCATACTCACCATTTTTTAAAAAAGTCCGATAATCACCACAACGTTACTAATATTTAAGATAAATTTCTGGAGAAAAAAATATGAACGAAAACAGAAATGAATACTTCACCGGAGTTCTGCTGGTAATTGTCGGCATATTATCAACAGCATTATTTATAGACGGTTTTTATTTTCAATCAGCAATTTTCAACATGTTTTCAAGCGGTTTCAGCAGGTGGGCTGAAAATTTGTTCGGAATATTCTCGATTATGATGTTTTCAATTCCGGCAATTATAGGAATTGTCCTGATAATGGGGGAAAAATCGCTGAATCGAATATTTATGCTGTTCGGGTATATTTTGCTTGCGCTACTTATTCCGCCGTTTTTCCACAAAGTTTCGGGAAATAATTACAACGCCGGAGTTTACGGTATGAAGATTTCTGAGTTATTCTCCGGCAGCGGAAGCACAGCAATAGAGGCTGCAATATATTTCTTGTGGCTGGGGCTTTCGGTGGGATTTCTGTTATTTCCGATACGCGGAAAGATTGTAGAGAGCCTTGCAAAATTACTGCATATCGAAACATCTGCGGCTGATAATTTTGACGATTCACATAATTTTTCACAAGAAAACAGCCGAAAACGAGAAAATTTTTCTGTTTTCCACTCAAAAGAAAAAAGCGATAGACCAACCAAAAAGAGCGAAAGTTTCAGCATAAATAAATTGTTTTCAAAAAATGACACACCGAAAACCGATTATGAGAATAAAAATTTTGCTTCAAATCACGAACCGCATGAAGATATTTTTATTCCGCAGAAGTCTTCATCTTTTAAAGTAACTGAAAGATTTTCCTCTGCCAATAACGATATTTTGAAACCTCAGTCGCAGAAGAAATCTATTTTCCAAGTTGATTCGGAATCAGAAGCTGAAATTAAAAGCGAAACGCCTAAGAAAACAAGTATTTTTGAAGTTCTTCAATCAAATCAAGCAAGCAAATCATCGGAAACAATTCCTTGGGTTTCCAAAGTTATTTACGAATCGGAAGACAAGCGAATGGAAGTGCCGATTTTTTCAAAAGCTCCAATTAAAAAATTTAAAATGAAAAAAAATGAAGAAAATGTGGAAGAGTATACGCAGGTAGATACGCTGTCCAGCAAAGTTTACAATAAAGTGGCTGTAGGCGGCGAAGATATAAAAATCGGCATAGATTCTCACAGTTATTTCGAGAAAGCAAAAGATAATTGGCCTGAATCTTGGAAAAATAATTCCGACAGTAAAATTGAAGAATACGCTGGTGATTATGAACTGCAAAGCGAAAGCGATTATGCGGATGAAATTCCCGATTGCCTTGAAGAAACAACGGAAGAAGAAATGCTGAACGATGAACCGCAGGAAATTGAAAAAGCTCGCGTTGTTTCAGACTTCAATAAAGATTCAGTGACGCTTGATAATCAGATTTCTTCATTTATAGATAGAAATCCGTTTGATTTCAACGATGATGACGATGATTTTTATCATGAAGAAATTTTAGATGAAGATGATGAAAATCATGATGAAACAAATCACGATTCCGACTTCATTGATGACGATGATTGGGATTTCAGAAAAGCGCGAAAAATGGATGAAGCTTTCAACAGTGGCGAATATAAAAAGGAACAATTTTCTGCTGCAAAAGAATCTCCGTTTGATACAGATAATGAAATTCCGCTTGTTGATGATATTTCGGATGTTCATGTAGAATTCGATCATTCTGATAATGATGTCGAATATGCGGAAGAGATTCAAACTGATGATACTGATGATGAAGAAGATTTTAATCCTTGGAATAATGAGCCTAAAAATATAGACAGCAGCGATATTAAAAAGTTCCTTCATCAAAATATGGAATCTTATTCTCACTTCAAAGAGAAAGAAGAAACTAAGCCACAAAAGCCGAGCAATTTTTTCTCAAATGAAAATCCAAATCAACGAAGTGAAAGCTTGTATCAACGGGCAATGCAGTTCAGCAAACTTCCTAACGGTAATCTTTTAAAAGAAAACACGCAGCGCATAAATCCGGAAGAATATCGACGTGCCGAAGCTGAATCTGCTGCAATTTTGGAAAATACATTGGCTGAATTTGGAATCAAAGCAAAAGTTTGTGACATAATCCACGGTCCGGTTGTTACACTGTTCAAAATTATTCCGGCACCGGGAATTAAACTTTCAAAAATTGAAGGTCTGTCCGATAATTTGGCACTGCGACTGGCTGCACAGTCTATTCGTATTATTGCGCCAATTCCGGGCGAAAAAGTTGTGGGTATAGAAGTTCCGAATCCCAAAAGAGAATTAATAAGCTTCAAGGAAGTAATCAACAGTGAAAGTTTTACTAATAATTCTTATCAAGTTCCTGTAGGATTGGGAAAAGATATTTACGGCAAAGTAATTACAATTGATGTGCACAGAATGCCGCATATTTTAATTGCAGGTGCTACAGGTGCGGGAAAATCTGTTTGTGTAAACGGCTTTTTGTGTTCAATTTTATTTTCACGTTCACCAGAAGATGTAAAAATGATTTTGATAGACCCAAAAGTTGTAGAACTTCAACCTTATGACGGAATTCCTCATTTGCTTACGCCTGTAATTACAGACCCTAAAGATGCGGTAAATGCGCTGAAATATCTTGTTTACGAAATGGAAGAACGCTACAAAATTTTAGGTAAAATCGGAGTAAGAAGCATTGTTGAATACCGCAAAATGATAAAAGAAGGGAAGTTAAGCATGTCGCTCATGCCGTTTATCGTATGTGTTGTTGATGAATTTGCTGATTTAATGACTACAGTCGGTAAGGAAGCGGAAATGTTGTTCGCAAGATTAACGGCAAAAGCACGTGCCGTCGGAATTCATCTTGTTCTTGCAACTCAGCGTCCATCGGCAGATGTTATTACCGGAGTGATAAAATCGAATGTTCCGGCACGTATTGCATTTCAAGTTATTTCTTATCAGGACAGCAGAATTATTCTTGACCAAAAAGGTGCTGAAAAACTGCTTGGTCAAGGCGATATGCTTTATTTAAGTCCGACTCAACCACATCCGGTACGTCTGCAAGGAGCTTTCTTGGATAAAGAAGAAGTTGATTTAGTTGTAGAACATTGGAAAAGTTTAGGCGAGCCGGATTACGTTGATATTGCAGATATTTTAGGTCTAGAAGATGAAGAAAGCAGTTTTTCCGGCAGTGCAGGCACAAGCGACGGAGCGTCAGGCGATCCACTTTATGAAGAAGCAGTAGAAATTGTTCTGCAAACTAAAAAAGCTTCTGCTTCATACTTGCAGCGACGTTTAAGTATTGGCTACAATCGAGCTGCCCGTTTAATAGAAGAGATGGAACTTAAAGGAATTGTCGGTCCTATGCAAGGTTCCAAGCCGCGTGAAGTTTTCGGTTCTTCGGCAAATGATAATAATGAAGATTATTTTTAAATTCTTTTAAATTGACATTTCCATTAAAATGATGCACTTCAAATATACTAAAGTGCATCATTTTTTATTTGGAGAAACAGTAATGGAGTCATTATTACTTGGGAAACACATAACGATTTGTGTAACTGGAAGCATAGCAGCATATAAAGCAGCTGCATTAGCATCATTTTTGAAAAAGAAGAAAGCCGAAGTCCATGTAATACTGACAAAAAATGCCTCGCGCTTTGTTTCTGCGGTAACATTTAAGTCGCTTACGGGAAATCCGGTAATTACCAAAATGTTCGATTCTTCATCTTTTATTCCGCATATAAGCATTGCACAACTGTCCGATTTAGTTCTGGTAGCTCCGGCAAGCGCAAATATAATAGCCAAAGCTGCAAATGGAATAGCCGACGACATGGTATCAACGACATTGCTTTCTTCAACTGCGCCTAAGATTATAGTTCCGGCAATGAATACGGCGATGTATGAAAATCCGATTACTCAGCATAATCTGAAAAAATTAGCAGATTTCGGTTTTGAGATAATCGAACCGGATTCCGGTGAAATGGCATGTGGCAGCTGTGGGAAAGGGCGTTTCCCGGAAATAAACCAGATTTATGGAAAAATAATAAAAGTTCTTTCTTCCCAAAAAACAACTCCGTTATCTGGAAAAAAGATTTTGATTACAGCCGGCGGAACAATTGAGGATATAGACCCGGTAAGATTTATCAGCAACAGATCATCCGGTCGTACAGCGTTTGCATTTGCCAAAGCATTTATTGCGATGGGAGCGGATGTTCACATAATAGCCGGAAATGTTTCCGAAAGAGCTTTGGACGATTTTACATCCACATTCACAGATTCGCAAATTACAAAAGTAAGAAGTGCAGCTGATATGAAAAAAGCCGTTGATGAAAATTTTAATGACTGCGATTTGCTTTTTATGTGTGCTGCCGTTGCCGATTACAAACCAAATTATTCAAATCATAAAATAAAAAAAACCGGTGATAATCTGTTTTTAGAACTGTCGCGTACTGATGATATTTTGTGCAGTATAAATAATTCCGACAATAAAATAATTGTAGGATTTGCGGCAGAAACAGACAATGTCGAAGAATATGCGCGCAGGAAACTGGAGAAAAAAAGTTTAGACTTTGTTATTGCAAATAAAGTCTGTGGCGAAGAATCGGCAATAGGCGGTGAAAAATCAAGCTTAATCCTTTTTTCAAAGGGCAAAAACGAGTCTTTCATTTTTCCTTACACGACAAAAACCGAAAATGCATTTAAAGTAGTTGAAAAAATAGGCGAGTTGATAACTACAAAAACAGCTGTCTAATAAAAAGCCGAAAACATATAACGATTCAGCAATTTTTAGACAGCTATTTTTCAAACAAGAAATTATCTGGCTCCCTTGCGTCTTAAATCTTCTATTTTTGAGTAGTAATTATTAATCTTTATCAACTCATCGATTTCAGATAAACGGATTTTATCTTCTTTAAGCGTGAACTTTTTGTTCTTAAAAATTTCATTAATATATTCTTTTCCGGTTGCTTGATCTACACCTACCATTGTAATCAATTCTTTAGGACCAAAATTGAATGTATAAGGATTTTGCGGATAAACTTCCAGTTTTTCTTTCTCAATCTGAATCATCAGCATATCGTAGAAACGAGCCTGCAGATCACTTTTTGTAAGATTAGTTAATTGACGATAAACGACCCAAGTTCTTTCTGCTAACAACGAAATTAAACGTGCTACAAGCTGCGGCTGGGTAGAAATCATATTTTCAAAATTATTTTTGTTTACTGCCATAACTTTTGTTGTTCCAAATGCTATAGCAGATGCTGAACGTGGTTTGTTTTCAATTAAAGCCATTTCACCGAAAATATCGCCTTCTTTAAGAACTGCAAGCAAAACTTCTTTATTTTGAATTACTTTCGTAATTTTAATTTGACCTTCCTGAATAATAAATAATTCGTTCCCCGGTTCGTGTTCACAGCAAATCATTGTATTATCCTGATACACACGTTTGAAATCTTCCGGTTTAGGATTCAAATATTCAAGCTGATCTTTCGCCTTATCTTTTATTTCAGACAATATTTCCTTTGCTTTGGAAATAAAATCATTATTGCCGCAATACTGAACAAATTTTGAAAATGCATAAAATGCCTGATTGTAATGATGTTGATTGTAGTAATAATCGCCGATGTTGTACAAATTAACAATATCTTCAATGCTTGTAGTAACAGCTGAAGTAGATAATTCCGCAATTGATTTATCCAACTCTCTCAGTTTCTTAGAAAAAGAAAGAATAATTTTCATTGCAATAGGCGTGTTTTTTTGAATTAAAAGTGGGAATTGATTTCTATTTACAACAATTAAAGAAACATCTGTTTTTGCAAAAACGGTCTCTATATACTTTCTGTTGGACATTGCCGAAATAACGCCAAAAAAGTCGCCCGGATTCAATGTTTCAACCATAGAAACAGCTTCTCTGGCAACTTCTACGGTTCCTTTCTTTATAATAAAAAATTTCCCATTAGAAGGTTTTCCTTCAAATATTATATATGCACCTTTGTTTAAATTTACAACACTTAATTGTAATTGTTCACTCATATTTAACTCTCCAAATTTTATAATTATTTTCGGATTATTTATTTATTTTTTTACATCACGAGAATAGAACTATTTAACATATTTCTTTAATAATTCATTGTACTCATTTTTGTATGTTTCTTTAATAACCGCAAATTCTTCCACTTCCGCAAGCTCTGATGGTTTATATCCGGCTTCCAAAGTTTTATCAATAAAATAAAATGCATTTTTTTTATCTTCAAATCCTTTGGCATAGATTTTAGCGGCTAATAAATAATAATCTTTATTTTTCGTATCAATCGTATAACATTTTTTTGTATATTCGAGCGATGTTTCATATTCTCCAAGCTCATAAAGAATTCTTGCATACATATAAAGAACCATATCATTATTTGATTCCTTTTGGGATAATGCAGCGACATAGGGCAATGCTTCTTTGTACTGCTTTTCGTTGTAATAATAATTAGAAACATTATACAGAACAGGCACAAATGTTTTATCTATTTCGTAGGCTTTCAAAAAATTTTCCAATGCCGCAGATGCATCGCCCATTTTTAGAAAAGATAATCCCAAATTGTAAAAACCCGCAACGTCGCCGGGGTAGGTTTCAATATATTCTTTAAACAGGTTTATCGCTCCATTAAAATTGTTTGTTAAGAAGTAGTTTTTGCCAAGCAGAAGAATCAGTTTTTTATTATAATCATCTGTTTTTTCTTCATATTTTGAAATAATCAATTTTTCCGCATCATCATATTTTTTATTATTCTGATATGCCATTATAAGATTTATTGTCGCATTCTTGCTGTTTTTATTATAGCTTAAAGCCTTTAAATAAAGCTCCGTCGCTCTGGAATAATTTTCCAAATCAAAATAATCATTGCCGAGATTGTAATATTCCTCAGAAAGCTCTTTCTGCGTTTTTAAAGACACACATCCGACACAAGAAATCAATAAAACAAAAATAAAATATTTAGATAATTTACCTACATGCTTTAAGAAACACAATCGTGACACCACAGCCTCCTTCATTATCTCTTCCGGGTCTGAAATACCTTACAAACGGACAATTTTTCAAATATGCATTAACAGCTTTCTTTAAAACAGGTTCTTCTTTTGAATGAATACCGGCTCCGTGAATTATGCAAATTTTAACATCTGACGCATTTTTATAACTGGTGCAATAACGCTTCTGTTTTTGCTATTGCGTCATAACGTGTCAGTCCGTGCAAATCTATTGATATAGTTTTTGACAAAGATTTCTTTTTTGATGAAAAATCTGTTTCGGAATAATAGCAGTTCTCGTTTTTATTCAACAAGTTTTTTTCATAGTCAAAATTTGGATTTTCTCGTTCCCATTTCTCAAATATATCTTTAAAATCTTTCATTTATCACTCATTTGATTAAGAAGAAGACCATATTCACTTTCATTAATATAGTTATTGCTCAAATCAATTTGCTGATAATCACAATTCTTATTTGAAATATTTTCGTAATATTCAACCAGTGTATTTAAAGTATTGTTAAGTGATTTAGCATGAAAATATTTCAATACGCTTTTTTCGTTTAAAATAAAATTTATTATCTCAATTAATCTTTTAATCACAGCAGAAAAAATCTTATGCAAGTTCTTCATCTTATTTGTATTAATAATACGATATAAATAATCAATTCTGCCGGAAGCAAAAGAAAGATTTTCCTTAATTAAAGGTGAGTAAATCATTATAACTTCAGTCGGTTCTTCTATTAACTGCTTTATAAAAAGAGCAGTTCTGTTTAAAATTAAAAGTTCGTTTAACGCATTCATGTAAAAATCCAAAATTCAAATCAAAGTGCAATGTAATTATTACTTACAACAATCATGTTTTCTTTTATTCGTCTTTTAAGCTTCAGCTTATGTATGAGAATACTGAAAATATAGTCAATAGGTAGCCGCCTTAGTTTATCTGCACTGATTGTGCAAAAAGAGAAACGTACATTACCATGAAAAAAATCTTCAAATGCAAGAATTGTACTGTTAATTTCATCTTTTGATTTTAAAACAGAACAAAAGAATTTCTTGCGATACAAAAAGAATCGCTTGTTAATCGGAATTTCACCATCAAAAACAAAATTCTTATCAGCAGAATCCGGAGTAACCGCAATAACCAAAACAGAGTCGGGAAGTTCCTCATTCAAGAAATCGTATTTTTTTCCAATCATTTGCGGTACATCAAAATAGTTTTTATTGTTTTGGAAAAAATCAGAATCGATAAAAGAACAAATAGAATAAAAACGTGCACTGCTTGCAATATTTTCACTGATTATCTTTATTATAAGAAATGCAAATGCCAGAAAAATTATAAAAAAACTCATATTTAAAATTCCGATTGACTGATATACGCTACCTAAAATCATTGAGAAATAGATAAAAATAGAATCGGACAGTAAATAGGGAACAGAATGATAGTAAAAATTATAATATTTATGTTCCAGTTTTAAGTTCAAAAAAACAAACAGCGTCTTCTGGATATGATGCACCAAAATAATAACAAAGAAAAACAGGGTATCAATAACATGCAGTTGAGAAAAACTTATATTAAATTTTTCAATCATAAAATTATAAGTCGTTATCAAAAAAAGCCACATCATAACAGAAGTTAGAGTGCCGTATATAATATTAAAAATGCTTCTTCTGGTAAGATTGTGCCTTAAACAAAAACATTGGTACATAAAAGTCAGCACAAAGTAAACAAACACAAAGAAATAAACAATTTCCAATCCTTTCATATTGAAATCTTTAAGTAAATTATTACTGATATAAATAATAAAGGCATTGAAAGATACGCGCATTCCGATTATTTGATAATTAAGACAATACAGAAAAAAGCCGGTCAGCAACAGAAAAATGAATTTCAAAATATGCTTTGAGAACAGGAAGTAAAACCTAAAAGGATCTCTGAAAATAAAACACAAAAAAAGACCTTCGATAACTATAATGAAAAGCAATAATAAAATGCAGAACATTTTGTAAAAGAAAGCGACCATTTTTTTCTGTTTATAATTGCATATACCGGTCATCAAATCTCCTTATTTTCTTACAGAAAGAGACATTCCGTCGCCAATCCAGAAATAACTTGTATTGTATAAATCTGATTTTGCGAGTGCCATGTTAAATTCTTTCAATAAAGGAACACTCTTTACATAAGATTTTGTTAAATTTTCTTCATTTACTGCAACTTTTCCATTGAAAAACGTATTATCGCATATTAAAAAGCCGCCTTGAGACATTAAATTATTAATTATAGGCAAGTAAGTTATATAATCTTTTTTGCCGGCATCTAAGAATATATAATCAAATTTCTCACGGCAATCCTGCAAAAACTCAAATGCGTCTCTTTTCAAAAGAGTAACATTTTCCATATTAAATGTTTTTAATACATTAATTCCACGTTCGTATCTAGCTTCATCTTTTTCCAAAGTAATAAAAGATTTTGGTGAAGTAAGCAGCGGCTTATTGATAAAATATGCAGAAACTCCAGAACCAAAACCAATTTCCAAAATATTCTGCGGTTGCTTTATAAGTGCTAATTGATAAAGAAAAAGTGCAGAATCAAATCTTACAGCCGGAATAAAATGCGTAAATTGATACTCGATAATTTCTTTATATTTATTTGCCAGTTCAGCATTTGCAGATAAATTCAAATCATCAAGGTAGGAAAATAACTTTATATAATCATAATCATCATTTTTGTTTGTCATGAAAGTTTTATATCATAATTCATAATCAATTTAAAGCAAAGATATAATTTCCGATAATATATATTATGTCTACTTATATTCAACATTCATCAAAATGAATCCAAAATATCAAACAATTCAACCAAAACAGTATCCAAAATTAATCTTCCCTTGTCATTTAATGCAATTCTATCTTTTATATTTGTATCAAGAAAATTTTTGTCAGATAAGAATGAAATTAATTTATTAAAGTTTTCTGCATTTCCACACATCTTCCGCAAAGTTTCTTTGGCAATTCCATATATCGTTCTAAGTCCCATCAACAATAATTCTTCAAGAGTTTCCTTGTCTGTCAAATAATAAGAATCTGCAATGTCAGTTCCGCTGATATAATTAGTTATGTTTGGCTTATTTTCAATTTTTAATTTTTCTATTTTGCTATGAGCGGATGTTCCGATTCCAAGATAATTTTCATAATTCCAATATGCCAAATTATGACGTGACATTTGAAAATTACGCATCCAGTTAGATATTTCATATCTAATAAAATTATTGTCTGCTAAAAGTTTGCTTATGCGTTGTTCAAAAATAAATTTTTCATCATCTTCTGGAAATGAAAAGTCATTCTTGTGGAGATAAAAATAAGAATTTTCATCAATTGTTAAATCATAAAATGAAATGTGATTCAAATTACTGTACGATTTTAGGTATTTATCAAGAAACTCAAGTTCATTATCAAGATTAACATCAGGCAAACCATTTATTAAGTCAATTGATACATTATTCAGTTCGCACAATAAATCCAATGCATTTTCTACGCTCTTATTACTCTGCCTTACCCTATTTATTTTCAGCAATGCTCTTTCATCAAATGTTTGAATGCCTAAAGATACGCGTGAAACTGAATTATTTTTCAAGCATGATACAAATTCTTCATTTACGTTTGCCGGATTGCATTCTACAGTGAATTCGCTTATTTCTTGCAAATCAAAAGTATCATTTAGTAACAAAAGAATCTGATTTAATAAAATCGGCACACATCCCGGATTACCGCCGCCGATATAAATAGTTTTTGGTTTTATTAGATACTTATTTGTATAAAAAGTCAGTTCTTTTTTTAATGCAGTAAAGTATTCATTCTGCAAACTATTTGAAATATCCAATTGAGAATAAAAAGCACAGTAGTGACACTTTGAATAACAAAACGGTATATGAATGTACAAATGATTAATTTCTGATTCTATCTTGCAACTCCGAATGTATCCAAAGGCCAATATTTAAAAATCACTTTACCGAGTATTTGGTCTTTTTTCACACTGCCCCATATTCTTGAATCAGAAGATGAAATTCTGTTATCGCCTAAAACATAATATTCATTATCTTTCAATATATATTCATTTTGAATAATCATTGTTGTCAGCAACTTTGAATTAGCTCTGGTTTCTTTGACAATTTGGTATTTTTCCGGAATTATTTCTTTTTCCGGAATGCCGTTAATTGTTAAAATAACTTCATCATTTATCAGACGAAATCTTATTTTATCACCGGGAACACCCACAACTCTTTTCACATAAACAGAAGAATCATAATGTTTAGTCAAAGACGGAATATCTACCAAAGTAAAACTGATAGTATAAAGAAATGTTGAGACAGATCTGTAAAATGCACCTTTATTGTAATATTCATTTGAATAAAACGCTATTATATCTCCTCTTCTAACTTGTGATTCCGTCGCATCAAAAACACGTTTATTAGTTAAAGGATATTTAGGACCAATTGAGAATTTATCAACTAAGATTCTTACTCCTTCTTTTAAAGAAGGTTCCATAGAATTTGTAGGGATTTTAAAAGCTTGAAGCAAAAGTGAATTGAACAATAAAACAAACAAAACAATTATGCAGTAAATTAAAAGAATTTCTCTGAGAATTTTTCCTTTTTCAATCTTTTTCTTATAATGATAAGTACTCATTTTATTTAATAATCCCCATTCTGTTAAAAGGAAAATAAGTTACTCTGGCTTTTCCTAAAATAAAGTTTTCATTTATAGTGTGAGCATCCCAAGATAATTTAACTTTTTTTGCAAAAAGACCATTATCATCAGAATCCAAATAAAAAGTATTTTGCCCAACTCCAAATCTACAGTCTAAAGAATTATAACGATTGTCACCTAAAAGGAAATATTCATCCTTACCAAAGAAATTATCTGCCGGGTAATCAGGAAATTGACTCAATTCAAAGAAAGAATAGAATTCAGGTGTATCCCATGAAGTTGATCTGGAAACCATTTCAAAGCCATCGATGTAAATTGATAAATATTTCAGCACTTTCAAATTATTTTCATCTACAGATTGAATGTCAACTTTTCCGATTTTCAAGAAAGCATTTAATAATGCTAAAACTTCTGTTTTATGAATCACATTCAATGATTTCATATAATTCGTATATGGTGATTCATCATCAGAATAGAAAACTTCATCGCGAATTGCAGAATCAGAAACAGTGCTAATATTTTTAAGTTCTTCATAAACATTAGCCAACACACGATAAACAGCAATAAAATCATAGTTTTCAAGTCCGTGTTTTAATTTAGCCTCATTTTCTTTGTAATCGTTTTCTGTTAACTGGTAATATGCTTTTTCAGAATTTATAAAAAATGGAATAATTACGGAATTCTTCAATTGTTCAAAGTACAATTTGTTTTTAGACAAAAAATCGAAAATCTTATTTTTAAATATAGACAAGTCGCCTTCACTACTGAGATACGATAATAAAATATTTTTTTCTCTTTTTAAGTTAGTAGTTAAATCCGCTTTATCTACCATTTTTTTTGAGAAACATTCATTAGCTTCATTTAAAAGCATTCTGATTTCTTTTGTCATTTTTTGGGCATCCATACCAGCATTATCTTCATAATACAAATCAACGCAGCCATATTCTTTTGATATAGCTGACATTTTTTCCCATTTTTGATTTTCTCTTTTTTTATAAACTTCATTATTCAAAATACAAATTTTCTCACCTTTTCCGGCAATCATTCGTTTTACAATAAAACGTTCTTTAGGATCTCCGTTTTCTTTTTTGTCTATATCAATCTTAGTAAAGGACAATCTGTATAAAAAAGGTTGAAAAATTCGCGCAAATACATTTTTAAAGTAAACATCAGATTCTTTATCATAAGTTTCAGGATTCAGATAAACAACCACATCGCCAGTCTTAGGTGTAAAAAATGAAGGTATTTTCCATTTAGTCAGCGGTATTTGTGAACCATATATAAATTTATCAACCACTACCATATCGCCTTTCAAAAAGGTCGGTACCATAGATTCTGAAGGAATCACATACATTTGAAACAGAAATTGATTGATTAACATTACAATTAAAACTGCCTGTAAAATGATATCAATCCAATCGTACCACAAGTTTTGAAAAAAGTTTCGCTCTTTCTTTAATCTAGCAACTTCTTTCTTTTTAAACGCTTTATCTTTCTTCATCTTCAGTTCGTATTCAAAATCCTTTTGAGAATACCAACCTATTGCTTGCTTAGTTTTAGTTGTTCTAAGAAAAATATATAAAACTGTCGGTAATGAAGTGAGGAGCAAAACTGTAATGAAATCTATTAAAATATAAAGCTGATTATTTTCTTGTTCATAAAATTCAGCTACAATTCTCGGAAAAGAATAGAAAACGTATGTAATTACAATTCCATAACCAACAAAAGAACAAAATTTTTTATAGAATGCAGTAGAATCATTTTTTTTTCGGAAAAGAAAAAACGTTTTCCCAACACAAAAATCAGAAATGACATTGCAATTTTGCATAGAGATGAAAATACTACAAAACCATTTCCAATATACTTATAATTAATGAAAAAAGCAGAAATAAATGATCCGGCTCCCCAGACTATAGTTAAGTACAGAGGAACCAGAAAAAAGATATTTGAATGAAAACTATTTTTATTTTTCTCCACAAAAGAAGCCCTTACTCACTCTCTTTGATTGCAATATTGACTTCCAATGTACCAAAACGAGAAGATAGATTTACTGATATTGTTTTCAATTTTACGAAACTGATAGAAAAGTCACGTCCAAGAATAATAGTAGGAGGTGTTATATGCAAAACTTTATCTTGACCAGATAACTGAATAGTAGTTCTTCCTGTTATAATATTTGCTAATTCTGCAATAGAAGACTCTATAAACTCATTATCTATTTTAGAAATAGTTTTAGGTGCCATTGCTTGTGCGATTCTCTGTGCCGTATGAAGTTTTAAGCTATATACAACCTGTCCTTGGATAAAACCAGCAATTCCTACAATAATAGAAATTTCATTAGACGGTGTTGGATCTTCTTTTAGGCTTAAATCGCTTCTTTCCAAATTAATATTAGCCATTTGTTCAAAAACGTCTATAGCATTTGAAATAAAAGGGTTTACCCACTCTGATTTCATTTTTTACCTCTATAATATTAAGATTATTAGCTTCAATATATTCTATCTGATTTATACTGTCAAATAGGATTTAGATTTTTGTTTTATCTGTGCAAAATGTTTTTATTAAAAATATCAACAATCAATTTCATTTCATCATTAGATGCCGATTTTGGAGTAATATCTTTTAATTCATTATTTTTTAGTTTTAGCAATATTTTATAAGTATAGCTTTCTTTATCAACTTCTTCAAAAACTAAAGAGTCAATATCTTCATAATTGTATTTCTCAATAGTCTTTGCATTAAAACAAATTAAAGTTTTTTCTGTACAAACAATTCCTCTTTTAGCAGTTAAAAAAGTTGAATTATCAAAAAACAGACTTACTTTATCATTATCACTGATGATATTTTTTTTCTTTAACTTCTCAATTTTTTCTTCAGGCACAATTTGATTATAAAGCATTTCATTCTCCATTATTTTTAATAAGATTGACTAAGTCCTTTGCTTTTAAATCATCCGGGCTAAATTCATTTATAATTTCACAATATTTCAATGCTTCTTTTATATTTTTTCTATTATATGCAAGAACAGCCAAATTGTAATAAATTGAAATATCTTCGGAACTGTATCTCAAAGCTTTTGCAAAATACAATTCTGATTTATTATAATTTCCCAAATTCATATAACAAAGACCAAGCTCGTTATATAAATCGACTTCATTACCATTAAAATTCAATGCTTTTTGAAAATTTATAATAGCCTCTTCATATTTCTCAAGTTTTCTCAATATGAAACCTTTTAAAAAATAACCATTCCAATTTGCCGGATACTTCTTTATAAATTTATCAATACTTTCAAGTGCCGCTTCATCCTTATCAGCTTCTACAAGTTCTTGTGCATAACGATAATCTTCATTTAAGACACCTAAAGATTGAACCATTTTCAGTGCATCCAAAACTTCTTTCTTTCGTTCTTCATCATCAGTAAGACTGATAAATTCTTTGAAATACTCAATTGATTTCTCGTAGTTTTCCTTGCTTAAATAAAATCGTCCTAAGTAATAATAAATTCGATCATTTTTTTCAGCCAATTCATCAAGTATTTTAAAAAACGAAAAAGCCTGCTCTTCCATTTGCAGCGCAATCTCTTCTTTGCCCTTATCGAACAAATAAAGAGAATATTCATTATAGCAAACTGCAATATTCAGAATGTGTTCTGGAGATTCAGGATTCAATCGCAGCAGCCCGGTATATATATCAATAGCATCTGCATAATCACCGTTGTTTTCTGCTTCTAAAGCGGCACCGGTTAATTGAGCATCAACATCAGGCTTTACTGTGTAGATAAAATCACGATAATAATCAATATTTTCATCATTTTGGTTATCTCGTATAACGCGAAACATTCCTAAAATAATATTATCTGCTGTAATATCTTCTTTTGATAATGATTCGGAAGAAGCTAGTACTGGCAATGGAACATCTTCCCTTACCTGAAAATTTTCAATAAAGAAATCACTTCTTCCTTCCATTGAAATAAAAAATACTTGTTCTGACACTAAATTACCTCAAAACTGCGCCTAATTTGCTGTTTAAAGCTTCCAAGATTTCATTTGTTGCAGCATCCACTTCAGTATCTTTAAGTGTTGAAGTCACTTTGTTAAATAAAAGTTTTATTGCAGCAGAATAAGAACCTTTTGCAACTTTATCACCTTTATAAATATCAAAGACTTTAACATTTTGTAGAATAGGAATATTTAATTCCTTAATAGTTGAGAATACAGAATCAATCAACACATCATCTTTCAAAACGACTGCAATATCTCTTTCCGAAGATGGAAATTTCGGTATCTCGGTAAATACAATGTTGTCCGAAGAAGCAGTGAAAAGAACTGATGTATCAATCTCACCAATAAACGTATCCACATCAATATCAAACTTGTTGGCAATTTCCGGATGAAGTTTTCCCAGTATTCCTACTCGCTTACCGTTCAAAATTATTTCAGCTTGCTGATATGTTTGAAAAAAACATTCATTTATCGGTTTATAAGAAACTTCCACATTAAACTGTTCAAAAATATTATCAAAACAGCCTTTTAAATCATAAAAGTCATATTTAACAGCATCTTGACAAAAAGACTTATCAAACTTATTTCCTGCAAGAGCTATTCCCACATATTTATATTCATGAGGTAAAAGTTCATCGGAAGGAATACTGATATTTCCTATCTCAAACAACGCCAAATTTTTGTTTTGACGAGTAACATTAAAAGCCACAGTTCTTATTATGCCGGGAATCAAACTGTTTCTCATTCCAGCCCAATCTTCTGTCAACGGAACTTGAAGCATCACAGAATTCCTAAAGTAATGATTTTCCGGAAGCTTCATTTTATCGAACAAAGATTTACCGACAAAACTAAAGTTTTTTATTTCAGAAAGACCGCAGTTTATCATTACAGAATGAAGCTTTCTTGTATTTTTTTGTTCTGCAGTACGCACTCCGGCATTTTTTGGTGGATAATAAGTAGGAACAATTTTATTGTAGCCGTAAATTCTTGCAACTTCTTCTGCAACATCCTCTTTAATGGAAACATCGTTTCGAGATGCCGGAACTGTAATTTCAAGTTCATCATTTTTAACATCAACTTGAAACAACAATTTTTCGAGGATATTCTTTATTTCTACCGAAGACAATTCAGTTCCTAATTTTCCGTTAATCCAAGAAGTACTTGTTTTTATCACTTTTTCTTCATATTTATGCGGATAAACATCTGCAATTCCGGCACAAATTTCACCGACATTTAACTTATCAAAGTAATATAAAGCTCGTTTTAAAGCCAAATCTACATTTTTTAAATCAATCTCTCGCTCATAACGATAAGAAGCTTCCGAACGAAGTCCCAATCTTCGTGACGTCTTGCGAATATTTACCGGGCGAAAAAACGCTGATTCAAGAAAAACATTGACTGTCGCATCGGTAACTTCACTATTTTCTCCGCCCATCACTCCTGCAAGACACTGACCGCAGTTTGAATCAGCTATCACAATATCAACGGGTTCTAATTTTCGTTCAATACCGTCAAGAGTTACAATTTTTTCATTTTCAGCTGCATTTCGGATGATAATTTTCTTTTTTCCGTTTACAGAACATAGTTTATCGTAATCAAATGCATGAAGCGGTTGATTCATTTCATATAAAATGTAATTGGTAATATCAACGACATTGTTAATCGGGCGAATACCGGCTTTTATAAGACGCAACTGCATCCACATCGGAGACGGCTCAAGCTTTACATTCTTTATAACAGCACCACAGTAACGAAAACAATCTTCGGTTTGAATGTCAATTTCCGCTTCATTTTCAATTTTAGCTGCAATTTGTTTGTAAGAGTAATCAAAAGGAACTAAATCTGCATCAAAACGAGCTTTTATATCAGTAGCAATTCCTTTCATGCCAAGACAATCGCCACGATTTGCTGTTAATTCAATATCTATCAAAGTATCATTGAACGGCAGAATATCATAATAAGGCGTTCCGTTTTCTACAGAATGTTCTATAAAAATCGGATCTGGAGATTTAAAAGAAAACCCAAGCATTTCCCAGCTTACAAAACAGCCACAGCTTTCCGTACCTTTAAAATCAACACACTTAACAGTTTTTCCGTCTGCCAAAACAACACCGTCCAAAGCTGTTAAAACTTTATCTCCTGCATTTACGCACGCCAAATCCGTAATAATCTGCTTTTTCCCAAATTCCCCGCAATCGACATTTGTCAAATATAATTTTTGATTTTCCGGATGCTGCTGTTTATCAAGTATTTCACCGACAACAACATTTTGCTTGCCGATTCCTGTTTTACTAACAGACTCTATTTCCAACCCATTTTGAGGAACATTTTCAATTATTTCCTCATCTGTATTTTTTATTGTAGTAATTTCACGCAACCATTCCAAAGAAACTAGCATTAAATGTTTCTCCTTTTTTTATTTAAACTGTTTAAGAAATCTTACGTCATTCTCAAAGAAATAACGAATATCGTTAATTTGATAAACTAACTCTGTAATACGTTCTAAGCCCATTCCAAATGCATATCCTGTAAATTCTTCCGGGTCATATCCGCCCATTCTCAGAACATTAGGATGTACCGCACCGGAGCCTAAAACTTCAAGCCAGCCTGAACCTTTGCAAAAAGGACAGCCTTTTCCATTACAGAAAATACAGCTGACATCAACTTCCGCCGAAGGTTCCGTAAATGGGAAAAACGACGGACGCAAACGAATTTTTCTGTCGCCACCAAAAAGTTTTTTCGCAAATATTTCCAATATTCCGATTAAATCGGAAAACTTTACGCCACGGTCGACAAGCAAACCTTCAATTTGATGAAATTGCGGCGAATGTGTCGGGTCTATCGCATCTCGTCTGAAAACTCGCCCCGGACAAATTATGCGAACCGGTTCCGGATGCATTTTCTGCATTGTTCTGGCCTGTACCGGAGATGTATGAGTTCTGAAAAGAATGTCTTTATTCACATAAAGAGTATCTTG